>NZ_BKGB01000011.1:0-145814 GCF_008980925.1 Acinetobacter sp. TUM15071 | reverse complement strand
ATAGCCCCCTCACTCACCACCCCACCAATACTGCAAAAAAACTTTTTTTTGTGATATTAGTCACATATAGTTCTAAAAATCTACTGGAAAACTGAATAAAAAAATTATCATTTCACTAAAAAAAATTATCATTTCAAGGAAAGTTTGACGATTGTGAAGCTGTCGTTAACATAGGAGGCGACAAAAATTTATTTTTATTCTCTATCCAAATTTTTACGCGAGTGATAGCACACCTGAGTTTAATAATTATTTTATTTTTTTGTTTTACCAGCAAAACAAATTTATCTAGCTCAATTAAGAATGATCATTATCATAAATCTGTTGGGCTTGTTTTATAATTTGATGACTGCAATGAATCGACTATTCCTTTTCAACTTAAAAATAGATTTATACTTTTATTATTTTTCTATAAATCATATTTTAATTACCGATTAGAGAAAACTATCTCAACAAAGAAAAGTAAAAAAAATAGCAAAACAATAACCACAAGACTAAATATCAGAGAAAAACTCACAACAAAGTAAAAATCATTTATTTTTTCGGCGAAAAAAATAAAAATATAAATGAATAAGAAACTATAGCTAATATTTGTATTCCATAGACACATTGCAAGGATAAAAACTGTCTCACCTCTTAAAAATAATGCGCCACCATTATCCTCATCATTTTCATTCACTTTATCAAAATCTAATACTAATGGTTTCTTATATATCACGCCTACCCCTTAGTTCTATTATAAGAATAGACCTTACCCCCTTTGAATCCAAATTTATTAGCATTTAGCACATTAAAATTATCACTATTTACAAGAATTTATTACAAACACAAGCAATTTAATAAATATTTATCAATAAATTCATATATATAAGAAAAACACTATAACAAACTTATGTTTTCTCTCTACAATATGCAACAAATACAAAAAATTAAAGAATACAAACATTTAAAACCCAAAAGCTTAAAATTGGGCGATATTATTTTTAAATCACTATCGGCATGATTATTTTTTTTCATTGATATCTAACAGGTAGACAAAGAGTAACTCGACCAATAATAAAGTTTAACTTAAAAATAAATAAAGTAAAATTAACTATTTTTAATAACTCTTTATCCAACAGAAATAAGCAAAGAGATAAATCATTAGCGCTTTGCTTTTTTCTATTCTTCAATTTTAGCGATAGAGACTTGTTTCAAACATCACTCAATTATGCCAATAATTGATTCTGCCTGATAAGTACCACCCTGTTCTGCCACGATTTGCATAATACCACTACGATGTGCCAGTACCTGCACTTCCATTTTCATGGCTTCCATAATCGCAACCACTTGACCTTCGGTGACATGCTCACCATTTTCAACTCTCCAAGCGCTCATCACACCATTAATTGGGGCTAGTAAATGCTCGGCACTCATTTCTGGCTCGGCGGTTTGGGCTTGAACTGCGGCGGCTGGGCCTTGTGCAAACATACCCGCAGGTAAACCTAAACGATGTAACTTGCCATCAATTTCAATATAACTCAGTAACATCGGTTGTTGATGCTTTGGAATGCCGCGTTTGGTTGGCTTTAACTCTTGTTTAAAGTCATTTTCGATCCAACGCGTGTGTACATTAAATTCATCGGTAAAGTCAGGTTCATTGAGTACTGCACGGTGAAAGTCTAAAACCGAAGCTACGCCTTCAATTTTAAATTGCTTCAATGCACGCTTAGCACGGGCAATTGCAACTTCTCGGGTTGGGCCGGTGACAATCAGTTTTGCCATGAGTGAGTCAAAGTGGCTAGATACTAATGAGCCCATGCGAACACCTGTATCAACACGTACACCATGACCAAACGGCGCTTCAAATAAGCTCAGCACACCAAATGCAGGAATGAACCCACGTGCTGGGTCTTCGGCATTAATACGAAACTCAATCGCATGGCCTTGTACTTTTGGAGTTTCTTTAATCGAAAGCTCATGGCCCTGCGCCACGCGAATTTGCTCAACCACCAAATCGACTTTTGAGGTTTCTTCAGTCACTGGATGTTCGACTTGCAAACGGGTGTTTACTTCTAAGAATGAAAGCTTTCCGTCACGGCTCAGTAAATATTCAACTGTACCCGCACCCACATAGTTTGCGGCCTGACAAATGTTTTTTGCCGAGCTTAAAATTTGCTGATAAATCTCATCACTAATAAATGGCGCTGGCGCTTCTTCGACTAACTTTTGGTTACGACGTTGCAACGAACAATCACGTGTACCAAGCACTACAATATTGCCATGTTGATCAGCAATCACTTGTGCTTCGACATGACGCGGTTGATCGAGATATTGCTCGACAAAACACTCACCACGGCCAAAAGCAGCTTTTGCCTCACGTACTGCCGACTCATAAAGCTCTTTGACTTCTTCGAGTTTCCACGCAACTTTTAATCCACGGCCACCGCCACCAAACGCAGCTTTAATGGCAATCGGCAAACCAAATTTTTTGGCAAACTCTAAAGCTTCCTCTGCATTATTAAGTGGGTCTTGTGTACCCTGAACTAAGGGCGCACCAACTGAAGCAGCAATTTTACGTGCTTCGATTTTATCGCCTAGCTTTTCAATGGCACTTGGTGATGGCCCGACCCATTTTAAGCCCGCATCAATCACGGCTTGGGAAAATTCAGCACGTTCAGATAAAAAGCCATAACCTGGATGGACCATGGTCGCTTTGGATTTCTTTGCAATCTCGATAATGGCAGCAATATTTAAATAAGTTTCGCTAGCGGTAGCACCAGCCAAACCCCATGCTTCATCTGCAAGTTCCACATGCATGCTGCCAATATCATCATCTGCATATAATGCGACCGATGAAATGCCCATATCACGGCAAGCATGGACAATACGAACGGCAATTTCACCACGATTCGCAATCAATAATTTTTCTGTATTCATCATTCATTCTCAAAATCTGTAAATTCGGCAATTTTTTTAAATTTGATACGGCAACCTGCTGGAATCTGTGCTACCAAGTCCCAATGGTGTTTAGCAACAGAAGCAATGACTGGATATCCGCCCGTTAAAGGATGATCATTCATAAATAAAACAGGCTGACCACTCGGTGGAATCTGCAAAGCACCAATACATGTGCCTTCACTTTCCAGTTCATGGGTAATTTTGCGAGTTAAAGGCTGCTCACCTGAAAGTCTTAGCCCAACTCGGTTGCTTTCGTTCGTTACCAGCCATTCTTGTTGACAGAGCAGTTCAATACTGTCTTGTTCAAACCAGTCAGTGCGTGGCCCCATCATAATGTCCAACTCAACAACTTCGCCAGCTTGTGGCAAGTCACTTTTGCCTACTTCATTTACGCTAATGTTGGCAGCCCTCACCTGTCCTTGATAAATGGTATCTCCAAGCTTTAAAGGCTCTGGCCCTAACACTGCCAAGCTGTCAAACGAAGCACTATTGAGCACTGGTTCAACATCGATGCCGCCGCGAACTGCCAGACAGTTTCTTAAGCCTGCTGTCGGTGGCTGAATTTGAAATTCATCACCTTCGTCTAAATCAATCGGTTGATAGCTTGCAAAGTCTGCGCTTTGACCATCAGCAAATTTCACACGAATATTTGAAATGGCACCTGCAACTGCAATAACACCCGCAGACTGCATTTTTGCCTTTAAGCCACCATTTAAAACTTCAATAACGGGGGTATCGGTTGGATTACCTACAATACGGTTAGCACTATGCATGGCAGATGAATCCATTACACCTGCAACCCCAACTCCAATATTGGTCTGGTTTAAGCGCCCTTCGTCTTGAATCAACATCTGTAAACTTGGTGCAGTGATCGTAAATAACGGCACAGATTGTTTCGGCTCAACTGTACGGGTAATTTGCTGCGGTACACTCACAGTGGTTGGACGATGCGTGACATCTTCAAAATGTACGGTCATGCCCGGTAACAGTAATGCAGGATTTTTACGTTCTAAATCCCACATTTTTTCTGATGTAGTACCAATCAGCTGCCAGCCACCTGGGCTGTCTTTGGGGTAAATACCAGAGTATTTTCCAGCCAAGCCCAAAGAACCTGACGGTATTTTTTTGCGCGGAACCGTTAAGCGTGGAATATCGGTAAAGGGCTTATCGGGACTGCTCATATAAGCAAAGCCTGGCGCAAAACCAATAAAAGCCACATTCCATATGCTTTGGTGATGCGTTCTAATCACATCGGCAACAGACAAGCCTTGTAACTCGGCAACCTGAGCAAGGTCTTCACCATCGTAACGAATCGGCACAATCACTTCTTGGCTGCTACGCTCAAATCCAGAATCAACTTTAAGGCTTTGAATTGAAGCAACCAACGTTTTAAAATTGGTTGCAAGCTCGTTAAAAAAAACCAAAATTGTTTTTGCAGCAGGGACTAAGTCTTTAATTCCATTCAATTGCGTATGTTGCAATTTATTGTACAACGCCAAAGTTTCTTCTAGGCTCGCAAGCTCAATCAGGAAACAATCGGCGTTTACCGATAAAAAACGCATTTGCTTATCCTTATTAATTGTTCTTTAGTCCAATTAGCCCATCCAAGCACGGTCAGGAATGTCGGTAATCAACATGTGACCCGGTGCATGACTAATCGCAAAAGGAATTTTCGAGTTCATAATGGCTGCTTGCGGTGTTACCCCACATGCCCAAAACACTGGAATTTCACCCACCTCAATACGAGAAGCATCACCAAAGTCAGGCTTATTTATATCCAAAATTCCTAAGCTTTCAGGATGACCAATATGCACAGGTGCACCATGCACGCTTGGCATACGTGATGTAATTTTTACCGCTTCACTAATTTGATGCGATGGAATGGGTCGCATAGAAACCACCATGTTTCCTGAAATACGCCCTGCTGGTTCACACTGAATATTGCTCAAATACATCGGCACATTGGTGTCATCATGAATATGGCGAACTTCAATACCCGCTTCTTGCAAAGCGGTTTCAAATGAAAAACTGCAACCAATCAAGAAAGTCACCAAATCAGGATGAGCGTTATACATCTCGCTGGCATCGGTCACTTCATCGACCATTTTGCCCTCTTTCCAAATGCGATAGCGTGGAAAATCGGTGCGGATGTCTGAGTCTGCAGCAAGCTTGGTTGCATAAATACCTTCTTCGAGCACATCAAGCACTGGACAGCTTTGCGGGTTACGGTGTGCATAGAGTAAAAAGTCATACGCCCACTCTTTTGGCACCGAAATCATATTGACCTGCGTCATGCCAGCCGCCATACCTGCCGTTGGTTTATCAAAACCTGCACGGATTTTTAAACGCGCATCTAATGCTGCTTCAAGCTGAGCTGGGTCGACTTTAATATCCTTATACATTGTGCTCATCCTTATGCTTTATTTACAAACGGGCGGATTTCAATCTTGTTTTTTACAAGCTCGTCTTTAATGGCTGCCGACATTTCTAGTGCACCGTCAGTGTCGCCATGTAAGCAAATAGTGTCGGCTTGAATTGGGGTAAATACGCCGTCAATTGACTCGACCCCACCATTTTTAAGCATAGACACCACACGGCTCGCCACAAATGCCGAGTCGTGTAAAACCGCACCTTCTAGACGACGAGAGACCAATGAACCATCGCTGTTATAAGCGCGGTCTGCAAATGCCTCAGACACCACTTTTAAGCCAGCCGCACGTGCCTGCTCGACTAAGTTCGACCCAGCCAAAGCCACCAAAACCAGTTCAGGGTTGTACATCTTAATCGCATCAATCACTGCGGCTGCCTGAGCTTGATCATAGGCAATGGTGTTGTAGAGCGCACCATGAGGTTTAACGTATTGCACTTTTGAGCCAGCCACTTTAGCTAAGCCATCGAGTGCAGAAACTTGATACAGCACATCGGCAATCAGTTCGTCACGTGACACATCCATATTACGGCGGCCAAAACCAACCAGATCGGGATAAGACACATGCGCCCCAATCGTGACGCCCAATTCAACGGCTTTACGAACCGTTTTTAAAATCCCCAAAGGATCGCCTGCATGAAAACCACATGCGATATTGGCACTGGTCACCACAGGTAAAATCTGGTCATCATTGCCCATTTTCCAGGAGCCAAAGCTTTCGCCCAAATCACTGTTTAAATCTACAAACATGGCATCATTCCTTTTTCGCTGTACGATTAGCTGGCTTAAAGTTTGGTCAAATAGTTAAACACGGTCGTAAATGACATATAGCCCATCCACCACGTCAATACACAGGTGAGTGCGCCTAAAACAATTAACCATTTTGGATAATTATAATTGCCCATCAAGTCTCTACGGCAAGCCGCAACATACACAAAAATTGTAAGGCCAATTGGCAACACCAGACCGTTAAAACCACCTACAAAAATGAGTAGGCCTGCCGGAGTTGCACCCAATACCACATAGAGTAATAACGCCAATGCGATAAAGGTAATGGTTGTATAGTTGCTTTGTTTTGGTGTTAAGTTCTTTTTAAATGCACTAAAGAATGATACTGAAGTATATGCTGCGCCAATGGTGCTACTAATACCCGCTGCCCAGAAAATTAAACCGAATAATTTAAAACCGAATGTACCCGCTGCATATTGGAATGCTTGTGCTGCCGGATTGGCGTCATGGCTGGCTAAATCAATAGTTGCACCGCTCACCACCACGCCTAAGAATGCTAAAAACAATACGTAGCGCATGATACCGACAACAATAATGCCCTTGGTCGCAGCTTTAGCAACTTCATCGATATTTTCAGGGCCAACAGCACCTTTATCGAGTAAACGATGGGCACCTGCATAGCAGATATAACCACCCACCGTGCCACCGACAATGGTGGTAATAATGGCAAAGTCGATTTGATCTGGCGCAAAGGTTTGCTGTACCGCCTGCCCAACAGGAGGCATCACAATGACTGCCACAATGATGATCAGGATGATTTTCAACAATCCCAATACGATCATGCTTTTATCCATGGCAAGTGTGGCTTTTCTGGAGGCGAAAATCAAAATCGCCAATGCACCGCTGAGGATACCGCCCCATTTGGTATCCAGACCAAACAGTGCATTAAGACCTAATGCAGCACCTGCAATATTTCCGATACTAAAGAAGAAACCGCCTAGAATCACCAGAAATGCAAGTAAATAACCACTGCCTGGTAAGGCCTTATTGGCGATATCGGATGCACGCATTTGCGTGAGCGTCACTACACGCCAAATATTCTGCTGCACCACATAATCAATCAAAATTGAAACTAAAATGGCAAAACCAAATGCGGCACCTAATTTCACTGTAAACACAGCAGTTTGGGTTAAAAATCCGGGTCCCATGGCAGAGGTTGCCATCATAAAAATGGAGGCGACAATGGCCCATTGGCGATCTGATAGCAAAGAAGATTTCAGTAAAGACATATTGATGCGTTCCTCATCCATTTGAGCTCAATAACGCTATTTTTGACTTGATCCAAGAGCATCATTTTGTTTATAAACGATCTTCTTTAATCCTTTTTAAATCACAAAGATTCCCTGTTCTCCCACTCAGCGATGGGTAATAAAATCTTCTCGTTCAAATAAAAACATATGCAAGCCAACTGAACAATACGACTTTTTAGATATAAAATTAAAACCAATCCATTGAATTTAATTACTTTTTATTTATGATTAGTTCGAAGATAAATTTTACTTATCACTCCTGATAAGCTGCTTTTATAATTTTTTAACTCAGCAGCTGTTGGATTCCCACATACACGGCTCTTACAGAAGCTTACTTTAAGCACCTCAAATTTTTATTTTCTCATTCAAGCTTTTCATCGCGCTTTCAGAAACCATCACGGCGACATCGGTTAATTTTTCTTTCAATGCAGCATCATTACCTTGAATATAAATTGAGGTAAAGTGAAAGGTTTTTAACTTGATTGGCGTATTTAATATTTCTAATCGACCATCGGTAATTTCTTTTAAAGCGGTTAAGGTCGGCACCACAGCGATCCCCAAGCCTTGTTCAGCAAGACGTAACAAGGTTGCCAAAGAATAACTGGTGATCGAAAGTGGCTCATCTAGCCCCTGTTCCTTCATTTTTGCTTTCAGCTCTTTATAGGGGTAGGTAATTTTTGGATAGGTTAAAATGGTATGTGACATTAAGGTCTTAAATGACATTTGAGCAATCCCCCCTTTAAATGAAGGTGAAGCCAAGAAGCTGAGTTCAAAATCACACAATGCCTGTTCAATACATTCAAAAGCCAGCGTTGGTCCAAGTAAAAAGGCCATATCCAGATCACCTGTGCGTACACCTTCTTGTAAATTTGGAGTCAAATCAACCACGATTTCTACAGAAACTTTAGGGAATTCTTGCTGAACTTTCTCGATATATTCCACCAACCATGTGTAGACAATGGTTTCCGATACGCCCAAACGAATTGTGCCAGTCAAATGCTGATTTTCAGTTAATTCTGCGATCAGTTCAGTTTCTAAACGCATCAACTTTTCAGCATATTTAAATAAGGTCATCCCCTTATGCGTGGGTTTCAGTTGACGAAAACTTCGATCTAAAACTTTAAATCCTAAGTCATTTTCAATAGCAGTGATTTTCTGTGATACCGCAGGCTGGGTGGTTTGTAATTTTGTCGCTGCCTTATTAAAACTATTCAGCGTCACCACCCAGTAAAATGCTTCCAGATTCTTTAAATTCACGTTCAATCCTGAGTTAAATGTCCCTTTCTAACTCGATAGTATGAGAGTGAAAAGCCTGATTAAGCTACTTATTTATTGATTTTTCTTGCAGTCATTTGCAAACCGACTTATTTCACTCTTACAAAAATAATATCCAAATCCTGCTTGGGAACGAAGTTACGCTTGGTCATCTGAAATTGAGTTGGACTAATTTTTTCGACTTTGCCATTCCAACAAAATGAAACCAATTCATTCTTATCACGCTCAATCGTCAATTTAAAATTTTCAATCGGTTTAGCCCAATTTGCACCTGTGGTCAGAATATAGCTTAAAGCGTTAAACGGTGAATTTTCTGCTTTGGCTTTTTTTAAGCCTTGTTTAAATTGCGCATCCATACAAAAGTTCTGATTGTATTCATCAGGATATAGCGCAACAGAACCACCCACCAAAGGTTGATATTGATGCTGAATTTTGGTCAACGCATTGGCTTTAAAGGTCTGCTTCCAACTATAAATCACTTGAGATGACCATGGAATTTCATCATCTTTTTTAAAATTCGCCAATATCTTCCGTATTTGTGGCTGCTTACATCGCTTTAATTTATCGACAAAATAGCTATAGTCATCATTGTTACGCATCCAAGGATTAAGCATCTCTGTTTGGCTAAAACCACATTGTTTAAATACATCTGTTGCATCAATTAACGGTGACTTTTCATCTCTTTGGATAAAGGTGCGCACATGCATTTCTGGCTGAATATTTTGACCATCAACAATAATTTTAAAGCTTTTTAATAGTGCTTCGGTATGGGCAAAATCCGAATCAAAGAAGTTATCAATACGTGGTAAGGGAAACAAAATGGTTTCCGTCACATCTTTATTGCTTAAATTTTTATAAAGGTAATCCACTTTAATCAGCTTCTTACTAATAAATAAATCTTCACTTTGCATCGCAACATGCGCATTTTTAAGATAGGCCACTCCGCCTGTACCCACATAGCCCGTTGAATCATTGGCTAGGCTATAGGTCGGTATTTGCAGCAAAATAGAACATGCCAAGATGATTTTTTTCATTTTTTAGTGTCCAATTTAAGACTGTCATTATCAGGATCAATCATAACGGCTTAAAGGTGCATATGTTTACTTTTTTACTTATTGTACATTTAAAAAAGGAGCAGTCTGTTGATCACAAACTACTCCCCTGATTCAGACTTTTATATTCGAGTTCAAAATTTTATCAAACCCTGAACGCTGCTTTTAGCAAGATGATTTACTTTAATCGAATCATTACCGTTTTAATCCGATTGCTCTCCATCTCGACCACTTCAAATTGTAAGTCCTGATAGTCCAGCATTGAGCCGACTTCCACTAGGCCATTACTTTTATCGAGAATAAGTCCCGACACGGTAATATAAGCGGTCTCTTCATCGACTAAATCGACGCCTAACTGTAATTCAAGTTGATACAAATCTAAAGTGCCTGAAGCTTTCCAAGTGCTTTCATCAACTTGAATCAAATCAAGCTGTTCATCTGCATCTGGAAACTCACCCGCAATGGCTTCAAAAACGTCTAAAGGTGAAATCACACCCTGCACATTTCCAAACTCATCATTGACCAGTACCAATGAACCTTTGGAAGTTCGCAATGTATTGATCACATCAATCACTTTCATTTTTTCAAAAATAAAAATCGGACGTTGTGCTTTGATCAAAGATTTTAATTGCGTTTCATCATCCAACACATCCAAAATTTCCTTGGCGCGAACCACACTCAGAACTTTGTCTAAGCTGCCTCGACAGACTGGAAATAAGCTATGCGGTACAGATAAAACCTGCTCTCGAATTTTCTCAGGCGTTTCATCAATGTTAATCCACGATATTTGACTACGTGGCGTCATGATTGATGCGACAGATCGTTCTGCCAGCATTAATACCCCACCAATCATATAACGTTCTTGATCATCAAATGTGTCTTGCGCTTCCAAATGTTGCTGCGGATTTGTCGCAGTGGTTTCAGCCTTGCCACCCATGAGCTTTAAAATCGTATCTGCGGTTCGATTCCGTAACGGAATCTTCGACTCATGCTTGGAACGGTTACGTTGCGTAAACTGATTAAATGCCTCAATGACAATCGCAACACCAATACCCGAATAGATATAACCTTTAGGAATATGGAAACCAAAGCCTTCGGCAATTAAGCTAATACCAATTAACAGTAAAAAGCTTAAGCAGAGAATGATGACGGTTGGGTGTCGATTCACAAACTCCGTTAATGGTTTAGAAGCAAGCAACATCACCAGCATGGCCACAACCATCGCCACCATCATGACGTAGATATTATCCACCATACCAATGGCAGTAATCACCGAGTCTAATGAGAACACGGCATCCAATACGACAATTTGCGCTACAACTGCGGTGAAGCTCGCATAAACCACATTGGTGGTAATTTTGACTTCCGCTTTGCCTTCCATCCGTTCATGTAATTCACTTACCGCCTTATAGAGTAAGAATAAACCACCGAATAAAAGAATCAGATCACGTCCCGAAAAAGACCAGTCAAAAATAAAAATAAGCGGTTTGGTTAAGGTGACTAACCAAGAAATAGCGAACAATAAGCCCAAACGCATAATCAATGCGAGAGATAAACCAATGATTCTGGCTTTATCACGTTGGGAAGGAGGAAGTTTATCTGCCAAAATGGCAATAAAGACGAGATTATCAATCCCTAAAACAATCTCTAAAACGATCAGAGTAAGCAAACCTACCCAAATCCCTGGATCTAATAAAAATTCCATTATTTACTCCTTAAACAAAAACAAGGAGTCATGAAATTGTATTTTAAATTTGTACCCGGCGAGGGATCCATTTATGTTGACCTTTTTGACAATAGTTGCTCTGATTATGCCTAATCTTTCAGGATTGAGTTTATTTTTTTAAGAATCATATATAAGCTAAATAAAGATGAACAAATCAATTAAATATCAACATGATATACAGAATTAAAGTTTATAGTTTAATTATTTTTTGAATAATTTGTTACACATTTTAAACACTGATATTCGCAATAAAACCCATTAAACCAAACAATTAAGGACATTATTTTTCAGATTTAAAAGAGACCTAAGCAAACAATCTAAGCTATTTTTGCTTACCAATTTTAATGCTATGGCGACACTTGGCCGATTACTCTAGTTCATCGAGTACCATTCTTTTGCCGTTTATTTCTTCACACATCGCGGATTCCTTTTTGTGAATCTTTCTCAATTTGTTAAGATGAGCGACTGAGGAAGTCATTTAATTTCTCATACCCTGTTGACTCAATTTTGACAGAAAAGAAAGCCTTGGAAAGGTATACTTCCTTCGCAATTAAGTCGAATTTTACAGTGGCTGTTAGAATTGGCGAGACAGCCAAACGTTCAAATTACACTTATTTATTATTTAAATTTAAGGATTTAACATACATGAATAGCGCTGAAATCATGGCTGACCTTTCATCTCATACGCCGATGATGCAGCAGTATCTCAAAGTCAAAACAGACTATCAGCATGCATTGCTGTTCTACCGTATGGGTGACTTTTACGAGCTATTCTTTGAAGATGCGCATTTAGCAGCCAAACTTTTAGGTATTACCCTGACTCATCGTGGCAAAGCCAGTGGTCAACCGATTCCAATGGCTGGCGTTCCTTATCATGCAGCAGAAGGTTATCTCGCGCGTTTAGTCAAAGCTGGACGTACTGTCGCGATCTGTGAACAAGTCGGTGAAGTCACAGGCAAAGGTCCTGTAGAACGTAAAGTTGTCCGTATTTTAACGCCAGGAACCTTAACCGATGATGCCTTACTTGGCAGCTATCAATCGTCAAATCTAGTCGCACTATGTATTCAACAAAATCAAATTGGTTTTGCTTTGCTCGACTTGAGCGCAGGTATTTTTAAAGTTCAACAACAAGACTATAAACCGGAACAACTTGCAATAGAGCTGGCGCGTTTAATGCCAAGCGAAATCCTCATTGACGAAGATCTTATTGATAAAAATATTATTGAACAGATTAAGAAAAATCTGGACTGTCCAATCACCAAACGTCCAAACGTTGATTTTAATTTAAATAATGCGCAAAAAACGTTGTGCGATCAGTTGAGTGTTTCAACGTTATCTGGGTTTGGATTAGATCCGATTCCACTCGCGAAAGCAGCCGCCGCGGCATTGATTCACTATGCCAAAGAAACCCAAAAAACAGCTTTACCGCATATTCGTTCAATTCAAATTGAACAAAGTACAGACTTCATTGCACTTGATCCAATCACGCGTCGTAATTTAGAAATTATTGAACCGTTGTTTGATCATGGTACATCGCTGTTCCAATTGATTAATGACTGCCAAACAGCGATGGGCGGACGCTTACTGAGCCGCACGTTAATGCAGCCTATTCGTGACACTGCGGTTTTAGATGCGCGTCTTGATGCAACCGAACAATTGTTAAAGGGCTATCATGAATCACCGCTTCGTCTAGTTTTAAAAGAAATTGGCGATATTGAACGTGTACTGAGTCGTGTTGCGCTAGGCAGCGCTCGTCCACGAGATTTAGTACAACTGCGTCAAGCTTGTGCACAAATCCCTTTCCTACGCCACGCCTTAGATCCTGTTTTAAAAACCCAGCAATCTAAGTTATTAGTTCAATTAGATGAAGAGCTTGGCGACTTTAAGAGCCTGCATCAACATTTGATGGCTGCAATTGTTGAAAGCCCTCCCGTATTGTTACGTGATGGCAATGTAATTGCAGAAGGTTATGATGAAGAACTAGATGAGTTACGTAAAATCCGTGATCATGCTGGGCAATTCCTGATTGACTTGGAAATTAAAGAGCGCGAACGTACTGGGATCAATACCCTGAAAATCGGCTACAACCGTGTCAGTGGTTATTATATTGAACTCACTCGTGCGCAGGCAGAACAAGCACCAGCAGACTATATTCGTCGTCAAACCCTCAAAAATGCTGAGCGTTATATCACGCCAGAACTGAAAGGCTTTGAAGATAAAGTTCTTTCTAGCGAATCACGTGCCCTCGCCCGTGAAAAACTTTTGTTTGAATCATTACTCGATGAATTGCGTCAAAAAATTGCGCATTTGCAGATGATGAGTGCTGCAATTGCCTATATTGATGTGCTTGCAAACTTTGCACATCAAGCTCGACTCAACAATTGGGCTAGACCAGAATATACGCCTGAAACCAGTATCAAAATTCAGGCAGGTCGCCACCCTGTTGTTGAAGCTTTAAATAAGGCACCTTTTACACCGAATGATACCTTCCTAGATAGCCAACACCGTATGGCGATTATTACAGGGCCAAACATGGGCGGTAAATCGACCTTTATGCGTCAGACTGCCTTGATTAGTCTGCTTGCGTATTGCGGTAGTTTTGTACCTGCTAAATCAGCAAAACTGGGTTCGATTGACCGTATCTTTACTCGTATTGGTTCTGCTGATGATTTATCGACAGGTAAATCTACCTTTATGGTCGAGATGACTGAAACTTCTCAGATCCTGCACCATGCCACCAGTCAGTCTTTAGTGCTGATGGATGAGGTTGGTCGTGGTACCAGTACCTATGACGGTCTTTCTTTGGCTTGGGCTTGCGTTGTTGATTTAACCAAACGGGTTAAATGCCTCTGCCTATTCGCAACACATTACTTTGAGTTGACTGAATTGGGTAGCGAAGCGGGCATTGATAACTATCATGTTACCGCCCAAGAACTGAACGGTAATTTAATTTTGCTGCATAAAGTTCAACATGGCCCTGCCAGCCAAAGTCATGGTTTACAAGTTGCCAAATTAGCAGGTATTCCTGCCAACGTGATTAAAGAAGCACAAAAACGCTTGAAGATTCTAGAAAAACAACAGCATCAACATTTGCAAAGTAGCGTGCAAAATGATTTGTTTAGTGCTGTTGAACATGAGATCGAAACTCAAGTCGTTGAGAAAGTGATTGAGGTTGAAGCAAAATCTCCTGCATTAGAGTTGTTACAAAATATTGATGTAGATGACCTGACACCACGTCAGGCACTTGAACAACTTTATCAATTGAAAGCTTTATATAAGACAACTCAAACACTTGAAAGTTGATCTACCCGAAGAAGCTCTATCATGAATGATAGAGCTTCTTTACATAGCTGCGCTTAAAAGGAACAATTGCTCACCGACTCACCCTGCCAACCATGCTATTCCTGTATCAAAACCATATATGTAGAGGAAAAAATCATGTCTCGTGGTGATAAATCTGCTTATACAGCAAAACAGAAAAGGCAAGCGAAGCACATTGAGGAAAGTGAATTGCAACAAGGCCACTCTCAGGAAGAAGCTGAACGTATTGCTTGGGCAACCGTCAATAAACAAGATGGTGGCGGCTTAAAAAAGAGACACAAATCGAGTCATTAAGTCTGTTTTTGAGAGTTATTATCAACAAAAGTCATATAAATAAGTCCATTTCATTGATACGAATAATAAATATCAATAAAAGGAATTGTTTATGTCGGTCTTTTTTGCCTAAAATACACCATTGAAGATGAAAACCATATTTTTTAGGTAGCTGCCGCCATGACCTTCGTTGTCACTGAAAATTGTATTAAATGTAAATATCAAGATTGTGTTGAAGTTTGTCCTGTTGACTGCTTCTACGAAGGTCCTAACTTCCTTGTAATCAATCCAGATGAATGTATTGATTGTGCACTCTGTGAACCTGAATGCCCTGCAAATGCAATCTTCTCTGAAGATGAATTACCAGAAGGTCAAGAAGTCTTTATCGAGCTCAATGCTGAATTATCAGAAAAATGGGCGGGTAATAACATCACGCAAATTGGTGAACAACCAGCTGACCGTGAAGATTGGAATGGCAAACCAGACAAACTACAATATTTAGAAAAATAATTGAAATGGCCAGTAATACTGGCCTTTTTTATACCTGAATCACACATTTCTTTGCAATTACATCATTATTCATGCGCTATTTTGCATTAAAATAATACGCCTACAGATTTGAACTGCCTTTTTATGATGCGAAATAAATTACAGGGTCTATTATCATTATTTATCATCCCTGTGATGATGGTGGGTTGTACCAGCTCCACAACAAAAGTAAATCAAAACCAAGGTAAAAGAATTTATATCCCACAAGAACAAGTCACTTTTACACGCCCAATTCCCAATAAAGTTGAACCAGCCTCTTACCGCCAATGGCTCAATCAAGGCGACAACTATGCACGTGTCCGTGAATACGAGCAATTCCTAAACCGTAATAATGTAGCCCATATTGTTCCAAGTTTTGAGTTGCTACGTACTGCACGAGACTGGCAAAAATGCGGTCGTTCAGAATATATGGTGCCTAACCGTGAGTTATGGGGAAATGCCCTTCCAACCTTACGTGTCTTTAAATATCTTGTCGCAGCAAAAGTCTTAACGGATTTTGAAGTTACTTCAGTCTATCGTGATTTACCACTAAACCAGTGTGCTGGTGGTGCAGGTTCTTCAAAGCACTTATTCAATTCGGCTATCGATTTCCGCATCGGGCCAGAATATCCTCAGCCACAAGACTATGCTTTTATTGAACAAACAAAATTCAAGTTATGCCAATTTTGGGCGCAGCATGGTCAAAGCCTAGATTTAGGTATTGGTTTATATAGTTCTGGTCAAATCCATATTGATACCCAAGGCTATCGAACTTGGGGGCCAGACCTTACTCGAAACAGTTCAATGTGTAATTTCTAAAACAGATATCACCATAAAAAGAGATCTAAATGATCTCTTTTTTGTTTCATGATGATGATTCATACAGCAATCAAATTGCACTCTGAGCATAAATGTTTAAAATGCAGCTAACAGATTCATAGGTAAACTTGATTATGCAACAGATGTGGACCGAGATTGATGACTATATCAATTCACATTTAATTCCCACAGACCCAAGACTTCAACATGCGTTAGACAATACCGATACTCAGGGCTTTTCTAATCATTTGGCTGTTGCACCTAATCAAGGCATGTTTTTGCAAATGTTGATTCAGATGAATCAATGCAAACGCGTATTAGAACTCGGTACATTCGGTGCATATAGTACCATTTGGCTAGCCAAAGCCCTTCCTGAAGATGGCTATCTACTGACGGTTGAAGGACGTGATACGCACGTCATCATTGCTCAGGAAAATATTGACTATGCCAATATGCCAACCAACATCGAACTCAAAAAAGGCCGTGGTGCAGATATCATGAATCAGCTGATTGCTGAAGGCAGCGAAGCATTTGATTTGATATTTATTGATGCCGATAAGCAAAGCTACCGAGAATATTTTGAACTCAGTCTGAAACTGTCTCATCCAGGCACAATCATTGTATTAGACAATGTGATTCGTGCAGGTGCGATCATTGATGAAAATAATAAGAAACCAAGTATTGAAGGAATCCGTGAAGCATTCACGGCTTTGAAAGATCATCCTCAGTTGCTTTCTTGCACGGCTTTGCAAACGGTTGGTTCAAAAGGTCATGATGGTTTTGCCATTGCAATCGTAAAATAGAGATTAAAAAACAACCTATTTAATTTAGTTGTGTAATATCAACAAATTATATTTATCTCCAGTGCTTTTCCATACAGTTATCCACAGGAATTGCGGATAACTATATGGAATAAAATGAATCACTTAGCAACTAATAGTGGAACATTTGCATTTCGGAAGATCGTTGTCGTGATACTGCCCAAGAAGAATTGGTGAATTTTACTGTGGCTAAATGCACCCAGTACAATCAATTGAATATCATGTTCTCTTTGATATTCAAGAATATTTTGTGCCACATCACCATAACGATAGACTGAAACCACTTCCAGACCTGCATCAGTGAGGTACTTTTCAGGTTCAGCCAACATTTCTGGGTGATCACCTACATAAAGCAAATGGCATTGTAATGTTTTCAACAAATCACTTTGTGCAATACGTTGCAACATCTTTTGGCAGGTCGGTGAATATTCATAAGCAAAGATAAAGCGTTTTGGTGGCTGGAAATGTTCCCCAACAGTAATAACCGTACAATTTGCACCACGAATAAAGTTTTCAACATTACTTCCAATTGGCTTGTTCTTCTCAGCAGCACGCTCACCCACTCGACCGATAATCACCACATCATTTTCATTGAGAAGATTAAAGCTTTGTTCTAGGAAGTCGCCTTTTTCTTGAATTTTGGTGCTCGTTAGGCCGTATTGTTTTTCAATCAATTCGGAAATGTGTTTGAGTAAATTATTACTATAATCGAGCGCTAACTCACTTTGTTTCTGTTCCAACTCTGCAAGTTCTTTGAGCAGCATGGCATTGCTTTCAAAGCCAATCACGCCACTGATTTCACCTAAATGATAACTAGCTGGGTAATAGTCCAAGATTTGCAACAGTACCAACTCTCTTTGCGTTTGTTTCGCAACCCATACTGCGGCTTCTGCAACAGCATCAATGCAGGGTGAAGAATCAATACATGCAATTACACGGTTCATTTTCGCCTCTCTCTAGGTATGTACCTTAGGTCTTCTACTTATTTTTAACTTAACATAGATAAAAGCATGGTGGGTTAAATTTATGTATCGAATCTCATACACTTTTTTATTCGCTTCGGTAACGAATTAATTTTGCGGGGTTCCCTGCAACCACTGCATAATCCTCAACATTTTTGGTCACCATACTGTTCATTCCCACTACAGCATGATCGCCAATTTTGATTCCATCTTTAATTCCAACGTGTGCTCCTAGCCAGACATCTCGACCAATCTCAATGCCTTTAGACGTAACAGGTTGTTGATAGATCGGACGATCCATTTCCATCCCATGATCAAATGCATATAGATGACTATAAGCCGCAATTCGAACTTGATCATGCAACTTAATCCCTGTACGACCGCCATCCAAAATACAATGATGGTTAATTGCCACTTCATTGCCAATTTCTAAAGGGCCATGCAAAGTACAATCTGCAGCAATAAAGGTATTATCTCCGATACTGATCTTGCGACCACGTTCAGCAAAGATATGGGCCAAGGGTGAAATAAAGCAGTTTTGACCGATTTCAACCGTTTCCATATCCATCAAATAGGCTTGGTACTCGGCTTGCCATGCTTCAGCCCATTCGCGATGTTTGGGTTTTAAAGTCCAATATAACCACGGCATATAGTTCAAACGATGCTTATGCTGCTCTCGGTATTTTAATAAAGGATCATTCATCATGTGCCTGTTCCTCTAGGACTTTCAGTTGCTCACGTCCTCTACTCACATCTTGCAGTTTTAACCTTAATGGCTCAATTTGATGCACTTGAACTCGCGCCTCAATCACGACACCTGTTTCGGTATATTGTTCTTGATACTCGATCTGTTGCTGCATCAGCTCATATTGCATAATCGCCCATTCATTGAACAAACACGCAAAACGAATTTCTTTCTTTTCAATCAATTCGATTTTTTCTGCCAAGAGCAAACATTGTCCTGCGCAACCACCGTAGGCACGAACCAAACCACCTGTACCCAGTTTAATTCCACCATACCAACGATTCACCAATACAATCACATTGGTTAAATCATTACCTTCAATGGTGGCAAGTATTGGCCGCCCTGCTGTTCCTGAAGGCTCGCCATCATCATTAAAACGGACATGATGGCCGATCTTCCATGCCCAGCATTGATGCGTGGTGGACAAGTCTTTGTTTTGTTCTAAAAAACTTTTCACTTGTTGTTCATTTTCAACAACTGCTGCGATCGCTTGGAAACGACTTTTTTTAATGTCTTCTTCAAAAGTTACCGAACTGGCAAGGGTGAATGGCATAGAACATAAATAAAAATTTAAAACGTGATTATAGCTTTTTACAGCACAAATAAAAAACCTCGCATGATGCGAGGTTTTTTATCAATGGTAAATTAGCGTTCGCGTAAAGCTTCTTTGGCTTTATTAAACGGTTTCAACAAGTAATCCATAATGGTTTTTTGTCCAGTACGAATATCAACAGTTGCCACCATACCTGGGGTAATGCTGAAAGTTTTACCGGCTTTGTTGTATAAACGGTCTGAGTCAGTACGAATATACACACGATAATAGAATTGATCCTGCTTCACCTCATCACGAATGGTATCTGGTGAAATCACAGTAACCTTACCATTTAGACCACCATAAATAGAATAATCATAGGCTGTGATTTTGACTAAGGCTTCTTGCCCTGGATGGATAAAAGCAATATCTCGTGGTGAAATACGCGCTTCAATCAGCAACTTATCCTCTAAAGGGACAATCGTCATGAGCTTACCATTTTGAGGAATGACCCCTCCTAATGTTGTGACATCAATTTCTTTCACGACACCACGTACAGGCGCTTTAAATACTGCACGTGACAAGCTGTCATTACGACCGTTCACCACTTGTTGTTGAGTTTGTATATCCGTATTGGCCTTAGATAATTCTTCGCGAGCCTTTACATAATATTGATTTCGTGTGTCATTGATTTTATTGTTTAAATCGTTAGCTTCTCGCTTTAAACGCAATACTTCAACCTCACTGGCTGCTCCTTTTGCGACCAAGGGTTCAGTCATCGCAAGCTCTTGTCTTACCAGTTTAGCGGCCTGTTCATACCCCTCAATGGACTGGTCTAAATTGGCACGGCGTGATACATAGAGTGCCGTCTCTTCCTGTACAAGCTTAGGATTTTTTTGAACTTCTTCAGGGAAGCTTAAAGGTGTACCATTTACTTCAGCACGTAAACGCGCTGCGGTTGCCTGCGCAGAAATCAATAAAGATTTAGATTCCCCAACATTTGATGCAAGGCGAGTAGGATCAAGCTGTGCAAGCACTTGCCCCTTTTCAACGATGTCTCCTTCATTCACATCTAGCTTGGTGAGAATTCCCCCTTCGAGTGATTGAATAATTTGCTCTTTTGAAGATGGAATAACCTTACCAGTACCTGTTGAAACTTCTTCTAGATTAAATAACCACGCCCAGATTAAGAGAGAAAGTAAGCCAATCCCAATCATCCAAACAACGAGTGTCGAACGAGGTAACTTAGGTTCCTTATAAGTTACATTCATTGGACGACTGCTGTTTTGTTGTTGTTCACTCATACATTTTCCTCTAAATATTAAACTATTTTTTGTTTTATAGATGATTGTTGTAAAACTTGGTCTACTGGTCCATCCATGACAATTTTGCCTTCATTCATGACAATAATTCGATCAACCAATTCCAAGACAGCACGTCGGTGCGTTGCAACGACTAAAGTTCGATAGCCTAACCAAGTTCTCAAATGATCAATCAGTTGTTTCTCAGCCACATCATCAATCGCAGCTGTCGGCTCATCCAACAATAAGATGTTCGGTTGACGAATTAATAGACGTGCTAATAATAAAGCTTGTCTTTGTCCTCCAGAAAAGCCAACGCCCCCTTCTAAAACCAAATGGTCCAACCCTTCTTTCTTCTCATGTACAAAGCTGAGTGCTCCAGTAACTTTCAGGGCTTTTAAGATGTCTTCATCACGTGCTAAAGGCGCACCAAGGGTCAAGTTTTCACGAATGGTGCCATAAAATAAATGCGAGTTTTGATTCAGTAAGCCCATATCGCGACGAACATCAGCAGGGTCAATCAAGCTAATATCCAAATCATCTAAATGTACTGAACCTGCATTTGGAAATTGCATCGCAGATAAAATCTGCAAGAGTGTTGATTTACCCGCACCATTACGCCCCAAGACCGCAATACGTTCACCTGCACGAATTTTAAGATGAGGAATTGCAAGGCTTGGTCGTGGATCATCTTCAGTATATTGAAATGCAACATTTTTCAGTTCGTAGTCACCATGCAATACTTCTTTATGAACCAAGTGTGCTTGATCGGCCTGATCGACTGGTTTCTTCATCAACTCATCAAGGCCTTTTTTCGCTACTTTAGCCTGTTGTAAACGGCCTAAAATTCCTGTGATTTGTGAAATCGGTGCCAACATACGAGAAGATAAAATCGAACAAGCAACCAATGCACCAGTCGTCATATCTCCTTTCATGACTGCAAAACAACCAACCAAAATCACAGCAGCATACGTTAATCCCTGAATTTTTTGTGTCCAAGCAGTGAGCACACCCACAATCTTGCGCTGCTGCATACTGATATCAGCAGACACTTCATTCATGTGATTCCACTGATTTTGGAAACGAGACTCCGCACGCAATAACTTAATATCTTCAATCCCTTGCACTGCTTCAACCAAGATTGCATTACGAATCGAAGATTCGCGCATCCCTTCTTGTGCCAACTGTGCCAATTTCTTTTGAGCCAAAATCGCAGGTAAAATCATTAAAGGAACAACCAATAACATCACCCAGAATAAGTTGCCGCCAATCACCGCAAAAATCGCAAGGAATAAGAAGAAGAATGGTAAATCTGCAATTGCACCCATCGTTGTTGAGGTAACCAGCTCACGCACACCCTCTAATTCACGAATTTGTGAAATAAAAGTTCCTGTTGATTTAGAGCGTTCGCTGTTTTTAATTCTTAGTGCATGACCAAAAACACGATCTGAAATGCGTAGATCCGCACGTTTACCTATAATGTCGGAAATGTAAACACGGGATAGTCTTAACACAAACTCAAAAATGGCCGCAATCAGTACACCACCTGCCAGTACCCAAAGCGTAGGAACTGATTGTGATGGCACCACACGGTCATAGACTTGCATGGAAAATATGATCGTTGCTAATGCCAGAATATTCGCAATCATCGACGCCAGCATGATATCGATATAGCGTTTCCAGTCTTGCAATACAATCGACCAGAACCAGCTTTGCTCAAAGGGTTTGATGTATTCATCAACACGTGCATCAGGCACAGACTGTTCAGGACGTAGTACATATACATTTTTAATAATATGTTTTAACGCACCGACTGCAAATTTCTGTGATAAGCCTTGATCACCACTAAGCTGGATACTGACATGACCCGCTCCATCAGCCTTATCAATTACGCCGACTTGTCCATCAGCCAATTCTACAAGAACAGGTAATCTCCAAGGGTTGATCACCTCATTGGTAAAAGCAACTTTTCTTAGGTTTAAACCAATCTGTCGACTGATGAGTACCAAAACTTCATCCAAATTTTGGTTCTGGTTCCAGTCGAGTTGTAAGCGAATCCGTTCCTCAGAGGGTTCAATTCGATAATGCTTGGCAATGGTTAAAATTGCTTGTAACCATGGCTGATAAGTTATTTTTGTAATCATGGTTGTACCTCAAATCCTTGAATTTTTATATTATTGAGGTCATAGGCCTGCCGAGAACGTCCTGTTGCAGCAATATACTGTGCGATACTGCTGTAAATGTCATAACGTGCTGTTTCTGCCTCTGAATTCGCACTATGAATCGCCTGTTCTGCATTGAGCAGATCGACCAAAGTTCGTGTTCCCAATTTATATTGTTCTTGATAAAGTTCTCGGGTTCGTATTGTTGTTGCTTGTTGTCCTGCCAACACCTGCATTTGGCGTTGCTTATTTTCAATTTGTTCTCGACTGGTTCTGATCTGATCCAGTACTTTTAAATAAACTGCATTCACCTGTGCTTTTGCTGCCTCTTCAGCAAAACTGGCAGCTCTTGTTTTCGAGGAGGTTGCTCCCCCTTGATAAAACTGGCTACTGGCTTCAAACATAATAGCACTATCAAAGCCACCCTCTTTATCATTGCCTGGATTTCGTCCATGCAAAGCCTGACTCAGTTCGCCTTTTAAAGCGAGTGTTGGATAATTACTTACCTGTGTCTGTAATTTTTGATTACGTGCCACTTCAATTCCGGCCTGCGCTGCAATCATTTGTGGAATGGTATTAAACTGCGGTGCTGCATATAAATCGGACTGTTTCACAAACTCATCTGAAATCGCCCATTGTGTATTACGTGCATCAAATCCTAACAAGGTATACAAATGTTGCTGATATTGGCCCAATAAGGATTGTTGCGCGATCATCGCGGATTGCGCAGACTGCAAATATGATTGTGCTTGTATTGGATCGGCCTGACTACTAATTCCTGCATTTGCTCGCAGGTTTGCCATTTCTTGAATACGTTTAATCCCTGCAATCTGCTGATTGGCAATTTGGATTAGCTTTTGATAACGCTGAATATTAATGATGGTTTGTGCGGCATCTAAGGAAATATCATCAATTTTTACCAGCACATTGGCTTGTCCAACTAAAACTTTAGCTTTTTCGACATCCACTCCCGATTTAACTTTGCCAAAGTCATAGATCATTTGAGTTGCGCTTAAGGTCAGTAACTGTTGACCACGCGTACTTTTTTTACCTAAGTCACCTGTACTTATTCCGCCACCCACTTGTGGGTAGTAACCCGCCTTTGCAACGTCAATATTTGCATTTTGCGAAGCCAGTGCTGCAATTCCCTGAGAAATTTCAGGATTACGCTGTACAGCAATCTGTACGGCATCTTTCAATACTTTCCGTTGATTTTGCCAAAAAGCGGCAGGAGCCGTATCTTGTGGACGTCCAGAACCAACAACTGGCAAATCACTGCCCAGTGAGGCATCTACAGAGAAATTACTCAATTTCTGCATTTGAGCCACTTTAAACTCATCACTACTTTTGGGGACAAAAAGCTTAGAAATATTGTTCTTTAAAGTGTGATACTGTTCACTTGGTGTTGTTGCATGAGTCATTGGCACAGATAAGGTTGCTACATAAAGTAACCACTTAAAATCCATACTTTTTTTCCATGATCCATTATTCACTTTTATATCATTCTGCAAGTTCATATTTTTTTCGTATTGTTATCATTTCAGCATTTTCATTTTAAGCATTTTTTTATAAAAAACACTACGTTCGACACACAATTTAGTCGCTAGATATGTGTATATTTTTGTAAATCAGTTCACATTTTTATAGATTATGCCAAGATAATTAAATTTATAAAATAGTTATCTATCAACATATTATTTTAAAATTGGCATATTTCCTTTTAGACGATTCAAGATTTTTAAAATTTAGACATAAAAAAAGAACCTTACGGTTCTCCTTTTAAAAGTGACAATCGGTTGATTTAAACGACGAAGTCATCACCTAAATACACTTTACGTACTTGCTCATTATCTAGAATTTCTTGTGGTGTGCCCTCTGCAATTACAGACCCTTCACTCACAATATAAGCTTTTTCACAAATTGCTAAAGTTTCGCGAACGTTATGGTCAGTAATCAAAACACCAATCCCACGATCTTTAAGCGTCTGGATAATATCTTTGATATCACCAACAGAGATTGGGTCAACCCCTGCAAAAGGTTCATCTAGTAACATAAACTTTGGATCAGCTGCTAGAGCACGTGCAATTTCAGCACGACGACGCTCACCACCTGACACGCTCATTCCTAATGAATCTTTAATATGATTGATTTTAAAATCATTTAATAATTCATTGAGGCGTTGCTGACGCTGTTGCTTATTCAAATCTTTACGTGTTTCTAAAATTGCCATGATGTTTTCAGCAATCGTCAACTTTCTAAAGATTGAAGCTTCTTGAGGCAGATAACCAATGCCCTTACGCGCACGCTCATGCATCGCAAGATCAGACAAATCAAGGTTATCTAAATGAATCTCGCCTTTGTCCATACGAACAAGACCAACGACCATGTAAAAGCTTGTGGTTTTACCAGCACCATTCGGTCCAAGCAAACCCACAATCTGTCCACTTTGCATGGTAAAAGACACATCTTTTACCACCCAACGTTTACTGTAGTTTTTGGCTAAGTGCTTAATACAAAGCGTTTGCGGTTGCTGCACCGATTGTTCCATTAATCACGCGCCCCTGGAAAACTTTTTGAACTTGAAGGTGGAATAATAATTTGCACACGATTGCTTGAAGAACCTTGTGCTTCAACATCACCTTTGTTCATGCTGTATTTTAAGCTATTACCACGAATACTTGAGCCATCCTGCAACAGATAAGCCTTACCAGTTAAGGTAAGAATACCCGTATCCGCGTTATACACGATTGTCTGTGCTTCGCCACGAGCTAAACCCTTATTAGCATCCATTTGCTGCTGGAATTTTGCTGGCTGCCCTTTCGCTGTGATAATTTGAATCTCTTTTTTGCTATTTAAATTTGCCACAATCGAGTCAGCCTGAAGCTTCATCGTACCTTGCTCAATCACAACATTGCCCGTGTAAGTGGTCACACCACTTTTATCGTTATATGTTGCGCGATCAGCAACCAAAGAAAGCTGTTGATTACGATCTGATGGCAATGCAAAGCTAGCCGTAGAAGAAAGCGCAACAACGGCAATACAAGTGACTTGTTTCAGGAAAGTAGAACGAGATTTTGAATTAAGAACTTGGCGCATACTTTCCTCGAATTTTATAAAATTCATATTGACCATTATTTAAATTAGCCTTTAGACCTTGACTCACAAACTCAGCTGACGGCGATTGAACCGTAACCTGATGCTGCGTTTCAAGCTCTCTTGTTTTTGGGTAACCTGTGAGTTCATCCGTATGAAACTCCATTTTGTTTCCCTGATCGGACAATTTTGTCGCAACGACATCGCCAAGTAATATGACTTTACTGTTGTCATCAAAACCATTGGCTTGTTTTGCATAAAACGTTGCGTCAGGTTTGCCCTGTTTGTACATTACCGCATTCAGTTGATCAAGCTTAGATGTTTTCAATTGCATATTTTGTTGCAACTGTTTGACTTCAGCTCGGATATACAAATTACCTTGCTCATCCGTTTGGGTTAAATGAACACCCTGTGCTGAATACGTCATATTCTTTGCAGAATCGACATCCAGCTTTTTTGCTTTGCCGCTGTAATAGTAATAGCCACCACTGACAGCAGCAACGGCAACAGCAACAACATATAAAATTTTGGTATCCATAAACAGGGTTACCTAACCTTTGAGCAAATCAACACTATATTAATGTGGTACCGCAAGATATTTTTCAAGCAGTTCTTGGTAAACACCTTTTGCCATCAACAACATATCGCATACCTCACGCACTGCCCCACGGCCACCCATCGCTTGAGTCACCAAGTTAGCACGACGGCGTACTTCTTCATGTCCATTCGGTACAGTCACTTTCATACCCGCAATCGCGAATGCAGATAAATCAGGCCAATCATCACCCATATAAATACACTCTTCAGGCAATAATCCCAATTGAGCGCAAGCTTCACGCAATGCGACTCCTTTGTCCTCACGCCCTTGAAAGATCAGATCGACGCCGAGATCAGACATGCGTTTTTCAACAATCTGACTTTTACGTCCCGTGATAATAATAACTTTCATACCCGCTTTTTGGACCAATTTCATTCCTAAGCCATCACGGATATCAAATGATTTAAGCTCATCACCTGAATTGGTTAAAGTAACAAAGCCATCGCTTAAGATTCCATCCACATCAAGCACCAATGCTTGTAAATGACGTGCTTGTTCTTGTAAAGCATAAGATGCCATGGCTTAATTTACTCCTGCCTGAATAAGGTCATGCATACTAATCACACCAATCACTTTATTGGTATCATCAACAACAACAAATTGATTCACTTTTTTCTCATGCATTTTTTCCAATGCTTTGACCGCACGGGCTTCCTGAGAAATCGTTAAAGGACTTTTGGTCATGACTTCAGAAACAGGCAGATTTACATCAAAGCCTTGTTGCTGATCAATCATTCGACGCAAATCTCCGTCCGTAAAAATACCCAACAATGTGTCATTTTCATCGACAATGGTGGTTAAACCTAAACGCTTGTCAGAAATTTCATAGAGCACTTTGTTCATTGGCGTATCAGGTCGAACTTTAGGGAGTTCATCACCCGTATGCATCAAATGCTTTACATGCAAGAGCAAACGTTTACCTAATGCTCCCGCAGGGTGTGAGCGTGCAAAGTCATCTGCGGTAAATCCACGTGCTTCCAACAATGCCACAGCAAGGGCATCACCCAAAACTAAAGTTGCGGTTGTGCTTGAAGTTGGAGCCAAACCAAGTGGACATGCTTCATCAGCCTCACCCAGAGTCAAGACAACGTCCGCATTTTGTGGCATCGGCCCTTTATCATCACGGCTGATGGTAATTAACGGTACTTCTAAGTGTTTGATTAATGGCATCAACATCATGATTTCATCGCTCTTCCCCGAGTTTGAAATCGCAATAAGTACATCACCTCGTACCAACATCCCAAGGTCACCATGCCCAGCTTCACCGGGATGCATAAAGAATGATGGTGTACCTGTCGATGCGAAGGTAGCAGCCATTTTACGGCCAATATGACCAGATTTGCCCATACCTGTAATCACAACACGCCCTTTGCATTGCAAAAGTATTTCACATGCAACATCAAAACGTTCATCAATTTGTGCAGCAAGGACTTCGATGGCTTGTTGTTCGACACGCAATGTTTCTAATGCGCTTTTCTGGAAATCTATGGCTTGTGACATATGAGTTTGACTCAAAATAATACTCTATCCACCTGATGGTAGATGATTTTAATCAAAAGAATGGTGGAGATTCTAGCATATTTGCACATGATACACGTTTCTAAATGTATAAGTTTTCATGAAAAATGGAGAGCTTTCGAAGTGTTATAGCGCATAGCAAATAAGTATTAAATGTAGAGTTTCGACCTTTCTCATCTGTACAAAATCTACGACTTAATCATGGACGTAAGGCTTACCTTTCTTAACACAAATAAATTTGATTGAATTTAGGATGGGTTGTATATACATATACAGATTAGACTATACATAACCACACCTAAACAGAATCAGGATTTTTTAATAACAATCAATACTTCATGGACAAGGAGTAAAAGATGAGCTCACTGGATGAGAAAGAAAAGCACCAATTTATTGAAAACCGTAGTATTGATTTCATTCCAGAACATGAAAGACATGGCAGTGTATTTGGTCAATTTACCTTGTGGTTTGGCGCTAACCTGCAAATAACAGCAATTGTGACTGGCGCTTTGGCAGTTGTGCTCGGTGGCGATGTATTTTGGTCAATTATTGGCTTGTTTATTGGGCAGTGCTTCGGTGCCATTGTAATGGCTTTACACGCAGCACAGGGTCCAAAGCTTGGCCTTCCGCAAATGATTTCAAGCCGTGTTCAATTTGGGGTGTATGGTGCTTGCATCCCAATTCTATTGGTTTGTCTGATGTATATAGGATTCACGGCTACAGGAGAGGTTTTGGCGGGTAAAGCCATCGCACAATTGATCAATGTCAGCAGCACAATAGGTATTTTAATTTACGCATCTTTTATTGTGATCTTTGCAACCATTGGTTATCGCTTAATTCACTGGGTCGGAAAAGTTGCAAGTATTATTGGCATTATTGCTTTTATGATTATTTTGAGCCAAATTTTGACTCATTCAAACTTCTCAGCCTTAATCGCAGTTCAAAAATTTAGCTGGCCATCATTTTTATTGGCAATTTCGCTTTCGGCCTCTTGGCAAATTTCATTCGGTCCTTATGTTGCAGATTATTCCAGATACCTACCATCAAACACCTCCTCCACCCGTGTCTTTCTGGCTGTCGGTTTAGGTTCCCTCCTCAGTTCGCAAATTTCCATGACCTTGGGTGTATTGATTGCACAAATTTCACAAGGCGGCTTTGTCGGAAATGAAGTGCAATATGTCGTAGGTATGAATGCCGTTGCATTGGTGATTACTTTTTTATATTTCAGCATCGCATTTGGCAAAGTCACTCTATCAACGCTCAACGCCTACGGTTGTTTCATGTGTATTGCGACCATTTGGAATAGCTTCAAACCGAACTATCAAATTTCCAAACTAACCCGGTTATGTATCGTTCTGAGTATGGTTGCTATCTCTACCATGATTGCAGTTCTTGGTGAACATACATTCTTAAACAGCTTTAAAGCATTCATTCTATTCCTACTTACCTTCTTCATTCCTTGGAGTGCAATTAACCTCGTAGACTACTATTTCATCTCTAAAGAAGAATGTGATGTAGCCGCACTATACGATCCGAACGGAAAGTATGGACGTTGGAATAGTATTGGGATTGGCTGCTATGTGATGGGTGTTTTACTACAACTCCCCTTTATTCATAGTAAATTTTTTACGGGCACAATCGCCAAAGAACTAGGTGGTGTCGATATCTCTTGGTTGATCGGTATTTTGGCAACAGCGATGATTTATTATTATTTTGCAAAAAAAGCCCAGCATAGGGCGACCAGCAAATTACGTTTTGAATAAAGAAAATATTGCCTACCAAAGCCATCTTTTTTCTACTGACAACTTTATGAAATATGGTGCATACGTTATGATGAATAACGATTTTTGTAGAGTGTTTGAAAACCCTTATGCAACCTTTTGTTCTATATAATTCTGAGCAACGTAAAAAAGTTGAATTTGTCCCACGCAAAGAAGGTCAAATCGATATGTATGTCTGTGGTATGACAGTTTATGACTACTGTCATATCGGGCACGCTCGGGTTATGGTTGCATTTGACTACATCATTCGCTTCTTACGTAGCCAAGGCTGGAAAGTTCGCTACATTCGCAACATTACCGACATCGATGACAAGATCATTGCCCGCGCCAATGAAAATGGTGAAAGCATTCAACAGCTCACTGCACGCTTTATTGATGCAATGAACGAAGATGCAACAAACCTAGGCTGCGCTGCACCAGATGAAGCACCAAAAGCAACTGAATATATTGATCAAATGCAAAATATGATCACTACACTCGTTGATAAAGGCGCTGCTTACCCTTCTGCCAATGGCGATGTCTATTTTGAAGTGACCAAATTCGATAAATATGGCCGCCTATCTGGTCGTAAATTAGATGACATGCAAGCAGGCGCTTCAGAACGCGTTGATGTTGAAGTTGAAAAGAAACATCCATTTGACTTTGTTCTTTGGAAACATGCCAAAGAGAATGAACCTGCTTGGGCATCACCTTGGGGCAATGGCCGTCCAGGTTGGCATATTGAATGCTCTGCAATGTCGACTTGCTGCCTAGGCAACCATTTCGATATTCATGGGGGTGGTTCAGATCTGATGTTCCCGCATCATGAAAATGAAATCGCACAAAGTGAAGCATCAACGGGCGAACAATATGTCAATTATTGGATGCATGTTGGTTTCATCAATGTTGATGGCGAGAAAATGTCTAAATCTTTAGGCAACTTCTTTACCATTCGCGATGTGATGGAGAAATTCCATCCCGAAGTGATTCGCTACTTCATTGTGTCTTCACATTACCGCAGCCCGGTTAACTTCTCTGATGTGGCATTAAAAGAAGCAAAAACTGCGCTAAGCCGTTTTTATCATTCATTTAAAGCCTATCAACAAGTCTATGGTCAAACAACTGTTGATACCCTAGAACAAGGCTTTGTTAAACGTTTTAACAATGCCATGTGTGATGACTTTAATACTGCTGAAGCAATGGCGGTACTTTTTGAACTGAATAAAGAACTGAACCGTGCAGTAAAAGAAGAACAAGCTGAACAAGCCACGCTTCTTTACTCTACCCTACGCCATTTAACTGACATTCTTGGCTTGGTTCAGCATGATGTTGATGACTTCCTCAAATCAGATATTGGTCAGGAAGCACTTACCCTGTCCGATGCTGAAATTGAAAGTTTTATTCAACAGCGTGTTGATGCGAAAAAAGCCAAAGACTTTGCTCAAGCTGATGGTATTCGCCAGTCTTTATTGGATCAAGGTGTGGTTTTGGAAGATACACGCCAAGGAACAATCTGGCGACGTGCTGATTAATTAAACACTCAGCATTATAAAGAGTTGACACTTGAATGAAACTCTCTATAATGCGTCCTATTGCGGGAATAGCTCAGTTGGTAGAGCATAACCTTGCCAAGGTTGGGGTCGGGAGTTCGAGTCTCCTTTCCCGCTCCAGATTCAAAAAAGCCCTCATCGAAAGATGAGGGCTTTTTTTATTATCAACACCCACCCCCTACCAAATACTAACTTTACACACTCAGATAAATGAAATATTATAACATAACATTTATTCATGGAGACCCAAAATGAAAGTCTGCTCATCTCTTAAAAGTGCAAAGCGTCGCAGTGCTGATTGCCAGATTGTAAAACGTCGCGGCAAGTTATTTGTCATCTGCAAATCCAACCCTCGCTTCAAAGCAAGACAAGGTTAACTTGTCTTGCTTTACCAAAGGTTAAACAACCCTTACATTCCCTTACTACCATTTCTTCTTTAAATTTCATAACTTAGATATTACTGTTTTCACGAGGTTATATCTAAGATGAAAAAATCACTAATCGCAATTTCTTTGGCATCTATTTTTTTAGTGGCATGTAATAAAGCAGAAACCCCAAAAACAGATGAGCAAACGCCTCCAGCAACTACCACAGAAGCGACCTCTGAAGTCGTAGATAGCGCGCATACCGCAGAAAACTCATTAGACTGGAATGGTACATATACAGGTGTACTTCCATGTGCAGATTGCGAAGGGATCAAAACCGAGCTTGAACTCAACCAAGATAAAACATTTGAGTTAAAAGAGACTTATTTGGGCAAAGGTGATGGTAAAGCGTTTGAAAGCAAAGGTAGCTTTAAATTCGATAGCCAAAACACCTCAATTATTGAGTTAGACAAAGCTGGCGATGGCCGTAAATACTTTGTTGCTGAAGGCTATTTAAAAGCTTTAGATACTGAAGGCAAAGAGATCACAGGCGAATTAGCCGAGAAATACGAGCTAAAAAAAGAAGCTGAATAATCAGTGATGTCTTAAAAATCTATAAATCACAATGAGATTTCAGCAGCCAATAAAAAACCCAGTCATAATGACTGGGTTTTTTTAGAAGATACGAATTACTTCGCAGCAGCTTGAGCAGCAGCAACTTCTTCTGCAAAGCTCATTTCAGCTTTCTTCTCAATACCTTCACCCACTTCGAAACGAGTGAATTGAGCTACAACAGTACCAGTCGCTTTTAATACGTCAGCAACTTTCTTGTCGTTGTCGATCACATACATTTGACGATCAAGAGCAACTTCGTTCAAGTATTTTTCAACTGAACCAGTAACCATTTTCTCAACGATGTTCGCAGGCTTACCAGATTCTAAAGCTTTCGCTTCAGCAATTTCCTTCTCTTTAGCGATCAAGTCAGCTGGAACAGCTTCAGCATTTACAGCAACTGGGTTGAACGCAGCAACGTGCATTGCAATACCTTTACCAGTGTCAGCATCACCTGTGTAAGAAACAACAACACCGATTTTTAAACCGTGTTTGTAAACAGCCAAGTTTTCGCCTTCAACGATTTGAGCACGACGAACTTGAATGTTCTCACCGATTTTTTGAACAAGTGCAACACGAGCTTCTTCTACAGTCGCGCCGTCTTCAAGCTTAAGTTCAGCAATTTTCGCAGCATCAGTTTCATTTGCAGCAAGTGCAGCAGTAGCAACTTTATCAGAGAAGTTTTTGAAGTTTTCGTCTTTAGCAACGAAGTCAGTTTGACAGTTAACTTCAACAAGGATTGCTTTGTTACCGTTTTGAATAATAGTGATCGCACCATCAGCAGCAATGTTACCTGCTTTTTTAGCAGCTTTTGCTTGACCTGATTTACGAAGGTTATCAATCGCAAGTTCGATGTCACCGCCTGCTTCTGTTAATGCTTTTTTGCATTCCATCATTGCAAGACCAGTACGGTCACGTAATTCTTTTACCATGCTCGCAGTAACTGCAGTCATGTTGATCTCCTAAAATCGGTAGAAAATAAATCTGTTCAACAAAAACGGCCCAAAGAAACTCTGGGCCGTTTGCACTCTCGACGCTTTAATTTGCCACCATTACATGTCGCAAAAATGACAAGCTTGCGTCAAAACGCATTAAGCCTCAGATGCGTCTTTCGCAGCATCGTCGCCTTTTGCTTGTGCATTAGCTTGTGATTGAGCGTATTCTTTACCAGCAAGAATCGCATCAGCCATAGCTGAAGCATACAAAGTTACTGCACGAATCGCATCGTCGTTACCCGGAATAACGTAATCAACGTTGTCTGGGTTAGAGTTTGTATCAACGATACCGATTACAGGAATACCTAAGTTTTTCGCTTCTTTGATTGCAATCGCTTCGTGATCAACGTCGATTACAAATAATGCGTCAGGTAAACCACCCATGTTCTTAACGCCGCCTAAAGCACGTTCAAGTTTTTCCATCTCACGAGTACGCTCTAAAGCTTCACGTTTAGTAAGCTTAGCAAAAGTACCGTCTTGAGATTGAGTTTGAAGGTCTTTTAAACGGTTGATAGATTGGCGAAGTGTTTTCCAGTTCGTCAACATACCACCTAACCAACGGTGATCTACATATGGTTGACCAGCGCGTTGAGCTTGTTCACGGATGATGTTAGAAGCAGCACGTTTAGTACCAACGAACAATACTTTGTTCTTTTTGCTTGCAAGATTGTTAACAAAGTTCAAAGCATCATTTAACGCAGGAACAGTGTGCTCAAGGTTGATGATGTGAATTTTGTTACGCGCGCCAAAAATGTATTGACGCATTTTTGGGTTCCAGAAACGAGTTTGGTGACCAAAGTGTGCGCCTGCTTGAAGAAGGTCGCGCATGCTTACGTTGTAATCTGCCATTTTCTTTACCTTAAAGTTTGGGTTAGGCCTCCATATATCCGCATTCTCCACCTATTGCTAGGCACCCAGAGTAATGTGTCGATATATGTGCGGATTTTTTACGACTATTGTTATCAGATATTTTCGTAAAATATATTCACGAAAAGCATTTGATAAAATAGGCGGCTATTTATACCATAGACACTTGCAAATTACCAAAAGTTTTTAGAGATCATGAATACAACTTATACAGCCCCACGCCGATTAATCAAAACACCTGAAGAAATTGAAAAGATGCGTGTTGCTGGGAAATTGGCGGCTGAAGTTCTAGACATGATTAAACCGCATATTAAAGCGGGTGTGAGCACACTAGAACTCGATACAATCTGTCGCAATCATATTGAAAATGTTCAACAAGCGATTCCTGCCTGTGTAGGTTATGGTGCCGCACCAGGCCGCCCTGCTTTTCAACATTCTATTTGTACTTCGGTCAACCATGTGGTTTGTCATGGTATTCCATCTGAAAATAAAACATTAAAGAACGGTGATATTCTTAACATTGATGTAACAGTGATTAAAGATGGTTATCACGGTGATACCAACATGATGTACATCATCGGTGGTGAAACCTCTATTCTTGCTAATCGTTTATGCTCAGTTGCTCAGGAAGCGATGTATCGCGGTATGGCAACAGTTAAAGATGGTTCATATCTGGGTGATGTGGGCTATGCAATTCAGCAATATGTTGAATCTGAGCGTTTCAGTGTTGTCCGTGAATATTGCGGCCATGGTATCGGCAATGTTTTCCATGACGAACCACAAGTTTTACATTATGGTCAAAAAGGTACAGGTATGCGTTTAGAAGCTGGCATGACCTTTACTATTGAACCAATGGTAAACGCAGGTGTTTGGCAGACTAAACTTTTAGGTGATAAGTGGACGGTTGTCACAAAAGATCACAAGTTATCTGCTCAATATGAACATACGATTTTAGTAACACAAACAGGGATCGAAGTTTTAACTGCTCGCCCTGAAGAAGATTTATCACGCTTTATGTAATTCATAATCTTTGAGTTATTTTTAAAAAGTCACTTCGGTGACTTTTTTTATCTCTTCACAATCCCTTCATCAATTTATTTAAATCAAACAAATTTTTTCATAAGCATAACAATTATAAATTTTAACTAAACAAAGTACACGCAAAAAAGAGTTATGGTGGGCGCAAGAAAAATCCTAAAAACTTTTTGGACATGGAGTCCCACGATGATGAAGAAATCATTCGCTTGCCTGATTACAGGCGTATGTGCCCTACCCACACTTGCTTTCGCAGACTCACCTTATTTTAGTCTAAAAGATGGAGATGGCTTTAAACGCTTTTCTGTTTCTGTAGGTGCTTTATATGTAAAACCGACAGGTAAAGCTCAACCCGTAAAAGTTAATACAGCTGTCGCAAATGGAGAACAATCTAAAGTTGGGGATGTTTCAATAAAAACTGTGAAAGGCAGCATTTCCAAAGATATGGATTCTAATTTATCAACTGCTTTCATTGATTTTCTTGATACGCTGGGACAAGAAACATTGCCTGGTTCATTAAGTGGTAATGCCGAAATCTATGGTCTAAACGAATGGAATAACCCAGGTACAGGATTAGAAGCAGATGATGTAATGACTTTAGGCATCATGACCAACTATTTTTTCACAGATAATGTTTCACTTGAAATTAAGGCTGGTATCCCTCCAAAAGTTGATATTCAAGGTAAAGGGCAAATTTATGCACCATTAACCGCTACAGCACATCCATCTATAGAACTTCCTATTATTGGAGGTATAGGTCTACCCTCAATTGATTTAGAAAAACAAATTTTCATTACTGACCTAGAAGCACATGGTACTGCAGCAACAGCTAGAGCATGGACGCCAGCTTTTGAACTCCAATATCATTTCGGTAAAACAGGTGTAAATAAATTTAGACCCTATGTTGGATTAGGCCTCATGTATGCTTATTTTAATGAGTTGAAAATCAATTCCGCAATCGAAAATGATCTCATCAATGCTGGACATATGATTGTCAATATTAAAGATGGTAAAGCAGGTGCAGCTTTGGATCAAAAGACCAGCTCTGGTGATCCAAAAGTTAAATTAGAGGCTTCAGATGCATTTGCACCTGTTGCCACTGCTGGTTTTACTTATGATTTCAACGATCGTTGGTTTGCAGTTGGTTCGGTTTCGTATGCACACCTTACAGGAGAAGCAACCATAACAGTGAATGATGCTAAATATGGGGAACTAATTCGCGCAAAAACAGATATCGAGATCAACCCTCTTTTAGGTTATGCAGGTGTCGGTTACCGCTTCTAAATTTTATTTCATAAAAAAAGCAGCACTCGCTGCTTTTTTTATTGTGCAATCTTTCAAAGCAGCATGATCAAAAATCACGCACCACGAGAACGCAATTTTCAGAAGATTGTCTAACATAGACACCCTCTATCTACGACCCCACATTTACACCAATACCTTGGGTTCACTTAATCCTCCTTATAAATACCTTGATGATTAACATTTTAAATTATTCATTTGGTTAATTTATTTTTCTGGCACGGCACTTGCTATATATCAAACACATTGAATCAATGACGATTCATAAAACAATTTGATGACGGCCAACGACGTCCGTTCTGTTCGATTTACTTAAGCAGCGTAATGACTAAGCAAAATAAATGACGTGCAGTTCAGGAGAAAGTTATGTCTTCACCAATGAATATTGATGCAAAAAAAGCCATCGAAATAAAATTATTTAGTTTTTCAACACCTGCTATGCGTGCTTTCCATATGACATGGCTAGCATTCTTCGTGTGTTTCTTCGCATGGTTTGCCTGCGCACCACTTATGCCAGTCATCAAAGGCGAATTCAATTTAACCAAAGATCAAATTGCCAATATCAACATTGCAGCAGTTGCCATTACCATTTTAATTCGACTCATCGTTGGCCCACTCTGTGATAAATACGGCCCACGCAAAACCTACACTGCTCTTTTACTGCTTGGTAGTATTCCTGTTTTTGGTGTTGCTGCTGCAAATACCTATGAATCCTTCTTATTCTTCCGCTTATTGATTGGTGCAATTGGCGCGAGCTTTGTGATTACCCAATACCATACCAGCGTGATGTTTGCACCAAACGTGGTAGGTACAGCAAATGCAGCCTCGGCAGGCTGGGGAAATGCAGGAGGTGGTGCAACCCAAGCAATTATGCCTCTTATCTTAGGTGCAATCGTCATGTTTGGTGTAGAACAAGCAATGGGTTGGAGAATCGCATTACTTGTACCAGGCATCATGATGCTAATCGTAGGTGTGCTGTACTGGAAATTCACCCAAGACTGCCCACAAGGAAACTTTAAAGCGCTTCGTGAGCAAGGTATCGAAGTTGGTGCTGGCAAAAAAGGCGGTGCTGCCATCTTGATGCAAGCAGCCCGTAATTACCGTGTTTGGATTCTATTTGTCTCTTATGCCGCATGCTTTGGTATTGAAATTTTCATTCATAACATTGCTGCAATGTACTATGTCGATCACTTCAATATGGGGCTCAAAGAAGCAGGTTTGACTGCTGGTATTTTCGGTCTGCTTGCCCTATTTGCCCGTGCACTCGGAGGTTATCTTTCAGATAAGGTTGCAATATCAAAAGGTTTAGATGGCCGCACAAAAGTATTGTTTATCATGATCCTATGTGAAGGCTTATTCCTCATACTTTTTTCTCAGATGAATACCGTAGCACTTGCAATTATCAGCATGACCGTTTTTGCTCTCTTTACCCATATGTCTTGTGGCGCAACTTACGCGCTAGTACCTTTTATTGATCGCAATGCATTAGGTGGTGTCGCTGGTATCATCGGTGCAGGCGGTAATGTTGGTGCTGTTGCTGCAGGCTTCTTACTCAAAGGTTTACTAGATGTACAAACCTGCCTAATGATTTTAGGTGCTTTAGTGACCGTAGCCGCATTCAGTGTCATCCTCATTCGCTTCTCTGTCGAACATAAAGCCAAAGAACAACAATTGTTCGAGCAAGCTGTATTAGAACGTAACTCTCTCGCTTAATCACAACACATTTTGTGTGGGATAAACCCTCCCACACAATTTCCAAATTAAATACATCAACACCATTTTTCAGGGGCCTCAATATGAAATTGAATCTTATTAGCTTCGCTATGCTTGGATGCTTAACCACTACTACTTTTGCAGCACCTACACTTTATGGCGAAATTGATGCAAGCATCGATTACTTACCAGAAAAAAATGCCAACAGCTCAAATAAAGATGTGTGGGAAATTAGCTCAAATAGTTCATATGTTGGTGTCAAAGGTGATGAAAAACTGACTGAACGTCTAAGCTCAGTTTATGCGATTGAATGGGGATTTAGTGCTGACGGCGATAGTAATGACTGGACACAGCGTAATCGCTTCGTTGGCTTAAAGGACAGTCAACTCGGTATCATCAAAGTGGGGAAACATGATACGCCCGTCAAACAGCTTTCAAGCACAGTCGATATTTTCAATAACTATGTAGCAAATAAAGCGGATATCGGTGGCATCTTTACAGGAGAAAACCGCATCGACAATGTTGTTGTATATGAATCTCCTGCAATCAATCTACTGAATGGCTCAGTAAAACTTAATGCTCTGCTTGCAAGTGGAGAATCCTCTGGCATCAAGACATCCAGTGGTGGTGCCAAAGTCGCTGGTCGTGGCTTAGGTGATGCGTGGTCTGCCAGTCTAGTGTATGAACATCCCCTTTTTGTAGTAGGTCTTGGTTATGACAAGGCTATTCCAAGCACATTTGCTGGCCGCGGCTTTCTCAATGTTGCAACAGGACAAGCCTATACGGCTGATGCCCAGTCTTTTGCAGCAGCTAATACAATTCGCGCAATTGGTCGTTTAAATCCAATTGAAGGTTTAGCGATTAAAACCTTATACCAACGTTCGGAAGTTGAAGAAACTACCTATGCAGACCCTGCTGAAGCAACCAAATGGGCAGCGAAGGCGAATAATATTGATGATGCTCAAGGCTGGTTAGTGGGTGCTGAATATATGCTTCCCCATGCAAAAAAATGGGCACTCAAAGCACAATATAGCCAAAATGATACACGCTTTAAAAATAATGCTGCCGACTTTAAAGCTAAGCAAATTATGGCTGGTGCTGACTATGCCTTCAATAAACAAGTGAAAAGCTACGGCTATGCTGGCTATTTAACCCTTGAGCAAGCAAATAAAAAGGATAAACAACCTGTGGTTGGACTCGGTCTAGAATTTAAATTTTAGCAACTCAATTAATCAAGGTACAAAAAAAACAGGAGTAACTAGACGTTGTTTCTGTTTTTTTGATTTCATAATTACTGCTTACCTATTTCAGCCTTATACTTTATATTGCTCAAATAAATGCTGCTTAACAGTATCTAGTATTTTTAATGCTAATTCATGGTCTACTGAGCGGGCTAGTGTGAGCGCGCCTGATAACAGACTCAACTGGATAACCGCATTCTCAGATATCCGTTCTTGATCTTTTGGGTTCAATGAATCAAGTGAACTCAAAATCGAAAGCAATGATTCCACACCTTGATGAAATGACTGTTTTACTGGTTTTTCACTAGACTCTCTTGCAACATCGCTACTTAAGGAAGATAGAGGGCAACTTACTCCAGGATTTTCCAAATTTCGCTCAGATAAATAACCATTAAAAATATCATGCAGTGCTGTTTTCTCATTATCGGATTCATCTATGATGGCTTCCCACTTTCCCACCGATTGCTGGAAAATATCTTTGCAAGCGATATCAATCAACTCATCCTTATTTTGAAAATGCTTGTAAAATCCACCGTGTGTTAAGCCTGCAGCTTTCATTAAATCTGCAACACTTACAGCAAAGCCCTTTTCCCGTATCAATCGTGACGTCGCATGTTCAATATTCTTTCTGTTTTCGATCGCTAACTTTTTAGACACACGTGGCATAAGCAAACCTTCTTAACTCAATAAAAATAAAGAATCAGCAATTCATCATCTATAGATAGAAAGTATTTTAGCATTCCCAATACACGTTATTATAGATTATAGTTGTAATCTATTTTAATATCGTTCAATCATCATCTGAAAGCCCCCCTATAGCAAATGATAAATACGGACAGTGTATGAACAACAACCAAGATCCAAATTTCTCTAAAACTTTGATTATGATGCTGATTGGAAGTGCGCTTATTCTTGCACTTTCATTAGGCGTACGTCATGGTTTTGGTCTATACCTTGTTCCAATGAGCGATAGTTTTGGCTGGGGTCACCATATTTTCAGTTTTGCTATTGCCATGCAAAATCTGATTTGGGGAGCAGCACAGCCATTTACTGGCGCAATCGCAGATAAATACGGTACTAAAAAAGTAGTTATGGCTGGCGGCTTGCTATATGCCATCGGCTTAGTTCTTATGGCATTTAGCTCTACGGGACTCCTACTTAACCTGAGCTTAGGCCTGGTTATTGGACTGGCCTTGTCAGCAACCTCATTCACTGTTCTTCTCTCCGCTGTTGGTCGCGCTGCGCCACCAGAGAAACGCAGTATGGCAATGGGGATTGCCAGTGCAGCAGGTTCATTTGGACAATTTATCATGCTGCCATCGACTTTGCTTTTACTCAAAAACATAGGCTGGTCATCTGCATTACTCGTGAGTGCCTTTGCAATTGCTTTCATTGTGCCATTGGCTTGGTTATTAAAAGCACCTCCTGCTACCGCGCCAAAAACGCTAAACCAAACAAGTTTAAGCTTTAAACAAGTCTTAAATATCGCTAAAAATCACAAACCTTTTTGGTGGTTATCACTTGGCTTTTTAGTGTGTGGTTTCCAAGTCGTATTCTTAGGAGTTCACTTACCTGGTTATTTAATTGATCATGGTTTTGATGCCACAACTGGCACGATATTTTTAGCATTGGTTGGCTTATTTAATATTGTCGGAACTTATGGTGCAGGCTGGTTAGGTGACCGATATTCAAAACCAAAACTGCTCATGTTGCTCTATGGTTTACGTGGTATCGCAATTATTGCATTCCTACTCCTACCACTGAGTACATTGACCGTTTATGGCTTTGGGATCATTATGGGATTACTGTGGCTTTCAACAGTTCCACTCACCAATGGTATTGTCGCCAACATGTTTGGAGTCAAATATTTATCCATGCTCAGTGGTATCGTGTTCTTTACCCACCAAATCGGCTCATTCTTTGGCGGTTGGCTAGGTGGCGTAAATCATGATTTAACGGGTAACTATAATTTAATTTGGCTCACCTGTTTAATCCTGAGTGTCTTTGGTGTAGTTATCCATCTGTTCGTCAATGAAGAGGCTGTGATTCATGATGAGTATTGAACGAAACTTTAAACTGATCTTAGTCATCTCTATTTTTTGTCTGATCAGTCTTTCAATTGCCATCTGGCTTCAAACACCAGATTTATTTGAATACTTTAATCAAGCCTTTTGTGCGCATTGAATAAATATTTCAATCACTGTTATTTGTCATATTAAGATAAAAAAACTGTCATCAAATCATCAAATTTTGATGCTGTAATGAAAAATAAAAAATCTATAAAATGCAAAAAGCGTGTTGATCAAATGAATCAACACGCTTTTTTATTGTCTAAAAATAAATAAAGACTGCTCATCGGCAGCCTTTATTTATCATCAAAACGACATTACTGTTGTTGGCGTTTAGGCAGTGGAATATATTGTGATTGCGCATTTTGTTGCACTTTACGCTCACCTACTTTCACTTGCACCGTTTGCTGTTTTCCTTCACGTTCGATCACTACGTCAATCAAACTCTCTGGTGCTTGCAATGCCACATAATTAATTAAATGTGATGCTGAAGAAATTTGCTCGTTATTGACTTGAATGATCTTGTCACCACGTTTAATTCCTGCAGTATCAGATGGTCCGCCACGTAATACATCTGCAACTGTAACACCAACTGGTTTTGCCGCAAGCACATCTTCATCCAAGTTATTTGGAATTAAACTAATGCCTAACCAACCACGTACCACACGGCCATCTTTCAAAATTGAGTTCAGTACTTGCTGACAAACCTTCGCGGGAATTGCAAAACCAATCCCTAACGAACCACCAGATTGAGAGAAGATTGCTGTATTTACCCCAATCAAATTACCTGCAACATCAATCAATGCACCACCAGAGTTACCCGGGTTAATTGCCGCATCGGTTTGAATAAAGTCTTCATAGGTATTAATCCCCAAGTCAGAACGACCCGTTGCAGAAATAATCCCTTGCGTTACCGTTTGACCGACACCAAATGGATTACCAATTGCGAGCACAACATCACCCACTTCATTACCACTCAACTTAAATGGTAATACTGGCAATTTGTCTAACTCAATTTTGATGACAGCTAAATCGGTATCTGGATCAGTCCCAATCACTGTCGCTTCAGCACGACGACCATCATGAAGTGCCACAACAATATGTTCAGCCTGTGCAATCACATGATTATTCGTCAAGATATAACCATCAGCACGCACAATTACACCCGACCCCAGACTGTTTTCATTCTGAGGTTGCTGTGGCATTTGGTTGCCAAAGAACTCACGAAATACAGGATCATTCAGTAATGGATGATTCATCTGTTTAACTTTCTGAGTGGTAAAAATATTCACCACAGCAGGCGCAGCCACTTTGACCGCAGCGCTATAGGAAACCACCCCACCGGTACGTGATGTATCAATCAGTGGCTCAACCTTTTCTGCTGGCATTTTTACGCCATCAGCAGCCACCGTCGGCTTCGGTTGATGTGATTTCTGCCAAGCCAGAAAACTAAATATAACAAGAATGAGTAATACCCAAGGTAACCATGTAAATGCACGGCGCACGTCTATAATCCTCTAGGCGAAATTATGTTATGAACGTAATTTATTGAAGAAGTGGAAGTTTCCACCATTGTAAAGTAAATTGCTTAAAATCAATGCAAAAGTTAAAAAAGTTTTGTCTAGCTTTAGTTACATTTAAAAATATGTTCTTATTGATCCTGAGAAAAGATGTAAATCATTTGAGGAATCGCATGGCAAATTTGCATGATATTGTGCAATGGTGTAACCAAACTTTAAAAGCAAATGAATTTAAAGACTATGCACCAAACGGCTTACAAATTGAAGGCAAGCTTGAGGTAAATAAAATTGTGTGCGCTGTCACTGCGTCTGAAGATGCAATTGATGCCGCGATTGCACAACAAGCCGATGCATTACTGGTCCATCATGGTTATTTCTGGAAAGGTGAACCCTACCCAATTACAGGCATGCGCGGCAATCGTATCAAGAAACTCATCCAAAATAATATTTCCCTGATCGCTTATCACTTGCCTTTGGATGCTCATCCAACTTTGGGCAATAACATCGCCATTGCCGATTTGATTGGTTTAAAAGATTTGGAAGCTTTGGATCCAAGTGAAAAGCATCCTATTGGCAACATTGCCTCTTTAGACAATCCGCTAAGTCCAGAACAATTTAAGGAAAAGTTACAGAGCATTTTTGACTTTAATGTGATTCATCTGCCAAGTGATAAAACTGCAATTAAAAAAGTAGGCTTCTGCACAGGCGGTGCTCAAGACTTTATTGCAAAAGCAGCTCAAGCAGATTGTGATGCTTATATATCTGGTGAAGTTAGCGAACGTACGTTTTATGAAGCGAAAGAACTTGGGGTACATTATTTTGCATGTGGTCACCATGCAACTGAACGTTATGGTGTACAGCGTTTAGTACAGGCCATTGCAAATCAGTTCTCAATCAAAACGGAATATTTCGAACTCCATAATCCGATCTAGTTCGAGTCAACCATATGAAGGAGTGGAATTATTTGCACTCCTTCTCTTCATAATTTTTAAATGGATCCATTTTCAACTTAAGATTTGCGCTAGCACCACCAGCATCGCAGCATCTTTACCTTATCTTTGGGCTTATAAAGCCTAACTCTGAACACATCCCCTTTCTTTCATTGGCAAGTCAATTCGAGACCCAACAAACAAATGATAAATAAAATTTATTTTTTACTCCATTTCGCATAGATAAAAGCAAATTAAAAGATATTGATTCTCATTTACTTTTAAATGAATAATGAAGGCGCTTCAATTCATCGTAATAAAACCACATTGATTACAAAAGGAATCAAACACATGGCTTATTCTTTACCTGCGCTTCCTTATGCATATGATGCACTCGAACCGAACATTGATACCAAAACCATGGAAATTCATCATAGCAAACACCATCAGACTTATATCAATAATATTAATGGCGCAATTGAAGGCACAGAATGGGAAAAACTCCCTGTAGAGGAACTAGTCGCCAAAGTGAATGAAGTTCCAGCAGATCTTAAAAATATGGTGATCAATAATGGTGGCGGACATGCCAATCATTCACTGTTTTGGACAGTCATGAGCCCACAAGGAGGTGGTGAACCAACAGGTGATATTGCTGAAGCCATTCATCAGCAACTGGGTGGTTTCGATGCATTTAAAGATGCATTTACCAAAGCAGCGATTAGTCGTTTTGGTAGTGGCTGGGCATGGCTGAGTGTGACACCTGAACACAAATTAGTGGTCGAAAGTAGTGGCAACCAAGACTCACCACTAATGCATGGCAATACACCTATTTTAGGTCTAGACGTATGGGAACATGCGTATTATTTAAAATACCAAAACCGCCGTCCTGAATATATTGCTGCATTTTATAATGTGGTGGATTGGAATGAGGTCAATCGCCGTTATCACCAAGCGTTACAAGCAAAAGTATAATAATTTTCGAATCAGCTCGGCCTGATTCAGTATCTCCATAAAAAACGGGTTAGAGTGTTTTAGAGCGTTCACTAAACGAGCTAAAAACTCTAATCATTGTTGTATCGTATATGTCTCATAACGAAATTTTTTGCATATTTTGTGTATTAAAAGACTGCCCTATTGTCTATAGAATCATTTACAATAAAGGCACTTAAATGTAAAACCCAGCAAATTTGCAAGGAATGAAACATGACAACCATTACTTTACCTGCACTTCCATATGGCTATGATGATTTAGCGCCACATATCACTCGCGAAACTTTAGAATACCATCACGACAAACACCACAATACTTATGTTGTTAACTTAAACAACTTAATCAAAGGTACTGACCTTGAAGGCAAAACTTTAGAAGAAATCATCAAAGCGTCTGCTGGTGATGCATCTAAAGCGGGTATCTTTAACAATGCTGCGCAAGTATGGAACCACACGTTCTACTGGAACAGCATGAAGCCAAATGGTGGTGGTAAACCTACAGGCGCGATTGCAGCGAAAATTGAAGAAGCTTTTGGTAGCTATGAAAAGTTTGCAGAAGAATTCACTGCTGCTGCAACAACTCAATTCGGTTCAGGTTGGGCTTGGTTAGTTGCTGATGAAGTAAACGGTAAATTATCGATTACTAAAACTGCCAATGCAGACACTCCACTTGCACATGGCCAAGTTGCAGTATTAACAATCGATGTATGGGAACACGCTTACTACATCGACTTCCGTAACTTACGCCCTAAGTACATCGCAACTTTCTTAGAAAGCTTAGTAAACTGGGACTATGCAAATGCAAAACTTGCAGGTCAACCAGCAGGTGTTGAGAAATAATTTATTATTTCCCAAATAAAAAAACTGCTCTTTATGAGCAGTTTTTTTATGTTTGTATTTTGATGGAATCATTCAACTCAGCCATTCAATTCACTTGCTCTTTTTAAATAAAGTCTCTTTTACAACGTCCTTAGATTAATAAAGATAGACCTCATTGAATAAATTCTTTCAATAGAACGCGTCTGATCACTAATAGTCAGAAAGGCCAAAATTAGTTTCTTGAAACAAAGATTCAGTCTTAAGTATTTATTTTAAAGCAATAAAAAACCCTGCTTTCGCAGGGTTTTCATTTGAATCAGTTCAGTGCTTAGTGAGCAGCGAATTGGTTCATTGTGTTTTTAGCATCATCGTGCGCTTTAAGAGCGTTGTCACCAGAGAAGATTTCTTTGTGATCATCACCGATGTCAGAACCCGCCATTGCTTGGTGTTTAACACAAGCGATACCACCACGGATTTCTTTACGTTGTACGCCAGCAACATAAGCCAACATACCTTCAGAACCGAAGTAACCTTGTGCAAGCTCATGAGTAGAAAGCGCAGCAGTGTGGTAAGTCGGAAGTGTGATCAAGTGATGGAATACACCCGCTTCACGAGCAGCATCTGCTTGGAATGTACGGATCTTAGCGTCTGCATCAGCAGCTAATTCAGTAGCATCGTACTCAGCGCTCATTAATTTAGCACGGTCGTAAGCAGAAACGTCTTTACCTTCAGCAACCCAACGGTCGTAAGCTTGTTGACGGAAGTTTAAAGTCCAGTTGAACGATGGGCTGTTGTTATAAACAAGCTTCGCATTTGGAACAGTTTCACGTACACGGTTAACCATGTGAGCGATTTCTTCTACGTTTGGAGTCGCAGTTTCGATCCAAAGAAGGTCTGCACCATTTTGAAGGCTAGATACACAGTCAAGTACAACACGGTCAATTTGAGTGTCAGCACGGAACTGATATAAACCAGAAGCTAAACGCTTAGGACGGTGTAATTTACCATTACGTTTGATCAAGATTTCATCTTCTTGAGCATCTGCAATGTCAATTTCAGTTGTGTCTAAGTAGCTGATGTATTGAGAAGCGATGTCGCCTGGCTCTTTAACCACAGGGATTTTTTGAGTCAAGTCAGCGCCTTCAGAGTCAGTACGCGCAACGATGATACCGTCATCAAGACCCATTTCTAAGAATGCATAACGTAATGCATGGATTTTAGCGATGAAGTCTTCGTGTGGAACTGTTACTTTACCAGCTTGGTGACCACATTGTTTCGCGTCAGATACTTGGTTTTCGATTTGAAGTGCACAAGCACCCGCTTCGATCATCTTACGTGCAAGTAAGTAAGTCGCTTCTTCGTTACCGAAACCAGCGTCGATGTCCGCAATAATTGGCACAACGTGAGTTTGGAAACCGTCGATTTGAGCAGTGATTTCAGCAGCTTTAGCAGTATCACCAGCTTCGTTTGCTTTTTTAAGCGCACGGAATAAATCGTTAAGTTCTTTCGCATCAGCTTGACGTAAGAAAGTGTAGATTTCTTCAATCAAAGCAGGTACAGAAGTTTTTTCATGCATAGATTGGTCAGGAAGTGGACCAAATTCTGAACGAAGTGCAGCAACCATCCAACCAGAAAGGTAGATATAGCGACGTTCAGTTGTACCGAAGTATTTTTTGTTCGCAATCATTTTTTGTTGCGCGATAAAACCGTGCCAGCAACCTAATGATTGAGTATATTTGCTAGAATCAGCATCATAAGCAGCCATATCACGACGCATAATCGCAGCTGTATATTTAGCAATATCTAAACCAGTTTTGAATTGGTTTTGCATTTGCATACGCGCAGCATCTTCTGGGCTAATATCGCGCCAAGTGTCGCCGAATTTTGCTTTTAGTTCGCGGATTGCATCAATCGCTGTTTGATATGTAGACATGATATATTCCTTTTGCGGATTGGCATCGAATGATCGCTAATAAATCCTGATTTTAATTAGTCTAGATTTAAAGCACCTCATCAACATGTATCACAGCTTAGTCTTTGGCAAGTGTTTTATCCAATATTCTGGCTTAATCTTCAGTATTTTCTAAAAAAATATATGTATAACCATTTTTCAAGAATACAAAAAATACTATTTAAATATTTGTTTTTATTAATCTTATAAAATACACCACTTGGACCAACCATCAAATTTCGGCCCTATTTTCTAGACTCATCAGTTCATAAAAAGCTGAAACTTGCTTATTTAAGTTGCAGAAAATGACAATTTTTCTGTGTATTTTCCTTCAATTTGAATACAAAACCACAGCATAAAAAGCCGTCAAAATTAAATAAATCGACAGAATGTGCCAAGTTGAAGCATAAGCACTAAGGCTGTTGCTTTTATGTAGGATTAAGTTACACAAATCCCTTTGGATATGTCATAATTCAAGGCAATTCAAGGATTTTATTTTCGGTATTTTTTTTATGAATCTGGAGCGCGTCGATCTCAATTTATTAATTTATCTTGACGTACTTCTTCGTGAAAAAAATGTCACCCGCGCAGCAGAGCAATTGGGTGTCACCCAGCCTGCGATGAGTAATATTCTGCGTCGTTTACGTAATTTATTTAACGACCCCCTACTCATTCGTTCTTCTGAGGGCATGACGCCAACAGAACGTGCATTAGAATTACAGCCGCGTATTCGAGATGCACTAGCTGATCTGTCAATGATCCTTGAACCGCGTACTGAATTCCGTCCTTATACCAGTAATCGAGTATTCCGGATTATGACATCCGATTATGCCGAAGCAACATTGGTTCCACGTTTAGTAAAAGCTTTACGCTCAGAAGCACCAAATGTGGTCTTGGATTTCTTAACTCCAAGTGACGTGTCCTACCGTGACATGGAACAAGGTAAAGTTGATCTAGCCATTAACCGCTTCAACGAAATCCCGCAAAGCTTCCATCAGGTCTTAGTATGGCGTGACAGTTTCAGCTGTATTTTAAATGATAAGCACCCTGCAGTTACTCACCTCAATTTAAAAAGCTATTTAGATGCACAGCATATTTGGGTATCTAAAACAGGTATGGGTGTCGGCTTTGGTGTTAATCCAGAAAAACAAGCTGGATTAGGTTGGATTGATCAAGCGTTAGAGCGTATCGGTCAACGCCGTAAGATCTCTGTATTTACCCGTCATTATCAAATGCCAGCACTGTTAGCGCAAAATGTAGATTTAATCGCGACGCTACCAACACGCATGGCACGCTTACAAACACAGAATCCTAGACTGGTTATAAAGGATCCTCCGTTCTATATTCCAGAATTTGAACTTAAAATGGCTTGGTGTCCGTTGTTGCATCATCATCCTGCACATCGTTGGCTCAGACAATTGATCCTATTTGTTGCACGTCAAATGATTGAAGAAGAAAATCGTGAGTATTTGTTGAATAATGGCAATTCACAATTACCACATAGCTTTTTCTAAACAGACACATTAACAAGATGAATTTTCAGCCATATTTTCTGTGTGGCTGATTGTTTTAATAATAATATCAATAAAAATTTATTTCTTTTACTTATTGATAGATTATATTCTCTTAAAGAATAAGCGAGTGAAATAATGCGTTACAAACAATTATTTGCATAAGCGACTTTATAGGCTGTGTCCTATCAACATAGGTGATGTATGGATATTTTACAAAGCATGATGATTCTAGTTCTTCTAGTCGCATGTTCATTCTTTTTATCCTTATCTGAAATCGCGATTGCTGGATCACGAAAACTCAAACTCAAACTCATTGCTGAAAGCGGTGAGGAAAGAGCAAATAAAGTCATTGAGTTACAAGAAAACTCTGCAGACTTTTTTGCATCTACGCAAGTCGGTGTGAATGCTGTTGCGATCTTGGGGGGTATTGTCGGTGAATCCTCATTGCGTCCTTACTTCCACAATTTGGCGACTGAGCTTTACCCGGGGCCTTGGGCAGATACCATCGGATTCAGCTTATCTTTTTTAACAGTCACTTCCCTATTTATCTTATTTGCTGATTTGATGCCAAAACGTTTGGCCATGATTTTCCCAGAAAAACTAGCCATTAAAGTCATCAATCCAATTACGATCTTTATCAAAATCTGTAGACCATTGGCTTGGTTTATTAATATCATTGCAAATTCAATTTTTAGAATCTTTAAAATTGATACTAAACGCGATGATAGTATGACTTTCGATGACATTTCTGCCATCGTAAATGCTGGTGCACAAGCGGGTGTTTTACAAAAACAAGAACACCATTTCATTGAAAATGTATTTGAGCTTGAAGAACGAACCGTCCCATCCAGCATGACGGCACGAGAAAATATTGTTTATTTCACCTTGAATGAACCTGAACAGAGTATTCGTCAAAAACTGGCCGAACATCCTTATTCAAAATTCTTAGTGTGCAGTGAACATATTGATCAGGTCATTGGTTATGTCGATGCCAAAGATATTCTGGTACGTATATTAAACAATCAATCCTTTACTCAACTCAATGAATCAACCATCCGTAATGTCCTGATTATTCCAGACTCCTTAACCTTGTCTGAATTGCTGGATCGTTTCCGCTCGACCAAAGAAAAGTTTGCTGTTGTGATCAACGAGTATGCTTTGGTTGTTGGTGTTATCACGCTCAGCGATATTATGATCACGGTTATGGGCGACTGGGTTACACCGATGGATGAGGAAAAGCAGATTATCAAACGTGATAATCATTCTTGGCTCATTGATGGCAGTACACCAATTGAAGATGTAAAACACGCGTTAACCATCGAAGAATTCCCGGAAAATGAAAATTACGAAACGATTGCAGGCTTTATCATGTATCGTTTGCGCAAGATCCCACGTCCTGCCGATGCTGTTGAATATGCTGGTTTCAAATTTGAAGTAGTCGATATTGACCACTATAAAATTGACCAATTGCTGGTAACTCAAGTTTTACCAAATCTCGAAGGTGAATCTCCAGCACCCCAAGATGATTAATCTTGAAAGCTAAAAAAAGCCCATATATGGGCTTTTTTTTATTTCATAACAAACCAGAACACGGCAGCCAATATCAGTAAAATTAAAATAAAGACTTTGATTCCACCACGGCTCCGCTGCGCCAATTGCTCTTGAATCTGCGCCTGTTCTTGTGGATGATCCTGCAAATACTGATCAATTAAATCTTTAGATTCCTTAAGACCTAAACCTGTTTTTTCTCGCGTGATCTTGATTGCATCAATCAGCTGCCCTGCACGAAGCATAGCTAAAGCTTCTGCAGGAATCATCGGTGGTAAGTTCATAAAATTAACAATCCTTGTTATTTTCTATTGGCAACCGCATTAATCAGAACAGGATATTTATAATTCCTTAATTCCCACCATACATTGAGATGAGTTCATCCAAAGTCGCTTGATAGTGAATACCAATGTCTTCTGCCAAGATCTTATAGGCATTATCAAACTGAACCATTGGCCAACCTTCTTTCCAAAATGGGAAAATATTGTGTAGACCTTCTGTCACAATTGCATCTTCACGGCTAATCGCTTGAGCAACCTGAGCTAAAACCTGAGCGGTTTCTGCACCATCAATCGCTAAATAATCAATACCACGCACTTTTAAAATACGGATACGATCTTTTTTATAGCGAATTTTTTTCGCCTGACCTGCATTCAAACCTAATGCCAGCGTAACCGCTTCTACAAACTTTTCTTCAAAGTTTGTATTCAGTACCACCAAAGCTTGTTTATGTGCTTCTTGACGCCCAGCTTTCCCCCCATTACGGATAATCTCATTTGCTTCCGTATCTAGCTTATCTTTTTTCATAGACTGTAAAATGTCTAAAATTTCGATATCGCTTAAAGATTCAGGAGATTGCTCAATCATGGGAGTCCTAATACACAAAAATAAAAAAACATTGTCTCATAAAAGCGATATCAAAGCAGAATAAAATTGAAAATTGGCATACTATCTGCACCATTTTTTATGTCAGGTTTCAGAGCTGGCTCTCCAACTGAATGAGATCTTTTCGAAGCGTTATTGATTTGCATAATTATTTATACCCTGATAATATTATTTTACCCGTATAAAACAATCCGAAGAAAATGAATACTCAAACAACAACCTATACTGCCTTTTCAGGGAGTACATTCATCGCAAGCGGCCAACCTGCTGAGCTCGCAATTCAGATTAAACTTAGGCCTAAAACAATTGAGAATATTTTAATTTTCAATGATCAAACTGGCCGACAGGTTGATCTTGATCTTTCTGGTTCTGAACAAGAAATTCATCAACGTTATAGCGAGCCTGAGCCGACAAAGAAAGTTGGGCGACCTAAACTTGGGGTCATCTCTCGTGAAATTACCTTACAGAAAAAACATTGGGATTGGTTAGATCAACAGAGTTCCAGTGCATCTGCTGTGATTCGTAAACTGATTGATAAAGAGCTGAATGATCCAACTTCTGAAAGCAATATCATGCTGGCTAAACAAGCCACTGATCGCGTTATGTCGGCAATGTTAGGCAATATGCCCAACTACGAAGAAGCAACCCGCGCGTTATATCAAGGTGATCAAGAGATGTTTTTTAAGATGATTCAAGATTATCCTAAAGATATAAAAAACTATTTAGTTTTCAAAACACATCATATTTTTTAATTTTTTGATTGTTCCACCTCCTTGATAGGTGGAACAATCGGACATAATCTATAAATTATCTTCATCATTTATTGAAGATGTCATTTTCATATCAATATTTTTATAATCAACTCCCTGCAAACAACTTAGACATCTCTCTTTCAATTCATCAATCATTTGTTGTTGATTTATCTCTCCACCATCAAAGCTCGATAAAGCATCAATCTCATCAAAACACGCTATTACATATTTCAGATCGTCAGAAATTATTGTGGATTTTAAGAATTCATTAGAAAAGCTCGACCTTGCTAAAGACCATATTCCAACTTCAGGAGAAAGAATACCCTGTTTCATTGCTTCTAAAACCCCTAGAGCTAGTGAAGCCAAATAAAATTCGGCATTTTTATTATGAGTATCTAGTTTCATCTATTAGAAATGTCGTTATATAAAATATAGAGTATCCACAATACAATAAAAAAACCCGCTTACGCGGGTTTTTCAAAATCAATTCAGTCTATTAAAGACGAACTAACTCCACCACTTTCTCAGCAGCTTCTTCAACCGTTTCAGCAGCAATCTCGGTATCTGTACCTTCAACAGTCGTTGTGATAACCACAACACCTGTTTCACGCAACAATGCAATTTGCTCAGCAGTTAAATCGGCTTTCGCGATCGCAACTACACCTTGTTGGATCAATAAGCTTTCTAAAGCTTGAGCTTTCTCGATCAACGATGCAGAAACACCAATCACCGCAGGCTTCTGACCTAAACGAGCTGCACGATCTTCTGCGGTCACAGGATTGCTGTGTGCTGTCCATTCAACAGCAGCTTCAACCATACCTGCACCGACAGTCACGTTGCTTAGACGGTCAATAAAGATAAATGAACCTGTATAACGGCTGTCTTGATATTGATCAAACACTACTGGCGCATCAAACTCAACCACAACATCTGCAATTGCATTCAACTCAAGCTCTTCAACTTGCGTGTGTTCTAACGTGTTCACATTGACACGGAAGTTAATTACAGTGACTTTAGCTGGAACAGTTTGAGTACCAATTTTTACGTTGTACAGCTTGCCTTTTACCAGTGGATGCTCATTCATCCAGACCACTGATGCACGCACACTACGTGAAATCAATGGTTGCTCGCCTGCACGGACCAAAACGTTACCACGAGAAATATCAATTTCATCGTTTAAAGTTAAAGTAACTGCTTGACCTGCAACGGCTTGTTCTAGGTTGCCATCAAAAGTTACGATTTCTTTAACTGTTGATTTTTTGCCAGATGGCAAGGCAATAATTTCATCACCAACATTCACTTGACCAAGCGCAATCGTACCTGCGAAACCACGGAAATCGAGGTTTGGACGATTCACATATTGAACAGGGAAACGGAATTCACGTTTATTTGATTCACGTTTAATTTCCACCGATTCAAGTAGGCTCATCAAGGTTTGACCCTTGTACCATGGCGTACTTGCAGATGGATTAACAACGTTGTCGCCATTCAATGCCGAGATAGGTACGAACACAATATTTTCAGGACGACGATCACCAAGTTGATTCACGAAAGCATCATATTCAACTTGAATTTCATTGAAACGTGCTTCAGAGAACTCAACCAAGTCCATCTTGTTAATCGCAACAACGATATTTTTAATACCCAGTAAGCTTGCGATAAATGAATGGCGACGAGTTTGAGTTTGAACACCATAACGTGCATCAATCAAAATAATCGCAAGATCGGCAGTGGATGCACCAGTCGCCATATTACGCGTGTATTGTTCATGTCCAGGGGTATCGGCAATGATGAACTTACGCTTTTCAGTAGAGAAATAGCGATAAGCCACATCAATGGTAATACCCTGCTCACGTTCAGCCTGTAGACCATCGACCAACAAAGCAAGATCAGGTGCATCCCCTGTAGTACCCACTTTCTTACTGTCACGCGTTACTGCTTGCAATTGATCTTCATAAATCAATTTTGAATCGTAAAGTAAACGACCAATTAAGGTACTTTTACCATCATCGACATTACCGCACGTCAAAAAGCGTAATAAATCTTTTTGCTCATGCTGTTTTAAATATCCCAAGATGTCTTGGCTAATAAGATCTGATTGATGAGACATTGCTCAAAACTCCACATATTCTTTAGAAATCGGTTTTAATCTCCCTAAATCCCTCTTTAAAAAGAGGGACTTGCTTAAGGAAATTAGAAATAACCTTCTTGCTTTTTCTTTTCCATCGAGCCAGCCTCATCATGGTCAATCATACGACCTTGACGCTCTGAGCTGGTTGCTAAAAGCATTTCTTGGATAATTTCAGGCAAGGTATCTGCTTCTGACTCAACTGCACCAGTTAATGGGTAACAACCAAGTGTACGGAAACGTACCGATTTCATTTGTGGAACTTCACCTTCTTTTAAACGCATACGTTCATCATCGACCATGATTAACGTACCACTACGTTCAACCACAGGTCGAACTGCAGAGAAATAAAGAGGAACGAGTTGAATATTTTCCAAATAGATATATTGCCAGATATCTAACTCAGTCCAGTTAGACAATGGGAATACACGAATACTTTCGCCTTTGTTCACTTTACCGTTGTAAAGGTTCCAAAGTTCTGGACGTTGGTTTTTTGGATCCCAACGATGTTTATTATCACGGAATGAATACACACGTTCTTTGGCACGAGATTTTTCTTCATCACGGCGTGCACCACCAAAAGCAGCATCAAACTGATACTTATCCAAGGCTTGTTTTAAACCTTGGGTTTTCATGATATCCGTATATTTTGAACTGCCATGATCAAACGGGTTAATACCTGCCTCACGACCTTCTGCATTTTGATGCACGATCAGATCGAAGCCATGGGTTTTTGCCATGTTGTCACGGAAAGCAATCATGTCTTTAAACTTCCAACCTGTATCTACATGCAGTAGCGGGAATGGAAGTTTCGCTGGATAGAATGCTTTGAGTGCCAAATGCAACATTACCGCTGAATCTTTACCAATCGAGTAAAGCATCACAGGGTTTTCAAATTCAGCTGCAACTTCACGAATAATATGAATACTTTCTGCCTCAAGCTGCTTGAGGTGAGTTAATCTATTTTCAGTCATGTACAATTTCCTCCTTATCCATGCTATCCATAAAATCTATAAGTGGGATTAAACCACCACTTTGAAGACTGTGTGGAGGAACGAGTGCCATAACAACTCCAATTTTTCATGATATCGATATTCTTACTTGCAGTAGAATTTGCTACTGAGTAAAGGTTATTCATTATAATAATTTAGATTCAATTCTTTAGCTTGTTTTTTCATATCAATATGCAAAATTATGATATGAAAATAAGATTCAGAGATATCAAAACAATCCATTTCACGTGAATCAAAAACAAAAGAAGCTCCGAAGAGCTTCTTTATCTGTATATATTTGAATTAGAAACGGAACATTTTTGTTTCCAAAGGAATTTCCACACCGACTGAAATACCACCATCATTGCCGTTCAAATCAGAATCACTGACCCAACCATTCACTTTTAATGGAATTGTTGGTTTCAGATAATGTGTCCAAGTTAAATCAAGACCTTTTACGGTATCTTCTTTTGGAAATGCTGCATTAATTGCCAAGTTGGATTGATTCACTTTGGCATAAATCACACGTCCATTTAAACGATTCATCACATCAAAACGAATATCACCACCCACCGAATACATTTGACCATCACCACCAATCGCGTGTCCCAATGAGAAACCATGCTGATAATAACCGTCTTTATATTGATGATGGCTGTAAGAGGTACCTCTCACTTCACCATTGGTACGAGTATCGGCCCATTCTGCATAAAGCTGATAAGGGATATTGTTATAGCTTGAAGAATAATCTGCACCTGCTAAATACAAATATTTCGCAGGTAAACCACCCGCTTCATCTTCACCAACGAATTGGGTATATAGGCTCACAGGTACATTCAATAATGGTTGAAGCAATAAACGCCCATCAAAGCCAGCAATTTGGTTAGAGGCATTCTTATCACCAACGCAGCCATTATCATCACAGCCATTGTCACGACCAATCATGGCATTCCAATACGCCTTAAAACTATTCGGCTGTCCTTTACCACCAATTTGAATCGCACGCGAAGCTCCAAGCTCCAAGTAAGATAAAGGCTGAGCCGTAAAACGCAGACCAATTAATTTAGTGTCTGGAACAGCTTTGTAGTCATCTAATTGTCCAGCAAAGGCTTGATATTGCCAAGGACCGATCCAAGATAGCCATTTTGTTTCAAATGCATTTTGCACTGCACGTTGTGCAGTCACACCATAAACTGGACGACTCGCATCACCACGGATCAAACTTCCATCATGCCCAGGTCCCCAATAAGTAGGGATTTGACCTGCGATCACCCACTGATTCCAAAGCTTGCCTGCAATATATGAACCTTCAACATTTGCATCATGCCCATTATCAATCAATGGATCTTTTTCGCCATTTACACGAAGTTTTGCATCCCAATTTTCACCGCCCGCATTAAACTCGACTGCAGCCTGATATTGAGATTTCTGATTGTCACCGAATGCTTGCGGAACAGTCTTCAGATCTGTTCCAGCATGTAAACCCACTTTCACAGTTTCATTGTCTGCCTGTAATGCGTTCACGACAGAATTCACAACTTTTTGCTGTGTATTATTACTAATCTTTGCTTGAGACAATGCACGCTGAATTTCATCACCGCTCATTGGCCAAGTTGAAGTACTGATTTGAATCACACCTTGTTGGTTGAGCCAATTCAGATCAGTTCTTAAATTTTCATCATTCAGCACAATACCCTGTGCAAATACTGGGAAAGAAAGAGAAGCGAATAATGCGATATAAAGCGATTTTTTTAAAAACATATCCAAACTGTTCTCAAATTTATTTATGGTCACATGATCGTTGGTTTATGAGTAGTTTTCAATCGTCAAACGAAACAATTACATTTTTTAACATGCAAGATAAATTGACAATAATTGATGCCAGTCAGTAACATTTAATTTACCTACAATGCGACTGAAATCAAATAATGAAAAAAATTATTGCGATATTTATTATGATGGCAATTTCCATCCCTGCTTTTGCTCAATCTGCATCAAAAGAATCTGTCAAAGAGTTATTAAAGATCACCAAGTCAGAACAATTCCTTGGTCAAATGAGTCAGCAAATAAATACCATGATGCATTCAAGTATAGAAAAAATCACTCAAGGAAGAAAATTAACGACCAAACAGGAGCTTGCTGTTGTTAACTACACTCAAGAACTCAGCAAAATTATGCAAGAAGAATTAACATGGGCAAAATTAGAACCTGAAATGATTAAAATCTATGCTGAAGAGTTTAGCCAAGAAGAAATCGACGGTATGATTAAATTTTATAAAACTCCTGTAGGGCAATCGACGATTGATAAAATGCCAATTGTCATGCAAAAAAGTATGCAAGTGGGCTACAAACAAATGGATGCCATTACACCTAAAATTATGCAAGCTGCTGATAAACTGGCAAAAGATATGCAAGCAGAATAATCAATCAACATAAAAAAGCCACTTTTAAAGTGGCTTTTTTATTAATCGAAGAATTAATCTTTACGGCGCATATGCGGGAACAACAACACGTCACGAATACTCGCAGCATTGGCAAACAACATCACCAAACGGTCAATACCGATACCCTGACCTGCTGTCGGTGGCAAGCCATATTCCAATGCTTCGATAAAGTCAGCATCGTAATGCATAGCCTCATCATCGCCTGCATCTTTTTCTGCAACCTGTGCTTGGAAGCGCTCAGCCTGATCAATCGGGTCATTTAACTCAGAGAAACCATTTGCCAATTCACGACCACCGATAAAGAACTCAAAACGATCGGTAATATGTGGATTATCATCATTACGACGAGCAAGTGGTGAAGTTTCAGCTGGATATTCAGTAATGAACGTCGGCTGACGCAGTTTAGTTTCTACTGTTTCTTCAAACACGATAGTTTGTAATTTGCCTAAACCAAAACCAGGTTTCACCTGCTCTTTTAAAACGTCTTTGGTAAATTTGGCCAAGAATTCGCGGTCATTTACATTTTCAGGGGTGAAATCAGGGTTATTCTCAAGAATTGCATCAAACATTGAGATTTTCTTGAACGGGCCTTTGAAGCTATAGACTTCCTCACCATAAGGCACATCGGTAGAACCCAAGATATCAACTGCCAATTTTTCAAGCATGTTTTCAGTCAATACCATCAAGTCTTTATAATCAGCATAGGCTTGATAGAACTCGATCATAGTGAATTCAGGATTGTGACGTGTTGAAACCCCTTCATTACGGAAGTTACGGTTAATTTCAAACACACGCTCAAAACCACCCACCACAAGGCGTTTTAAATAGAGTTCAGGTGCAACACGTAAATACAGTTCCATGTCCAAAGCATTATGATGCGTTACGAATGGCTTCGCAGATGCGCCACCCGGAATCACATGCATCATTGGCGTTTCAACTTCCATGAAGCGTTCATTGGTCAAGAATGCACGAATACCTGCAACTACTTGGGCACGAATTTCAAAGGTTTTACGTGTTTCTTCATTGACGATCAAATCTAAATAACGTTTACGATATTTAGCTTCTGTATCGGTTAAACCATGGAATTTATCTGGAAGTGGACGCAGTGATTTGGTCAGTAATTCAAAACCTTCAAGGTGTACATATAAGTCACCTTTACCAGAACGGCCAATATAACCTTCAGCAGCGATGATATCGCCAAGGTCTAAACTTTTAATCGTTTCTAGAATATCAGCTGGCAAACCTTTACGATCTACATAAAGTTGAATACGCCCCGTCATATCTTGGATCACCATAAATGACCCACGGTTCAACATCACACGACCAGCAACTTTTACATAAACTTTTTCAGCGCCTTCAATTTGCGCCTTGTCTTGATCTTTAAACTGTTCTTGCAAATCAGCTGCATAGTGTTCACGTTTAAACGTGTTTGGCCACGGGCTCTTACCCGTTTGTTTTGCAGTCTCTTGGATTTGCTTTAATTTGGCATGACGCTGTGCGATTAAATCGTTTTCGGAAAGTGTTTGTTCAGAAGTCGATTGAGCGTTTTGTTGCGTCATCTCTGCCTCGATTAAGTAAAAAATGAAGTGACATAGAATAGCAGATCACAACTCATTTTCGTATTGTTTCAACCAGACAATTCAAAAAAATCAAGATTGATTCATTTTTGAATCGAGATAACGCAGCAATTTTCCACTAAAAAATCGATCGGCTGGCGCTTATTTCTCCGCTAAATGCTTGACCATGGCAAGTCCCTGATCAAAGCCTTTATTCATAAATTCTGCATGTTCTGGTTGAATATCGACCTCTACATGCAATTGCGTTTCACCATTGAAATCAAACAGCATATATTTTTCCAAAGCACCAGCCCAAGACTTCACAGCCTCACTTTCCAGATCCTCCTTACCGTTCTCAATCATCCCAAGATGCTTAAAAACAATCTCTTTAGGCTCATCGATACTCTCAATGGTCGAGATCATGCCATTTCCTTTGCCATCTCCGAAATAGGTTTTACCACCCACTTTCCAATCCGTGGCCATGGTTGAATCGCATGCAAAAAATTTTGTCCATGCCTGATAACTTTCTGGGGTCCACAAGACTTCCCAAACTTTCTCAGGGGTCGCATAAATTTTTATATTATAAGATAAGGTTTCCATGCTTTATTCTCCTTGATCATTGTTTTCATCATCATATCTTGATTCTGAATGTTTGTTTTTTATACACACTATATTTATACATTTCGGCTTTTTCTAATTGTATAAGCGTTATATCTCTACAAAAAATTAGAGTAATTGCTCAAATAACAAGACTTTCAGATAGAATTGCCATATCACTTTTTGAATAAATGATTAAACTCTTGCATTTACTTTACTTAAATGTCGTTCTGCGTAAAAATCTAACTCCCGATTAGCATAAGTTAGTTCCTATTGCAGCGATCATAGCGACATTACGGAATAGTTTTACTGAAAGGCAACTTGAACATACCTATCAGTTTGGAGAGTCACATGAAAAAATATCAATGTATCGTTTGTGGTTGGATTTACGACGAAGCAGAAGGTTGGCCACAAGACGGCATTGCAGCAGGGACCAAATGGGAAGATATCCCAGATGATTGGACTTGCCCAGATTGCGGCGTTTCAAAAGCTGATTTTGAAATGGTTGAAATCTAAATAGATCGAGAAGGCCGTGACAATGATCATGGTCTTTTTTTTGCTATCGTTTGTTTTTAAATAAGAAAATATTGGAGAATAGAATGCATCCTATCGTTATCATCGGATCGGGCATGGCAGGTTACACCGTAGCGCGAGAGTTTCGTAAACTAAGTCCTGAACAAGAACTGGTTATGATCTGTGCAGATGATGCGGTAAATTATGCAAAACCAACATTATCCAATGCCTTTGCAGGGAATAAAGCACCAGAACAAATTGCTTTAGGCGATGCGACAAAGATGGCAACCCAATTGAATATGCGCATTGATGCAGACACATGGGTGAAAGCAATCAATGCCGAAAACCATGAACTAACATTAGAAAAAAATGGGCAAACCATTACCCAACCTTATTCAAAGTTAGTATTGGCTGTCGGTGCAAACCCTATCCGCTTAGCGATTGCTGGTGATGGCAGTGATGACATTCATGTTGTGAACTCATTGGTCGACTATCGTATCTTCCGTGAAAACCTTGCAAACCGTAAAGACAAACGCGTGGTTATTCTTGGTGCAGGTCTAATTGGCTGTGAATTTGCCAATGACTTATTGCATAGCCAATATGATGTTACGGTAATTGACTTAGCCCCTCAGCCACTTGGTCGCTTATTGCCAAACCATGTCGCTGAAGCCTTTAAGACCAATTTAGAACAAGCAGGCATTAAATTTGCACTCTCCACCACCGTGGAAAAAGTAACCAAGATTAATAATGGTGAAGACTACGAAGTCACTTTAGCCAATGGTAAAACACTGGTCGCTGATATTGTTCTTTCTGCAATTGGCTTAAAACCGAATATCTCTTTAGCAAAAGCAGCAGACATTCAAACCAGTCGTGGCATTATTACCAACACCCTTTTAGAAACCAATCAAGCGGATATCTACGCCGTCGGTGACTGTGCAGAAGTGAATGGCACTTTATTACCATATGTAATGCCAATTATGCAGCAAGCACGTGCTTTAGCAAAAACGCTCAGTGGTCAAAGCACAGCGGTACACTACCCTGCTATGCCAGTTGCAGTAAAAACACCTGCTGCGCCATTGACGGTTTTACCTGCACCGCTTAATGTGGATGTAAACTGGGAAACTGAAGAGTTTGATGACGGTATGCTTGCTAAAGCAGCTGATGGCGAAGGAACCTTGAGAGGTTTTGTACTGTTAGGCCCAACTGCAGGTAAACAACGTTTAACGCTCACCAAGCTGGTTCCAGACTTGATTCCAGCGCAAGTTTAAGGTTTAAATACGAGAGTTTGTTGAGAAAAGAATTTCCTCCAAACTCTCTAAGCAATAAGAAGAATTCTATTTGGAACGAAGATCATGAACAGTGCCCTCCAATTTAACGTGTCACCATATGCTTCTTTTATGCAGGAAACCAAAGTTACTTTGGGCAATGGTATTGAACTACATGTTGAAATGGGTGGGAATCCTGAGCATCCAACCATCTTATTGATCATGGGTCTAGGTGCACAAATGCTGTTTTGGCCTGATTTCTTTTGTAAAGCCTTAATCGATCAAGGTTTCCGCGTAGTTCGCTTTGATAATCGCGATATTGGTTTATCTTCTAAAATTCGTAATAAAGGCAAACGACTCAATACCATGAAACTGATGAGTCGTTTCATGTTTGGTCTTCGCAATGAAGGTGCGCCATATACCTTATATGATATGGCCGATGATGTAGCAATGTTGATTGATCAATTAGGTATCGAAAAAGCCTATATTATTGGTGCCTCAATGGGCGGAATGATTTCACAGATTGTTGCTGCGAAATATCCAGAAAAAGTAGAAAAAATCGGTTTGTTATTTACCAGTAATAATCAGCCGTTTTTACCTCCGCCTTTTCCAAAGCAGCTTTTTAGCTTATTGGGTAAACCTGAGGGGCATGATGAAGAAACAATTATTAATCACAGTTTAAATGTTTTCCGTATTATTGGCTCACCTGGTTATGTCAATCCAGTCGAATCAATTCAAACCATTCGCAAATTATATCGACGTAGTTTTTACCCAGCGGGTGTACTTCAACAATTTTTAGCAATATTATGTACAGGTTCTTTGTTACCATTGAACAAAACAATTACTCAGCCGACTTTGGTTGTACACGGATCAAAAGATCGCCTGTTACCACCAAGTCACGGGAAAGCTGTTGCAAAAGCAATTTCTGGTGCTAAGTTTGAATTAATTCAAGGAATGGGGCATGATATTCCTGCACATTTCATTCCGCAACTTAGTGGTTTGTTTACTCACCACTTTAGATCATCACACTAGGACACTATGGCTGCATTACCCTCATTAAGACAGCTATCATATTTAGTTACGTTGTCAGAAACTTTACATTTTACTGAAGCAGCGCGTCGTTCCTTTGTTACCCAGTCAACACTGTCTGGTGGCATCATGGAATTGGAGCGTTTATTAGGTGGCGTCTTAGTTGAGCGTGATCGTCAAAACGTCCGTTTAACCCCATTAGGTGAGCAAGTAGTAGCGCGAGCGCGAGTATTGCTTGCCGATGCCCAAGACCTGATGCGTTTAAGTCGAGAAATGAGTGAACCATTAACGGGTGATTTACATCTCGGTATTATTCCAACCATTGCACCTTTTATTCTGACTCAACTCTTAGATGAAGTGCATCAGCAATTGCCAAAGATCCAACTACACCTACATGAAGCACAAAGTGAGAAGATTGTAGAGAAGTTGGAACATGGTAATTTAGACATGATTGTACTTGCGCTTCCATTTGATACGCGCAGTCTAAAAGTTGCTGAAATTGCCAAAGAACACTTATTCCTTGTGTATAACAAGAAAGATACCAATGCAGCCAGTGCAAATTCTCTCGATGATTTGGATCTATCTCGTTTAATGCTGCTAGAGGAAGGTCATTGCTTACGTGACCATGCTTTAAGTGCCTGCCCTGTTGGCGAGCGCAAAAATGATCATCGTTTAAAAGCAAGTTCATTACCAACGCTGGTTGAAATGGTATCGTCTGATTTAGGCTTTACCCTTTTACCTGAGATTGCACTGAAAAACAGTATGATTCACTTCAATGAAGATATTGATGTGAAAGCGATTGAAGCTGCACCAAGCCGCACATTGGCTTTAGTGACCCGCAAAAGCACACCATTACAAAGTGAATTTGATGTGATCTTGCAGATTCTGCAAAAAATCACGGCTCATTTATCGTAATAAAAAAAGCCTGTAATTCAGATCGAATTACAGGCTTTTCAATGCAGTTAAAATAATTATTAAATATCCAATAAATTCATTTGTTCAACTTGTACATCACTCATTCGCAAGCCTTGATCAAGTAATTCATCGAAATATGATTCCACCACTTTGGCTTGATCAGCCGTATTTTCAACTTTATACATATTCTGACGAAACTCATTACTTGAGCGTAAGCCTTTGGTATACCAAGCAATATGCTTACGTGCAATACGACAGCCTGAGTATTCTCCATAGAAATCATATAGCTCAGCCAGATGCCCCAATAATACTGCTTTGACTTCAGCAATATCAGGCGCAGCAAGATGCTCACCTGTTTTTAAATAATGGGCAATTTCTCTGAATATCCAAGGTCGGCCTTGGGCTGCACGCCCAATCATAATGGCGTCTGCACCCGTATAATCCAGTACATATTTGGCTTTTTCGGGACTATCAATATCACCGTTGGCAATCAATGGGATATCAATCAATTCTTTAACCTGCTTAATCAACTCATAGCGTGCAGTATTCAAATACATATCTTCACGAGTACGACCATGCAAGGCTAAGGCTGCAATTCCAGATTCTTCGGCACGTTTGGCCACACGTAAAATATTTTCATGGCCATTTAAAAAGCCCAAACGGGTTTTTAAAGTGACTGGCACATCCACTGCAGAAACTACGGCATCGAGAATACGCGCAACGAGATCTTCGTCTTGTAATAAAGCCGAACCTGCAAGTTTGTTACATACTTTCTTGGCTGGGCAACCCATATTGATATCAACAATCTGCGCACCATTCGCCACCTGATAACGTGCCGCTTCAGCAAGCTGCTCAGGGTCAGAACCTGCGATTTGTGCAGAGATTGGTGCAAGCTCACCATCAAAATTAGCTCGATAGAGACTCTTTTTACTCATACGTAGTGTCTTGTCTGCAGTCATCATTTCACTGACTGCATGTCCTGCACCAAAGTACTTACATAGCGTCCTGAAGGGCCTATCGGTGACGCCAGCCATTGGGGCAACAATCAAATTATTTGACAGTTGATATGAACCAATATACATATATTTTCTTACAATTTCTGATCAACATAGTATACTTCATTCGCCCGTTCGGCTCATCTTTTTGTGCGGTGTTGTCTTCATTATGAACCAATCGTTTTCGACTCGTCCTCTATTCAAAACATTTAGCCTCTTGGCAATCAGCATAAGCTTAGTGGCTTGTGGTGATAATGCTTGGTGGTCAAATAATAAAGAACCCGAAATGAAGGCAGAACAGATCACCAAAGTGCTGCCACCGCGTGTTAATGATCGCCAGTCTTGGTCGCAAGATATCTTTGATATCATGCAACAGCTTAGTATTCCTAAAACCAAGCAAAATGTATGCAGCATTGTGGCTGTGGTCGATCAAGAGTCCAACTTTGTCGCCGATCCTGCTGTGCCTGGCTTGGGTGAAAAAGCAGTTCAGGAAATCAATACGCGCCTCAAAGAGAAGTTTGAAGCTAAATTAGGTGAAACCATTGGCGGTACTGTAGCGGGTTATTTTGAGGATGTACTCAAAAATCAACCTTCCCCAGAAAATAACTATATGAGCCAAATGCGCAAAGTCAGAACTGAGCGTGAACTCGATTTGCTTTATCGTGAAATTTTTGACTATATGTCAAAGCATTATCATGTCAGTGCCCTAACAGGCGCAGCGAAATTGGTTGGACAAGACATTGGCGAGAAAATGAACCCGATCACGACACTGGGTTCTATGCAAGTGCATATTAATTATGCCAAAGAACATAAACGTCAAAGCGGAAATATTGCTGAACTACGTAATGATCTCTACACCCAATACGGTGGCCTATATTATGGCATCCATCGTTTGATGGAATATTCTGCCGATTATGATAAAGCCATCTATCGATTTGCCGATTACAACTCAGGCATGTATTCAAGCCGTAATGCGGCTTTTCAAAAGATGCTTGAAGTCATACAAAGTAAAGACCTTGATTTAGATGGCGACCTGTTACTTTATAATAAAGATGGGAATGTTCAATCCGCACTAAGTCAATCTGAAAAAGAAGTGATCTCTGCGTTTACCAACAATAAAATTCTGGTTACTCCGCGTCAAATTCGTGCGGATTTAAAGAAAGAGAAAGAGAAGAAATTCGAAGATACACAAACTTATTTAGCCGTTCAAAAGTTGTATCAAAGTAAAACCAATAAAGAACCTATTTATGCAATTATGCCTGAAGTCGTTATTTCGGGCCCTAAACTGAGTCGCGACTACAATACCAATTGGTTTGCCAGTCGCGTTAATGGACGATATGAAACATGCATGCAAAGAGCGAAACGCATAAAACTCTAAATCTTGCTTTATTTGATTTCGATGGAACACTCTATCCAAGAGACAGTTTCACAGGGTTTATTTTCTTTGCACTATCAAAACGCCATATTGTCAAAAGAGGCTTGAAAATCCTGCCATGGATTCAAGCCTACTATTTACGCCTCTACCCTGCACATGCCATGCGACCACGTTTATTCCAAAGTATGTTTAAAGACATTTCTGTAGATGTGGTCGATCAACTGGCTCAAGAATACGCACAGAAACTGATTAAAAGATTAGATCCAGATTTATTCCAGCAGCTTCAACAGCATCAACAACGTGGCGATCATGTTGTCCTTGTTTCAGCCTCGGTTGATCTTTATCTGGCTCCAATTTGTGAGGTTCTCAATATTGAATTACTGTGTACCCAAACTGAAAGTAAAGATGGACGTTTAACGGGTCGCTACAGTTCAGAAGATTGTAGTTGTGAGCAAAAGAAATTGCGCATTTTACAAAGCTACAATTTAGCAAATTATCAAACGATTTATGCCTATGGCAATAGTGAAGAAGATTTAGAAATGCTCTCTTTAGCAGACCATCCTTATATGATGGGAGCAGAGCAAGCACTTCCCACCTTAGAGCTAAAACAATTAAATCAAGCAGACATAAAAAAGCCCGCTTAATGCGAGCTTTTTTATTTCACACAATTTAATAGATTGCCATATGATCACGATGGATCATTTCTAGCGATCGTGCTTCACCTAAAACCTGATAGACTTTTTCTGATGATAAACCTTTAATCATTTCGGCAGAACGCGAACTAAAATTCACACGACCTACTGCGACACGACCACCGTTTTTATCAACACATTCAACCACATCACCACGATCAAAATGCCCTTCAATCGCTCTGACTCCAACAGGCAACAAACTACGATGTTTTAGCTTAATCGCTTCAACAGCACCATCATCAATCACTAAACGACCTGCAGTTTGCAAATGCGCTGCCAACCATTGCTGATGTGCTGTTACACGATCATTATCAGTGGTGAATAAGGTACCCAACATCTCACCCGCCATTAGGCGAGCCAGCACATTTTCGCTTTCCCCACTGGCAATCAAGGTAGGACAACCTGATCGTGCAGCCAAACGCGCGGCACGAACCTTGGTGACCATACCACCACGACCAAGCACACCACCGCCACCTGCCATTTCAAACAAACGATCATCGAGTGCTCGAACAGCAGAGAACAATTTTGCATTTGGATTGCTACGTGGATCTGAATCAAACATACCTTGTTGATCCGTTAAGATAATCAACAATTCTGCCTGTACCTGACCCGCAACCATCGCTGCCAAAGTATCGTTATCACCAAACCGAATTTCATCAGTAGAGACGGTGTCGTTTTCGTTAATGACTGGAATGACATGCCAATCAATCAAGTTCTGCAAAGCATCACAAGAGTTGAGATAACGACGACGATCAGCAAGATCATCATGCGTGAGTAAGACTTGTGCAGTTTGGATCCCATGTTGATCCAGTACGCTTGACCATGTATGGATTAAACCCATTTGGCCAATAGCAGCACAAGCTTGTAGACTGGGTAAATCAGTGGGTCGACTCGCAAGTTTCATGCGTACCATCCCTTCTGCAACCGCACCTGAAGACACCAGAATAATCTCATGTCCAGCATTGTGTAGATCTGCAATTTGTTTCGCCCAGTGCGAAATTGCATTTAAATCTAGACCTTGCCCATTTGCAGTGAGTAAAGATGATCCGATTTTAACAACGATTCGTTTACACGCATTGAGCTGACGTTGCCCATCGACCACTTCTATCATTTTTCCCTCGGTTTACTAGTCACGAATGTAGACGCTTTCTACATCGCCTTCGTCTTCATCGTCATCAAAGTCTTCATCATCGTCCAAACCAGCTTCACGCTGTGCTTTACGCATGGCACGATATGCTTCTTTCGCTGCGATGGTTTGTTCACGTGTCTCAGCTTCAAGCTGCTCACGGAATGCTTTCACTTCTGCTGCATACTCAGGATCTTCAACTTCGCGCTCACGTTGTTGTTCGATTTGATCCATTAAGTAATACACAACTTCTTTGGTTCCTTCTGACATAAGACCAGAAGTTTTAAATACAGGACCTTTCCACTGCAATTCATCAAGAATGTGCTGACACCATTCTTCTCTTGATTCTTCTGCAATTTGATCCAGTTTATTTAACACCAAGACCACTGGCAGTTTTGCCAATGTCGGAGAGAATTTTTCTAACTCACCTAAAATCGCTCTTGCATTATGTGCTGGGTCAGAACCATCAATTGGCTGAACATCAACAATATGCAAAAGAATACGCGTACGCGCCAAATGCTTAAGGAAACGAATTCCAAGACCAGCACCTTCAGCAGCACCTTCGATTAATCCTGGAATATCTGCCATTACAAATGAACGATGACGATCCGCATCAACCACACCGAGGTTTGGTACCATCGTGGTAAACGGATAATCTGCAACTTTTGGCTTTGCTGCGCTGACTGCACGAATGAACGTTGACTTACCTGCATTTGGCATACCGAGTAAGCCAACATCTGCAAGTACTTTCAACTCTAAACGAACTTCACGATATTCACCTTTAATCCCGTGCGTACACTTACGTGGCGAACGGTTAGTCGATGATTTAAAGTGAGTATTACCTAAACCACCATCACCACCATGGGCAACTTTTACGCGCTGACCATCAGCGACCAAGTCACCGATAATGTCACCAGATTCAGTATCGACAATGGTTGTACCGACTGGCACTTTCAGAATAACGTCTTCACCACCACGACCAGAACAGTTCGCACCCGAACCATTTTTACCACGCTCTGCACGATAGCGACGCGTATAACGGTAATCTACCAGTGTGCTGGTATCATCATCGGCTTGAATATATACACTTCCGCCACGTCCCCCATCACCGCCATCTGGGCCACCAAAAGGGACAAATTTTTCACGGCGAAAACTGGCTACGCCATTGCCACCGTCGCCAGCCTCTACGATAATGACTGCTTCATCAACAAAGCGCATGTGCCAATCCTCAAATTCTTAAAAGCGGACTATTTTGCCACATTTTAAGAAAATTCTCGAATAGAAAATTGAATGTAGCAACAGTTTTTATTTCAATCTTGACCACATTAAGCAAAAATTTTAGTATTCCATTAATTTTATCAGTATAATTAACCACTTAAAAAAATTACAGGATAAAAATAAGTGTCATCATTATTTTATATTTGGGATGCGAAACAACATCATCCTGAGGTCACAATTGACTCGTTGGCACAAGCAGAATATTACGCAACCAATTCTCAATGTACAGGATTCACAGAAAAGTTTAAAAATTGGCTGCTTAATGTAGAGAATATCGTCACCAATCCTGAGCTTGCCGCAAATTTTGATGATGAAATTATTGGTTCTTTTACCAATGTAACACGTTACTTTGATGCTGCTGACAATGTCTTTAAGATTGAACAAGGTTTATTGGTTAAAAGTAAATATCTCTATAAAATCTTGATTGAGACTTTACGCCAACATGACCTAGTTGCCTTTGATGCAAGGTCTTATCTCTTTTTTAGTCAGAAACAAATATTCCCAGACCAACACAATATTGAAAGAATGCTGGATGCGGTAAGTTCCGTAACTCAAGAGCAACTAGAGCAATTTAAGGCTATTCCACCAAATGGAGATAAATTGGTGACCTTTGCAAAACAATGGTTGGCCTTAAATAAAGACACTATACATTTTATTGAGCAGAAAAAGAAAAATCAGTATAACGATGGTCTTAGGTTGTACAGAAATTTTCATGAAGAAGTATATGAAGATATTTTAATAATAACTTCATCGGATCCACTCGGATATACACGTATTGCAGTAACGAGTTTTGTACAGGTTACACCAGATATAGCAATTAATATTCTTAGACAGCATCATATTAATGGTTATACTCTTCAATACTTCCCAACTATACATGGTATAGAGGGAAGTTTTTCATCTCTTACCAATCCAAAACAATTAAAAATCATTTTCCAGCAAATATATGATTTTCTTATTTATGATGCAGAAAAGCATCAAGATATAGAAACATTAAACCAATGGCTCAATCATGGTGATGAAAAAGAATATATTACAGGCTTAGGTGCAATATCACGACTTGTACTGGCGAAATATGTAAACGATCCTTTATATAATCAATTGGTGGCAGAAGCCCTACCTTATGTTAATAGAAATAGATTCTTCAAAAATATGACAGTAGAAAAATTCCATGAGAGACTGGAGCAGGAAATAGAAAATATTCTAGAAAACTAAACTATCCCCCCTTCCTCATTATCATTCGACCTTGAACTATCTCAAGGTCTCACATTCTTCAAAGGCAACTCCATTTGCATATCTAAATTGGCTTTGGTCTGTTGCACCGAGTTATACATGATCGCATCAAAGGAAGAGATCTTACTCATATTAATTGCATCATTCATATAAAAGCTCGGTTTAAATTGATGCTTCACCGGCAAATCTACAGTTTCATCAAAAGCAAAATATACAGGTCCATCAAAAACAATTTTCACAGGAACGGTATAAGTACGTTTCAATTGAAATGGAATATCCAATTTGACTGGGATATTCAAACTCAAAGGAAACTTGGGTAATAATTTATTCTGATAGATCAAATCTGTACTGGTTTCAATTGGTACGACTTCATCTACTTTCAGCATGGTTTCATAATTGATATCAACCGTAATCGGTGTTTCGACTTCGAAACTTAAATCAGCCAAATACTTGCCTTTTAAAGGCAATTGTAGAGTCCGATCAATGTCCAATACAGTATTCAGCTGACCTTCCGACTTCACTCTTAAATGATCACCCACTTGAATCTTGGTTCCCAAGGATTCAGGCAAACGAATATCCGCCTGTTGCGCAGAAACAATCAAAGATGCCTGAATATTTAAATAAAACCAAAATAGGATGGCCACCAGAGTTGTGACAATCACAAAACTAATCAGCAGGCTTTTCAGTGTTTTGGGCATCTCCATTACTCACCTGCTTTTATATCATTTTGAGCTGCTTGTACTTCGACGGGTTGAGCTTTAACACGATCCAAATACATCGTGGATAACGGAATCTTTAATTCACCCTGTGCAATTTTGACAGGTAAGGTATTTTTAACATCGACAGTAGCATTAAGCTCAGAAGTGATCGGTACATTCAAATTACCTTGAATTGGAATGTTTGCATTCAGCTGTGCTTTCAAAGGAATATGCAAATTTTCTTTAAGTTCAGTACGAACGGGTGCATCAAACTTCAAATGTACTTTTTGCTGTAGCGGCACTTGAATATCAATCGGCACATCCAGTTGTAAAGGAATTGAACCTTTCAATGGTAAGGTGACGTCCTTACCTAAAATTTTAACCTGTACCTTGGTATCAATCGGCAGGCTTTGATTGACCTTAATCGTTTCCTTTACAGGAATCGTGGTACTGATTGGAACTAAATTATCAAAATACACTCGTGGCGTTAGGATTTGAGTCAGTGGAACATTCAGCTGTTCATTAATTGGAATCTTAGCATCGACACGACCATTCACATCCACATTGAGCGCATCTTTAACCTTCACACGAACCTGCAAAGGCTCTTGTAAGTCGATGGCGACATCTTGATTCTTTAATGGAATATAAATATTAAAATGCTTAAATACCCACATCGCGATATATACACCACACAAGTTGGCAACCACAATTAAAGCAAATACCACGAACAAACGTCTGAACTGCAACAATGAACGATTCCTTAATTAATTATTTCCCTTTTCCATCATTCTCATCGATTTTTATGTTTTATTCAGCATATATTCTGTACAGTCAATAAAAAAGCCCAGTTAATTAACTGGGCTTTTTATCATTCTGCGAACAAATTATGCATTTGTTTCAGCAGGGATTTTTGTATAGCTTACGCCACACATTTGTTCAGCTATACGTAATACTTGGCAGCTATAACCCACTTCGTTATCGTACCAAACATAAGCAGTTAAACGTGTACCTGAAGCGATTGTTGCTTGCGCATCAAACACACCAGCAGTACGTGAACCGATAAAGTCACTTGATACAACTTCAGTTGAGTTGGTATAACCAATTTGACCTTGTAAGCTAGAGTTGATTGAGATTTGACGAATGTATTCGTTCACTTCTTCACGATCAACTTCTTTCTCTAAGTTAAGGTTTAAGATTGCAAGAGATACGTTTGGTGTTGGTACACGTACAGAGTTACCTGTCAACTTACCTTTAAGACCTGGTAACGCTTTTGCAACTGCTTTTGCAGCACCAGTTTCAGTAATTACCATGTTCAATGTTGCAGCACGGCCACGACGGTCCGCTTTATGATAGTTATCAATTAAGTTTTGGTCGTTTGTGAACGAGTGAACTGTTTCAACATGACCATTCAATACTTTGTATTTGTCATCTAAAACTTTTAATACAGGTGTAATTGCGTTGGTTGTACAGCTTGCAGCAGAGATGATTTTGTCTTCATCTAAGATGTCAGAGTTGTTCACACCAAATACAACGTTCTTCATCTCACCTTTACTTGGCGCAGTTAATACCACACGTGCAACACCTGCACATTTCAAGTGTTGGCTCAGGCCTTCAGCATCACGCCATTTACCTGTATTGTCGATAAGAAGTGCATTTTCAATACCATAAGCAGTGTAATCCACTTCGCTTGGGCTTGATGCATAAATCACTTTAATGAATTGACCATTTGCAATGATTGCTTCGTTTTCTTCATCTACAGAAATCGTACCGTCAAAAGTACCGTGAATAGAGTCACGACGTAATAGAGAAGCACGTTTCGCCAAGTCACCGTCAGATGATTTACGAACAACAATTGCTTTAAGGCTTAAACCACGACCCAAACCAGATTGGCTGATGATTAAACGCGCTAGGATACGACCGATACGACCAAAACCATAAAGAACAACATCTTTAGGCGCAGCAGCAGTCACGTTACCTTGAATTGGAGCAACCGCTTGAGCAACGAAAGCATCAACATCGCCACCTTGGTTTTTATATTCAACAGCGAGTTTACCGATATCAACTTCAGCTGAACCGATGTTCTCAACTTTCATTAACGCTTCCAAAATTGGGAAGGTATTTACAACAGAAAGTTCAACATCAAGCATACGTGTACGACGATGCGTTTTTAAAATTTGAATAACTGAACGGTTAATTAAAGAACGGCCGTAAACAGAAACAACAATATTTTTCTCACGGTACAATTGACCAATTAAAGTAATCATACGTTCCGCGATTTCTTCACGGTTTTTCCAACGACCTTGGTGTTCTGCGTGTAGGGCAATGATAGTGTCTTTGCTCACTGATACGTCCTCTAATTTATATATACTGGGCGTGAATTTTTAAAACGCCATAATTGTAATAGAATTATCATCAAGATTGAATCAAAAGCTGCTAAACGAGCTAAGATTTTGTCCTAATTGACTATAAATTCATAAAATACCTATAATTATTTTTGTGAATTTTGGTGAAGATTGATTTTTATCATCAAAATAAATGCCAATTTCAAAACCCTACTAACAGTTTTGCTGATAATAAGGCTAATTTTGTTCTTAGCCTTAACAATGATATAAATCTCAATCGCTGTCAAAACTGCTAAGCAATCGCAATAGAAACTAGACATTCATCTCTAATACATTGAAATAAAAATAAATAACACGTATCAATTTAAATTAAAAAAAGCACTGCTCAAAACATGAAGGTAAAAATGAATTTTAAAGTATGGCTATTACTTATCAGCATTCCTCTTGCTTGCGAAATCTCTATGGGCTTGGTTGGAATGATCGGGCTTGTACTGACAAATATCGTTTACTTGCCAATCTCTTGGATTGGAGAGCCCTTTTTCAACTGCAATAGCGAGGTAGGCTGTCTTCCCAAAGAATATGGACGTATTTTAATGTTTCTTATCATTAACCTAACTTATTACCTATATACCAAGATTAAAGGTGTTTAATTTTAAAATTAGACTCGTATCAATCTAAATTATCATCCTTCACTCGTTGCGAATACTGTTTTAAGTTCAATTCTAGATGTTGTTTGCGCTTTCTCTGTTGGTACAAATGCATTGCTCCTTCAATCACCAGTACCAACACAGCCAACCAAATTGGGATATAGGTTAACCATTCATCTGCCCCGATTTTTTCTCCAATCAGCAAAGAGACCAAGGCCAACAAAACAGGTTCCAAATAACCCAGTAAACCGAAAATAATTAAAGGTAGATAGCGACTCGCAAGAATATAACTCCCCAGACCAATGGCGCTGAGCAAACCTAGCCCTATCACCACCAAGATCAGACTCGGATATTCTAAAAACTTGAGATAAGGCGTGTCTCCCGTTTGAGTAAGGAAAATCGCAACTGGAAGAATCAGTAAAAGATCCCACCAAAATCCACCTAGATTATCAGTTTGAATCTTTTTGCGAAGAATAAAATAAGCTGCGTAGCCCAAAGCAACAAAGGCAGTTTCCCAAGCAATACTGCCTAAACGCCATATCTCATGCCCTACACCAAATGCTGCGAGTAATACCGCAACGTACTGCAACTTTGAAAGCTTTTCACCATATAGGATACTTCCAGCCAACACCAAAACCAGAGGTAATAGGAAATAACCCAATGAGACCTGTAGCCCACGACCATGCATAGGTGCCCACAAAAACAACCATAACTGCGCTGATGTCAGTACCGATGTAATGATTAAAAGTAGTAATAACGAGGGCTGCGCGACAATTCTTTTAAAGATGTGTTTGATATGACTTAAATCACCGCTGAACCACATAAATAGCGTTAAAACGGGCAAGGTCGCAATGATGCGCCAACCAAAGGTTTGTTCACTATCAAATGCACCAAGAAATTGAGTATAAAAGTACAAAACCCCAAAAGTAACTGAAGCCAAAACTGAATAAGCAATTCCTTTAAACATTTTAGGCCTCTAATTTTAGGGTATCTTCCAAAATACGTGATTTATCCACTATTTGAAATTAAAAAAACCATGCAAGCATGGTTCTTATTCAGTATATCGTATTTATTTAATGATGTTCAGGGTAAATCACATCACTAATATCATAACCTAATGATTTAGCGTAATTTAAATATTCATGAATAATTTCTTTTTTGGGATTAGGTATCCGTGAAAGTACCCATAAATATTTACGGCGCGGTTCTCCAACCAGTACGGTTTGATAATCAGCATCGAGTTTTAAAATCCAGTAATCACCACGGATCACAGGAACCCAACGCACAACCTCAGGCAAAAAACTTACCCGCAATTTGGTATTAAATGGTGCATTGGCAACAAATGCCTCACCTACACTTTGCTGTACGTTGCCTTCACTGTCATAACACTTGTTATCAACAACAATATTGCCATTTTCATTTAAGGTATAAGTCGCGGTGACGTTATAAGCGCACTTACGCTCAAAAAACATCGGTTTTCGCGCGACTTCGTACCAAACTCCCAAATACTTATCGAGTTCAACTTTATCGACTGTCGGTAACGGTTTTGCTTGTGCATAAGCAATCGTTCCAACAGCTAACCCAGTTAAGACAGCCCCACCAATCGCAATCTTTGCAAGGCGCCAACTCGCTTTCGGGAAATTTTTAATAAAAGGCATGAGAAATCCTCAAAACAGTAATTTGTTATCAATAGTCATATAGTTAGCAATTTAAAATAGCTTACTTTGTGAACAAAAACTGTTGCGATATGTATCCCTTTTGAGGATTTCTCTGTTTGATTATGATTGCAACATATGCGCTTTAAGACGGACAATCTCATCGCGTAATCTTGCCGCTTGTTCAAACTGTAGCTCTTTCGAGGCTTTTAACATTTCCTTTTCCAGTTTGCCGATATGCTTTGCAAACAATTTTGGATCAGATAACAAATGCTGCTCATCTGCACTGATCGACTGCGCTTGCTCAAGCACTTTTTCATCAATTTCATCATCACTGAGTACTTCACCCGTATCGATTTCCTTGATAGTTTGGCGCACCGCACTACGTGGGGTAATACCATGTAATTCATTAAATTCAATTTGTTTATTACGGCGGCGATCTGTTTCATCCATCGCTTTACGCATTGAATCAGTAATACGATCAGCATATAAAATCGCTTTACCTTTGACATTACGTGCTGCACGACCAATGGTTTGAATCAATGAACGTTCTGAACGCAAGAAACCTTCTTTATCTGCATCTAAGATTGCAACCAAAGACACTTCCGGCATATCCAGACCTTCACGCAGCAAGTTAATCCCAACCAGCACATCGTGCACACCGGTACGTAGTTCGTGAATAATTTTAACGCGCTCAACCGTATCAATATCCGAATGTAGATAGGCCACTTTAACGCCATATTCTTTCAGATATGAGGTTAAATCCTCAGCCATACGTTTGGTCAAGGTTGTCACAAGCACACGTTCATTCAGCTGTTTACGAATATTGATTTCGGAGAGCACATCATCCACTTGGGTTAATACTGGACGTACTTCAATTTCAGGATCAATCAAACCTGTTGGACGTACCACTTGCTCAACAATTTGCTCTGACTTTTCTAATTCATAATGTGCAGGCGTTGCGCTAACAAAGACCGTCGTTGGAACAATCCGCTCCCACTCTTCAAATTTCATTGGACGGTTATCCAAAGCACTTGGTAAGCGGAAACCATAATTCACCAGGTTTTCTTTACGTGAACGGTCGCCTTTATACATTGCACCAATTTGTGGAACCGTCACATGCGATTCATCAATAATCAGCAAGGCATCTTCAGGAATATAATCAAATAAAGTTGGTGGTGCCTCACCTGCTGTACGACCCGAAAGATGGCGAGAGTAGTTTTCAATACCATTGGTATAACCCAATTGCTGCATCATCTCTAGGTCGTAACGCGTACGCTGTTCAATCCGCTGTGCTTCTAATAACTTGTCATGCTCTTTAAAGAATTTAAGCTGATCTTTCAACTCATCTCTAATGGTATCAATAGCACGGGTTAAATGATCTTTCGGGGTCACATAGTGACTCTTTGGATAAATGGTCACACGCGGCACTTTACGTACCAATTTTCCAGTCAAAGGATCAAACCAGCGAATCGAATCAACTTCATCATCAAATAATTCGACCCGTATCGCGTCTTTATCCGATTCCGCAGGGAAAATATCAATAATTTCTCCACGGATACGATAAGTACCCCGTAAGAACTCCAGTTCATTACGGGTATATTGCATCTCTACTAAACGACGAATGATCTCATCGCGACTAACACGATCACCTTGTACGATATGCAATAGCATTTGCATATAGGCATTTGGATCACCCAAACCGTAGATTGCAGAAACCGAAGCAACAATAATGGCATCACGACGTTCTAACAGTGCACGTGTCGCAGAAAGACGCATTTGGTCGATGTGATCGTTGATTGCAGAATCTTTTTCAATAAAGGTATCTGACGAAGGCACATACGCTTCGGGCTGATAGTAATCGTAATAACTGACGAAATACTCAACTGCATTATTTGGGAAGAATGCCTTGAATTCACCATAAAGCTGTGCCGCAAGAGTCTTGTTATGTGCCATGACAATCGTTGGACGTTGCGTCTGAGCAATCACATTGGCCATGGTATAGGTTTTACCAGACCCTGTTACCCCAAGCAGTAATTGATTACGAAAACCTTGATCGATACCGCTGACCAATTTTTCAATCGCCTGAGGTTGATCTCCTGCAGGTTGATAATTGGTGACTAACTCAAAAGGTTGGTTTTCGCTCATATAGAGATACTCAACTGATTGGATGGCTATTTTCACTTTTTAATGGGGGCAACAAACTGCTTTTTAAAGTCTAATGATACTTTTGAATTGTTATGTAATTTCCAACACAGTCAAATCAAGAGATTGCCCTAGTCTTTAAAAAAGCGCGCAATTTATACTTATAAACCTAAAAAACTTAACAGAATGGGGTTAAATTTCAATCTCGTTTTGATATCAATTGTTAACTATAACGCCTAAACAATACATCACAATATCAAAGACTCTGCCAAGAAAGCCATGATATATATTTTAGTGCTTAGCAATACTTGAATCTAATCGTCATTGGAATAGCGTCACTCAGAAACATGTCTTGAATAAATTAATCTCAAGCAAGACTTGACCCGCTACGCAATCAACTGCAACATGGACTTATACTCGATTTCAATGATAAGAATATGACTTACCAATATCACGATGAAACAATCGTAACGGAACTCCCAGAAGATACGGTCTTTGTTTTTGGTAGTAATTTAGCAGGGATACATGACAGCGGTGCGGCCCGTGTCGCGGCACAACATTTTTCGGCAGTCAAAGGTGTTGGTCGGGGTTGGGCAGGACAAACCTTCGCAATTCCAACACTGAATGAACACTTACAACAAATGCCATTGGCTCAGATAGAGCATTATGTCGAGGACTTTAAAGTCTACGCAAAACACCACCCTAAAATGAAATACTTTTTAACGGCATTAGGCTGTGGTATTGCGGGTTATAAAGTATCTGAAATCGCCCCATTATTTAAAGGCATTCACTCCAATGTGATTTTTCCAGAATCTTTTCGTCCCTATATCGAAGAAGATGCTGTTTCACAATTTCCAGACCTAACTGCTGATGCGGTACATGCTTTTATTTCAGATAAGGTCATTTTCTATTTCGATCATGGCTACGAGTCTTTCGAAGAAGCACTCGATCAAACTCAGTTAACCGCAGCTGAAAAAGCCATTGCTTTGGTTGTTTTAAATGAAGAGTTGTACCCACGTGATCGTTATGGTCGCGGTCGTGAACATGAAATCAACGATATTTTAGGCAAGCTCAATGGAAAAATTTTCAACTTCCATAACAACGCTGAAGGTGCAATGACCTTTGTGAGTGTGATTATTGCCTTGATGGAACTGTATGATATTGATGAGTACGATTTTCTTAAACTTTGGCGTGGTGAACTAAAAATACAACACCCATTAAACCGCCATTAATAAGAAAAAAGCCAATCAGATTGATTGGCTTTTTTATTAACGCTTACCCATCGAACGACGTGTACCGCGTGGTGGCATCCAAGTACGATCAGCATATTGTTCAGGTTTTGGACGAACCTGATTATGCGTTGCATCCTCAGCATCATCCTGAGCAGATGGCATTGGAAAAGGCAATTTCACCAAAGCTTTTTTGGCTTTAGGTTGTTGGGTACTCATTGGAATTCTCTCGAAATCTAGATTTCTAGCCGCATATTGTAATAGATTTTTGCGCTTTTGATAAAAATAAAATATGTAAAAAAACACAATGATTCTAATGCTTAAAATTTAGTAACTTTTTATGCGATTCTGGCAAGTTTCAGCCACAAAGAAGTCGATTTAGGCTAAGATAACCTGCTTTTTATTTTTTAATCCCATAAGAAGGAATAATGCCGTGGACGTACGTCTCTCTGATCGTGTCAATGCCATCAAACCGTCCCCTACACTTGCAGTGACCAATAAAGCCGCTGAGCTTAAAGCTGCTGGTAAAAACGTGATTGGTTTAGGTGCAGGCGAACCAGACTTTGATACCCCTCAACACATCAAAGATGCTGCAATTGAAGCGATTAATAAAGGCTTTACAAAATATACAGCTGTAGACGGTACTCCAAGCTTAAAAAAAGCAATTATTGCGAAATTCAAACGCGATAATAATTTAGATTATCAAGCCAACCAGATTCTCGTGTCTTGTGGTGGTAAGCAAAGTTTCTTTAACTTGGCACTTGCTTTGTTAAACAAAGGTGATGAAGTGATCATCCCTGCACCTTTCTGGGTAAGCTATCCAGATATGGTGATTATTGCTGAAGGCACCCCCGTAATCGTCAAATGTGGTGAAGAACAACGCTTCAAAATCACACCAGAACAGTTAGAAGCGGCAATCACACCAAATACACGTCTAGTGGTATTAAACAGCCCTTCAAACCCAACAGGTATGATCTACACCAAAGCTGAATTAGAAGCTTTGGCAGAAGTGTTACGTCGTCACCCACAAGTATTTGTTGCTTCAGATGACATGTATGAACCAATTCGTTGGGAAGATGAGTTCTACAATATCGCGACTGTTGCACCAGACTTATATGACCGCACCATTGTTTTAAATGGCGTATCTAAAGCCTACGCAATGACAGGCTGGCGTATCGGTTATGCAGCAGGTCCTGCAAAAATCATTGGTGCGATGAAAAAAATCCAGTCACAATCAACTTCAAATCCAACTTCGATTTCGCAAGTTGCAGCTGAAGCCGCATTGAATGGTCCACAAGATGTACTTGAGCCAATGATTGAAGCGTTTAAACGTCGTCATGATCTCGTTGTGAGCGGCTTGAATGACATCAAAGGGATTTCTTGTCTTCCTGCTGATGGTGCTTTCTATGCCTATGCCAACATCCGTCCGTTGATTCGTGCCAAAGGCTTAAAATCTTGCACAGAATTCTCTGAATGGTTACTGGAAGAAACAGGTGTTGCTGTTGTTCCTGGTGATGCATTTGGTTTAGGCGGTTTTATGCGTATCTCTTATGCGACTGCTGACGAAGTTTTAGTTGATGCTTTAGCACGTATTAAAAAAGCAGCTGATTCAATTGAAGGCGTTGATGCCGCAATTGCATCGATTGCAGCAGAAAAAGCTGCGAAATAATTTTTCCGCAATAAAAAAAAGAAGCTTCTCAATGAAGCTTCTTTTTTTATCTCTTAAATTAAAATCTTCAATACAATTAGAATTTCCTACAAGCTATACTATTCCGCAGATTCACCACTAAAAAGTGCGACGACCTCCGCTTCTGTCATCTTCTTGGTCAAATTTTGAAAAGCATAAAACTCAGGCTTACAATCAATATAAATTTCCAAATCGAGATTCAGATCTTTTGGTGACTCATTCAATGCAAATGCATTGATATTGCAATAATTCTGATCTTTAGTCCGCCAAAACAAATTGGTACCACAGGCATTACAGAATCCTCGCTCACCCCAAGCCGATGAGTTATAAACAGAGAGATAATCTTGTTTTAAAAATTTTAAGCTGCCCTGTTTGACATCAATCGTCATAATCACACCACTGGTCTGTCGACGACAAATCGAGCAGTGACAGGCATGCACTTCATGATTACTTAATTCGACTTCAAATGTGGTTTCACCACAAACACACTGTCCTTTCATTATAAATTTACCTTTTATTCAAAATTGTTATTTATGAATTATCGTTAGCATAAAACAAAGCAAGCATGCTGCAATCAATAATTTGTAAAACATGATATTGATCGATGAACTGTATTGACAGCCTCTAATGGAAAGACTACGTTATACACAAGTTCCTTTTTAGAACTATATAGGAAAAAATATGAAACACCCGAAAGAAATGAATGGACTTGAGTTTTTAACCGCGATGTGTGAAGGGAAAATTCCACCTGCCAGTATTAGTGAAACTATTCCGATGCAACCTGTCGAAGTTGCAGAAGGATTTATCAAATTTGAAGTTCAAGCAGATCAACGTCACCTTAATCCCTTAGGTGGAGTACATGGGGGCTTTGCTGCAACCGTACTTGATTCAGTGACAGGCTGTGCTGTTCATACGCTTTTAGAAGCAGGCGTCGGTTATGGCACTATTGATCTAAATATTAAAATGTGTCGCCCTATTCCTAAGAATCAAAAACTCACAGCGATAGGCAGCATGATCAATATCAGTAAAAATTTAGGTATTTCCGAAGGTAAGATTGTCGATGCAGATGGCAAACTTTATGCCCATGCAACAGCAACCTGCATGATCATTCGCCCATAAGCACAAATTAAGCAAATGGGCTATTTCATCATAGCCCTATGCAATGGCCTTATTCGCTTGAAAGTTTTTTGGTCGAATACATAAATGACTGAATACTGCGTATTGCCAAATGCTTTTCACTTGTACTGAAACAACCTTTTGCTCTGCCACAGACCAAGCCAAAGCAGTGTTTGCGCCTAAAAATAATTCACCACCAAGTTGAAATAAATATAAAGGTGTGTGTTCATCAACAGTCAATGTATTTTTTTGTGTGAGTAGATCTTTAGCCGTTTGAATTTTCCACTTATTACCAAACCATAATTGCAGTAAATCCCCCAGATACAAGGCTTGTTGCTTAAACGGAAAAGTATTTATAAATGAATGTTCAACTGGCGTGTAATATTGCGCTGAATCTTGAATAATTTCGAGATAATGCTCTTGATAAAAAGACAAATTTGAAAAAATAGATTGAATATTTAGAATAGTCATTTCGACCTCCAGTTTAGCCATTTTAGTGCTGGCAAGTAGGGTTAAATCCACACTGTTTAGATAAATATCTAAACGCTCTTTCTGATTCGAATCTAGCAATAGCCTGTTCAAAGTTCAAGTTATTTTTCCTACTTTATCGTAATTGTGCAAATAAAAAGCATACGATGCAAAAATGAAAGAAACATGACAGTTTTATCTTGACCAATTTTAAAAGCTGCCTATAATGGCACTCAGATTCTCCCATAGCTCAGTCGGTAGAGCGACGGACTGTTAATCCGCAGGTCCCTGGTTCGAGCCCAGGTGGGAGAGCCAAGATTCTAAAAAGCCCAGATCGCTGATCTGGGCTTTTTATTTTAAATAAACAAAATACCCTTATAACGACAATTACGATTATTTTGTTCATTTCATGTTGAGTATCGTATAAATTTCGCCCTACCTTATTATTTTAACTATAAGATAAAACTTAATGATGTTGTTAAGGAAAACACATAATGAAAAAACTTCTATTCTGTTTAATCGTCTTTTGTAGTCCAGCAATGGCCGCCCAAACCACTTGGTATGCTGGTTCCTCTTATAAGGGCACGGTGACTGTACCAATTGAAAATGGACCCAATGTCGTCTGGAAATGTAATGGTCGTGTCTGTAGCATGTCTGGCCCTTGGGGCAATGCACTCTCCTTGGATTCTTGTCAGAGTCTGGTCTTACGTATCGGTAAGATTAGTTATTATAAAAACTCAGCAGGTGCAATCTGGAATGCCCGCTCTACTGAATTGGCACAATGTAATCAAGTTGCACGTTAATACACAACATTTTGGTTAAGCGATTATTATTCATACTGATTTTACTTGACGGACTGACATTTAAGCCCTAAAATTCGCTCCAGATTCTCCCATAGCTCAGTCGGTAGAGCGACGGACTGTTAATCCGCAGGTCCCTGGTTCGAGCCCAGGTGGGAGAGCCAAGATTCTAAAAACCCACTCTTAATTGAGTGGGTTTTTTATTTGCTCTTTGATAAATACATGTTTGAATCGAATCACTTCTTATTTCTAACGATTGGTTTTATTAGTACAGCTATCTTGCTTTTTAGCTGTATACGCCCTTTCTTTCCCAAACAAAAATTCTTTGCTCGACCTGTCATCACATCATTTGAATCAAGAATGTTTGTACGATTACAACAGGCCTTTCCACAGCATCATGTACTTGCGCAGGTAGCCTTTAGTGCATTGATTACCAGTGATCATTACAAGATCCGCAGTAAGTTTAATCGCAAGGTGACAGACTTTGTGGTTTTAGATCAGCAGATGAATGTTTTGGCGATTATTGAGTTAGATGACCCAAGCCATTTAGGTAAAGAATTAGAAGATAAAAAGCGCGATCAGATGTTGCAAGAAGCAGGCTATCAAGTACAGCGTTATACGGAGATTCCATCTATAAAACAGCTACAGATGGATCTTCGATAGTCAGCTAATTTAAGAAAGATTACTCCGTCTTTGCCGATTGTTCAGCATTTTTCTGCTGTTCAAATTTCTTTGCCATTTCGGCGCGTTGCTGGTCATATTTTTTCTTGGTTTGTGCATCACTTTTGGCAGCAACAAAGGCCATACCGACAATAAAAATTGGAATCAACAATCCCAAACTCATTAATAACCAAGGGATTGACTTTTTCTCAACAGGTGGCTGGCTCATAAGTGATTTAAACTCAAATTGCATGGCTTTAAACAGTGCAACAATATAACAAAAAAGAGCCTCTATAAAGAGACTCTTTTTTAAAAGCAAATTTTTATTGCGCTGGCATATTTTGCTTAATAAATTGTACCAATTCCCCACTCTCATTTGCTGCGAGAATCGCTCCAGTGTGTGAACCATTAACTACTGGATTAGTTGCGCTTGGAACAATATCAATTGGAATGATCTTCACATCCGTTCCAGCCTTATACATAGCTTGGTACATTGCATTAGTAATCACATAAGGTACATTCGTATCGTATACACCCTGCACAATTAAAATCGGTTTATCCAGCTTTTTGGTAGTTGGTTGACTATAATCTGTTAAGAATTTTTGAATAGTTGTATCATTCTTAAACTCCACCTTATCGATACCATCGTACTCCGAAACTTTAGCAGCAGGATTATTCACAATATAATTTTGAATATCTTGCTTATAAGCCTCTACAATTTGGCCTAAGCATTCCGTTTTCGCCAAAGACGATATTTCTTTTGCTTTCGCACTTCCAAACATTCGTTGATAGTTGAATGTCGGTTCATAGGAAGTAATCCCTACCCCTGTTAGCGCAGCATACGATAATAAAGTTGCATATGTATCGATTGCTGCTGGCTGTGGCAAGGTGTCAATCGCCTGAGGAGCAACTTCTAAAATAATTTTATCTAAACTAGATGCAGGAGCGCCTGCGATAGCCCCCTTAAATGTCACATCATTATTCGCATATTCAGCAATCCCTAATGATGCTTGCCCGCCTTGTGATTGGCCTACGGACATCCATGAACCATGTAATTGATCCGCATAATGTTCTTTTGCCGCTTTAACAGCATACTGCGCTGAACGCGCCTCACTTGGAATATGCAAATAAGGGTGTTCACCTTCGCCCCCCAGCCCTTCATAATCTGGTGCAACAATCACATACCCCTGCTCTAACAAATTTTTTGCAGTATAATTCTTAAAATTAGAATTTAATGGAGTATTAGTCGGGGCACATTTATCTGCCACCCCTAATGTACCATGCGCCCAAACAATCACACGATAGCCGTCTTTTGGCTTTGGAATTTTAGGAAAAAATACTAGGGCAGAAGTTTCAACCATCTTACCAAGTACATTTGGCATTTTATAGTTCATGACTTTGATTGAGCTAGCAGCACTTAAATCAGCTAAGCCCTCTGACTCATAACTATAAGAGGTCTCCGAAACAAAAGACTTATTGTCCTGATCAACTCCGTGATTTGAACCGTTGTCGTCGTCATTACATGCGGTTAAAAATAATGCAGAAATAGAGAATGTCATTGCCAACGCAATTTTAGACCGTTTCATAAAATATCCTTTTAGTCCTTGTTTTATTTTAAGCATGAAACTACATGCCACATTATTAAGGCATAAAAAAAGTGCTCTGCATAGAACACTTTTCAACTATTCAGTCAGTTTAAAATATTAATTCTAAAAAAATTCCAATGAAAATAATCAGCCCTACCCAACGATTGTGACGGAATGCCCAGAAACAAATTTGCGGATCACGATCTTTGGTTTTAAACGCCTGATAAGCAAAATCAGCAGCGACAATTAACAGTGCAGCCAATCCAAATGGCAATAACAGATTTTCCAAATATAGAGCCCCACCGATGAGGAGCAAACTTAAAATCTGGAGTAAACCAATAATCTGTATATCGTAACGACCAAATAAAATTGCTGTCGATTTCACCCCAATTTTCAAATCATATTCACGATCTGTAATTGCATACTGAGTATCATAAGCCACAGTCCATGCCAAATTACCAAAATATAAAAGCCAGCAAGTTAAATCTAAAGGCTTACCCATTGCGGTAAAAGACATAGGAATTCCCCATGAAAAGGCCATACCCAAAACCACTTGTGGCAAATGCGTATAACGCTTCATAAAAGGATAAATAAATGCCAGTACTAAACCTGCTAGGGCACAATAAAACGTCGCGATCGGTAGAAAGAATAAAGTACATGCACTTGCAGCAACCAACCCCAGAAAAACATAGACCGCTTCTCGTGGACGAATAATACCAGTGGCTAATGGACGTGTTTTAGTACGCTCTACATGAGCATCTACTTTACGATCAGCAAAGTCATTAATCGCACAGCCAGCCGCACGCATAAAAATCGTACCCAAAACCATCGCAATGAGAATCTGCAATGGTGGTAAACCTCCAGCCGCAATCCATAACGCCCACATTGTCGGCCAAAAAACCAGCTCTGTACCTACAGGCTTATCAAAACGGCATAAATAGTAATAGGCCTCTAAACGCTGCCGCCAAGTTGTGTGTTGCACTGTTTCCATGATGAATCCTTAGAGTCAATGCTGTCGAATAAATTGTTCAAATGCAGGTAGAAATGTTTCTTGCACAATAAACTTACAACCATGCCATGTATAGCAACTCTGACGCGTCCAGCCTTCTTCGAGAAGAATCACTCTACGTTCACAAGCAGGATTGGTTCGTTGAAATAAAAACCAGCCAATCGGTTTATTACGGATATGCCGAAACAAGCGTGCTTTTTTTTGCATACTCAAAATCGGGAAAATACTTTTTGCTTTGACCCATGCCTGCTCTTCACTGCCATAAAGAAGGGTTTCACGCACCCAACCAATATGATGAGGTGGCATCTCCATCCACTGACTATCTGCAAAGGTTAAACGTTGATAATGTTCTTTCAATCTTTCAACATGAAACTGACCGTGACCTAAATCGGTTAATTGTTGAGTAAGCGAACCAGATGCATACAACCATTTTTTTAAATCAATCGGGATTTCTTTGCCCTTTATTCTGTTTGGTCGTAAATTTCGCATGCTTGGCTCACTAAAAACATCGCGATTAGTGTACATGAATTTCTTGGTAAAAACGTATGACTTTCAATTGAATCAAAAACATAAAAAAAGCTCGCCGAAGCGAGCTTTTTTGAATTGGATGTATTACAAGCTGTAGTACATATCAAATTCAACTGGGTGAGTTGTCGTGTTAAGACGACGTACATCTTCAGTTTTAAGTTCGATATATGCATCAAGCATTTCTTTGGTGAATACACCACCTTTCAACAGGAACTCATGGTCATTTTGAAGAGCTTCAAGTGCCATATCCAAGCTGTGAGCAACTGTTGGGATTTTTGCTTCTTCTTCAGGAGGAAGATCGTACAAGTTCTTATCAGCAGCTTCACCTGGGTGAATCTTGTTTTGGATACCATCGATACCCGCCATCAACAATGCCGCGAAACCTAAGTACGGGTTCATCATTGGATCTGGGAAGCGTGCTTCAATACGCTTGCCTTTAGGGCTAGAAACGTAAGGAATACGGATAGATGCAGAACGGTTACGGGCTGAGTAAGCAAGCATAATTGGTGCTTCGAAGTGAGGAACCAAACGCTTGTACGAGTTCGTAGAAGGGTTTGTGATCGCGTTTAATGCACGAGCATGCTTGATCACACCACCGATAAAGAATAATGCCATTTCTGATAAACCAGCATATTCATCACCAGCAAACAAGTTCTTGCCATCTTTAGAGATTGACATATGAACGTGCATACCAGAACCGTTATCACCTACCATTGGTTTAGGCATAAATGTTGCTGTTTTAGCATATTGATGCGCAACGTTCCAAACTGCATATTTGAACTGTTGAACTTCGTCCGCTTTGCGAACTAAAGTATTGAAGCTCACACCAATTTCTAATTGGCAAGATGCAACTTCGTGGTGATGTACTTCTACACGACCAGGACCCATGATATCTTCGATTTTTGCACACATTTCAGCACGCATATCTTGTGAAGAATCAACAGGAGGAACTGGGAAGTAACCGCCTTTAACACGTGGACGGTGACCAGAGTTACCCGCTTCGTAGTCTTTACCAGTTGACCATGCAGCTTCTTCAGCGATCAATGTATGACGCGCGCCAGACATGTCGATATCCCATTTTACTTCGTCAAAAACGAAGAATTCTGGTTCTGGACCAAAGAATGCAGTATCACCGATACCTGTAGATTTTAAATATTCTTCAGCACGACGAGCAATCGAACGAGGGTCACGCTCGTAACCTTGACCAGTAGATGGCTCAATTACGTCACAAGTCACAACAACTGTAGGCTCAGCAAAGAACGGGTCAAGAAAACCTGTTTCAGCATCCGGACGTAAGATCATGTCAGACGCTTCGATGCCTTTCCAACCAGCGATTGAAGAACCATCAAACATTTTACCGTCTTCAAATGAATCTTCATCAATCGTGTCAGCTGGGTAAGTTACGTGTTGCTCTTTACCCTTAGTATCAGTAAAGCGAAAATCGACCCATTTTGCGCCACTTTCTTTGATGAGTTGAAGGACCTTGTTCGCCATGCTCATTTGCTCCAATGAAATTTCTATGCACCTGTTAAGTGCGTGTTAGTTGTTGATATCTAATTAGCAATTATCATACCAACAATTTTAAAGCATACCTAAAACATTGAAATTCTTTGCAGAAAAAATGCTTTAAGCTCCATGTCCTATGTCTACTATAATGCTTATATCCAAAAATGCACCATATTCACACATTCCTATTTTGGGGTGTCCCTAAAAAAGACAAAATGAACCAAAATAGTGCAATACATATAACAAAGAACCAATGTAGTGCCAATTACGCTATTATTCTTAGCATAAATTGGCTTTTTATATCATTCTTTTCAAGATCATTCCAATCAATTCATTTAGACTTTAGATTCACTTTCTTGTTTTTTCACCAAGCCTTTCAATTACAAAAATTTATTCTCGATTAAGAGCGTATTTTAAACCAAGAATATCGAGCAGATTCCACCCCACGCCTTGTTTCAAAATTTTCCACATTAATGATCGGTTTTGATATGATGATTTCCCGCTATCGCTAGAATAATCCTTCTTCTATTAAAGATAGATGAAATCGTATAGCGTTCAGATCGGTTTATCGAACTCAATAGCACAATTAAGTGCATATTTTTCAAAAGGTTATAATCATGCTTCTAATGATTGACAATTATGACTCATTTACTTACAACATCGTTCAATACTTTGGCGAGTTGAATCAAGAAGTAAAAGTTGTTCGTAATGATCAAGTAACATTAGAGGATATTGAACGATGGCAGCCAAAATATCTGGTGATTGGCCCGGGTCCTTGCTCACCAAGTGAAGCAGGTATCTCTATTCCAGCCATCAATCACTTTGCTGGCAAAATTCCTTTGCTTGGCGTTTGCTTAGGTCACCAAGCGATTGGACAAGCCTTTGGTGGCAATATCATTCGCGCTAAAACAGTGATGCATGGCCGCCTATCCGATATGCACCATAGCGACAAAGGGATTTTTAGCAACTTGCCGTCGCCTTTTGCAGCTACACGTTACCATTCACTGGTGATTGAACAGGAAACTTTGCCTGAATGCTTAGAAGTTACCTGCTGGACCAATCAAACAGAGGGTACGATTGAAGAAATTATGGGTGTCAAACATAAAACACTTCCTGTGGAAGGTGTGCAATTCCACCCTGAGTCTATTTTGAGTGAACACGGCCATCAAATTTTCAAAAACTTCTTGGATATTTATGCTTAATCTCAAGATTTACCAATACTAAGCATCTAAACAGCCTATTTTTATAAGTAGGCTGTTTTTATTTTGAACATATAAAAACAATATACAACTCATACATACTGCACAAGTTTTCAGCATTAAAATTAATCTGAAAACTTACACTTAAAAACAAGTCATTCTTTTTCAATAATTAATCCACTTTTCACACGTTATAAAAAGTAAGTTCAATCCTCAATTTCTGTTTTGTCTGATTGCATTTTACTTTTTTAGATTAACTATAGTCATAGGAATGATTAAGTTTCAGGGCGGCTGGATGATAGAATCTAAGTCATTGTTTTTAGCATTCCCCCTGAATGATCTATCAGGATAACCTATTGTGAATACCTTGGTTTTATTGAATATTATTGTTTTCGTCCTGCTCATGGCAGGATTGTTTTTTAGCTACCGTAAAGATTGGAGTCTCTCCAAAAAAGTTCTGATCGGTATGATCGTAGGTATCTTTTTTGGTTTGGCCCTTAAAGCGATCTATGGTGACAACCCTGTTATTGAGCATTCAATTGCATGGATTAACCTTGTCGGTAATGGTTATGTACAACTATTACAAATGGTGATCATGCCTCTGATTTTTATTTCAATTTTAAGTGCAGTGGTGAAGTTACATCAAACCACTTCTCTTGGAAAAATCAGTGTACTCGTGATTGGTATCTTGTTAGTGACCACGGCTATTGCCGCACTTGTCGGTGCAGGCATCACCAATTTATTCGGCTTAACGGCTGAGGGACTGGTACAAGGCACCAAAGAAGCAGCGCGTCTAGCAACCATCCAAAGTCAATACATTGGGCAAGTAACAGATTTAGATGTTCCAAAGCTCTTACTTTCACTATTCCCTCAGAACCCATTTGCTGATTTAACCGGTGTTCGTCCAACAGCGATCATCAGTGTCGTGATTTTCTCTGCATTTTTAGGTGTGGCAGCACTTAAACTGATGGATAAAGACACTGTCAATGGAGAAAGAATTAGACACGGGATTGAAGCACTGCAAGCCTTGGTGATTAGTCTTGTCCGTTTAGTGATGCAATTTACGCCTTATGGTGTATTGGCATTGATGACCAAAATGGTGGCAACAGCAAATGTAGCCGACATCGTTAAATTAGGTGAGTTCCTTGTTGCATCTTATCTTGGGCTTGCAATCATGTTCCTCGTACATGCACTGATTTTGCTGTTTGTACGTGTCAATCCAATCGACTTTTTCAAGAAAGTTTTTCCTGTTTTAACTTTTGCATTTACCAGTCGTTCAAGTGCAGCCAGTATTCCACTCAATATCGAAGCACAAACCAAGCAATTGGGTGTACCTGAAGGGATTGCCAGTTTTTCGGCTTCATTTGGTGCAACCATTGGTCAAAATGGTTGTGCAGGTTTATACCCTGCGATGCTGGCAGTCATGGTTGCGCCAACGGTTGGTATCAACCCGCTTGATCCATTGTGGATTGCCCAATTGGTTGTGGTGGTGACCCTGAGTTCAATTGGTGTTGCAGGCGTTGGTGGCGGTGCAACCTTTGCTGCTTTAATCGTCCTCCCAGCCATGGGCTTACCGATTACTTTAGTTGCGCTATTGATTTCAATTGAGCCATTGATTGATATGGGACGTACTGCTTTAAACGTCAACGGTTCGATGACTGCAGGCACAGCGACCAGTCAATTACTCGGTGTTAGAAATCCTCAACCCGATAATGATGCTTAAAACACACTGAAAATAAAAAAGCCAACGCATGATCGTTGGCTTTTTTATAACTGAATAAATTACAACTTCAACTGTTGCACAAGCGAACCATCTTGCTTCGCAACTAAGGATTCACACAGTTGGATACGTTCCTTGGTTTGATTTAAACCACGCTCAACCCCAACCAGCTCTTTGGTTCTCGGTGCAAAGAAAGCATTCAATTGCGTCGCTTCTTGTTGTGTACAAGCTGCACCACTAAACAATGCGGGGAAACGTCCTGCAGAAGACTTACCTAAACGATCAAACACCGCATCGTGATTGGCCTTAAACCATGACCAAAGTCCGCCTTGTTCACCGCTATAACTATTGATTGAGTTAATCACGGTACGTACTTCACCGACTTTCACACGTGGGTCTAAAACTAACTGACGTGCCTGCTGGCGTGTTTCCACCTGATTGGCTGAACCTAAGGCAGTGAGAATCGCCAAACGTTGGGTCGGTTGCGTGATGTGTTGTAACTCCCCCACTAAACGATCAAAGGTAGGCTGCCCTTTTTCTTGCACTCGTACAGCTAAAATCGTTGGTAAAAGCTCGGGGGTTAATGTTGCAAAATTCAATTGCTTTTGAGCGAATAGAGCGTCGGATTGTTTTAACAATTGCTCACGCACTTCTGGCACCTGAATTTCCAATGCAAGAAATTGGGCTAACTCACTCCGCCACAAGCTATCCTCAGCAGACTCACCGGCTTTGCTCGCATAACCTAATTGATTCAATTTAGGTAGATACAAATTCGCGAGCACTTTTCTAAAATGCTCACGTTCTGCCTCAGTCTTCAACACATGGCGCTGGATTGTACTGAGCTGCTGAAACAGTGCGGTACTAATCTGTCGGCTATTCGAGTTCGCAAACTTCTTCGCCACATCCACCACCGCCAGCAGGTTAATATCACCATGGTTAAATGCCGCTGATACAGCATAGGCATAGGCCAATTGTTCAGTATTAGAGAGTTTTTCTGTAGCGGCAGTCAGACGAGCAAGTTCTGGTTCAGGCAAACTAAATTGGTAATAGCCTGCTGCATCTGCATTTGGAATATACCAACTGTTAATACGTGCACCTTTGAGTTCAATTTTGGCTTCCGCTTGATCAACCAGTTCACATTGGACTTTACTCGCTGCATTTGGAACTTCGTAACGTACGCATAGTGGTACTCCCCAAAGACTGTTGGCATCGCCTTTAGAACCAACGGGTAAATAGCGTGTTTGTTTCACATTCAAAAAGACTTTATTACCTTGTTGCTGTAACGAGGTGCTCAGCAAAGGTACGCCTGGTTGATCAATAAAACTTTTCACCGCTTTGCTAAAACGCTCAGCTTGACCAGACTGTTCTGCGAGGGAGCTGATTAGATCATTGGCTGTAGCACTGCCATATTGGTGCTTATTTATGTAATTACGCACCCCTTGCTTGAATTTTTCCTCACCTAAATAGCTTTCAAACATATTTAAAACAGCTGCGCCTTTTTGGTAGGTAATGCCATCAAAAGCGGTTTGAATATCCGCATTACTTAAAATTGGCTGACGAATACGGCGTACACTGACCAAGCTATCGCTTTTCATTGCACCTGCTGTATCGACGACGCGTTCTAAGTCAGCATTAAATTCAGGATGTAATTGTTGGGTAATTTTACTTTGCATCCACGTAGCAAAGGATTCATTCAACCATAGATCGTCCCACCACGGCATGGTCACCACATCCCCAAACCATTGATGCGCCAACTCGTGTGCATTGACATTAAATGAACTCTGTACAAATGACACTGGAGAGTCTTTATCCAGCAGCATCAAATAATCTCTGAATGTGATCAGTCCAGGATTCTCCATCGCACCCGCTGCAAAGTCAGGTGCAGCAAGCAAATCCAGCTTGTCGAATGGATATCCGAATGCAAAATAATCTTCTAATGTTTTTAAAATCGCAGGGGTTTCCGATAAAGCATGCTGCATTTTTTCAGCCTTACCATCGGGTGCAAGACCTCGTAATTTGATCGCCTGTTTACGCCACTCAGTCGCACCAATATCAGGACCTTGTTGTACTTGCCAAGGACCAACTGCCAGTGCCAATAGATAGGTTGGTAGCGGTTTGGTCGGTGCAAAGCTTAAAGTTTTCCACCCCGATTTTTCGGCCTGCTCAGAGACTTGATTGGTATTGGCAAAACCAGAATATTTGCTTGGTATGGTTAATCGAATATTAAAGGGGGTTTTAAAGCGCGGCTCATCAAATGATGGAAAAGATTGACGTGCGCTGATCGCCTCCATTTGGGTCATGACATAAGGTTTACCCTCAAACTCAATTTTATAAATACCATCCAGTTGCTGATCATAATCAGCATTGAAATCCAATACTAAGCGGTATTGCCCTGCTGGTAGTGTCTGGGCAAATTTAATCAGACTGACACCATCGACTTCCGAAGCTTGCTCATATTTGGCCGTGGTTTTCTGCCCAGTTGCGGATAGGATGTTGGCGTCTTTTACCGATAAAGATTTACCATGAATCCAAACATGATCGGTTGCTTGAGTCAGTTTTAAATGGATTGTGGTTTTACCCGTATAACTTTTTTGTGCAGGATCAATTTTAAAGTCTAAATCATAAGATTCAGGTATGGCCCATTCAGGTAATTTGCCGATTGGAATTTGTTCATTGCTATTTGATGCAAAAATCTGTATTGCAGATAATGAAAGTAATGTTGTAAGTAGCAATTGTTTTTTAAATGAAGGTTTGACCAACATAGGAGATCTGTCCTCTGTAGTTTTTAAAATAAAAAGACACAGCAAATGGTGTACCACTTCGCTGCATCCACACATCATTGTTAGAATTTATAATTAAACTCCAACCAACCCTGACGGCCGATTGGTGAATATGATCCTACTGGATAATATGGCCATCCGCCTGTGTCATCGTGTTTCACTTTGTCAAATAGGTTATTCACAATGATTGATGCAGAGGCCTTGGGTGAAATTTTATAAGTTCCACTCCAATTGACCAAATAAGTCGGGCTTAAGTAAGCCGTTTGATTACCGTTTGGAATCTTGCCATAGCGGTTAACCAATACGGTCGATGCCCAATCACCGAGACTCCAACTGAGACTGGTATTAAAGCGGTCTCGCCAATCTGGAATGGTTAAATCTTTTAAATAGTTATCTTTATCGCCATCTTTTGATTGTTGATATTCACGTTCAAGCACACGGCTATAATTCACAGTCCACAGGAAGTTACCTAAATTTTCTGTTTTCCAACGCCATTTGCTGGTGAAATCAATCCCGCGAGTATGATCTGAGGCAGCATTGATCGGTACAATATTGATATTGTTGATCACATTTGGATCAACCACTGCATTTGTAGGATTGCGCTCTACACGTGCCAACGCATCAACACATTGTGCCGAATTGATATCTTGTGCACCCAAACGGCAATCTGCTTCTAAGCGTAAAATCTTATCTTGACTTAAATTCGTCACCAAATTATCAATTTTGATATCCCAATAATCGACGGAGATATCAAACTTATTACTCGGAGACCACACAAACCCTGCACCATAAGATTTACCTTCTTCGGGTTTTAAATCTTTGTTGCCTGTTAATGTGTAGTTCGCGCCAGGCGAATAATCTTTAAAGCTACACTTATCTAATGCTTGTCCCGTTTGGCTACAACGTAAATAATCGGTGGTACTTGGGAAATACCCTCTTTGTTTATTCAAAAACAGATAGTTCATATCTGGTGCACGAAAACTGGTGGCGTAGTTGCCTCTCACCAATAAGGTTGGATGTGGTCTAAATTCTAAGCCTGAACCAAATGTGAATTTATCAATACTACTATCTGACAAAGCATAGCGGTCATAACGTCCAGATAAGGTTAAATTGAGTGGCTTGGCTAAAGGTAAGAATAATTCCGCACCCAACGCCTGACGGGTACGTGCCCCACCATATTCGCCACTGGAAGTTGCATTATAGAAATCACCATTTTCCACCGCCTTATCGGGTTTGATTTTAAAACCTTGGCGTCCAATTTCTGCCACAGCAGCAAGCTTGGCAGTTCCTGCAGGCAATTCAAACACATCACCATTTGCACTGAGCGTTAAACCTTGCGCCCATGACTTGTCATTTTCCTCAGTTGTGCCTGAAATGCTTCTAAACTCACTGGCAGTCAGTGGCCGACTGATACGATCTAAATGTGGGGAATAAATTGGAATACCATCTTGGTCTACACCCAGTTGTTGACCTAAGAAATATTCATCAACATTCGAACGAACCAGTCCCTGTTTACGTAATTGACTGGTATAAATCGAGCCATTATAGGCTGCTTCATAGCTCCAACTACTGTCCCCAATATCGCCACGGATACCAAAGTTCAAATTGGAGGAGAGTTCTTTCCATTTTTTATTGGCTTGCTCAACACCGCCAAGTTCTTCTGGTGCAAAACGTCGTGTCCAGATTTCATAATTTCCTGTGTCTTGATTGAGGAAATAACCACTACTCGCACCTAAAGAAGTCCATGTCGGGCCACGGGTATTATTTTCAATTTGATTGGCACCAATCAAAACATCTGCGAAGAGTTGGGTTTTCTCATTCAGCTCATAATCTAAACCGAGATAACCATTTTGGCTGCGATTCTTGGTTTGAACCGTCCAATAAGTCGGTCGAGCCAAACCACTGGCACAGTTATCTGCTCCCGCTTTTCCAATATTTGTTACTGAGCCTTTAAATAGATCATCAAATGCATTACAGCCATTAATTGAAAGATACTGGCCTGTCTTGGCATTTTTACGTCCAACGATCGTGTCTGGCTTTTCCCCTCGAAGCGTTCGGCTCGACATAAAATCTCGGTCAGCCGCCCAAATCGGTTCACGCCCACTCAGTTCAACACCATAAACCAGATTGAGCTTGTCCAATGTTTTACTGCCACTCAATTGTAGACGTAAATTTTCACCGCCCTCTTTGGTACCACCAGCCTTGATATTGAATTGTGTCCCATCGGTTTTCTTTTTCAGGATGATATTGACCACACCCGCAATCGCATCTGAACCATAGATCGCGGAAGCTCCACCGTTCAAGATTTCAATGCGGTCAATAATCGCAGTCGGAATATTGGCTAAATTGACAAAATTCACAGCGCCATCATAAGGTACAGGATAGTCAGCTACACGATGTCCATTAATTAAGGTTAGAGTATGGTTCGGCCCTAAACCACGCAAACTAATGGCATTAGCTGCGGGAGTAAAGGTATTGCCATAATCCGCACCTTGTACAAAACCTGTGTTTTGCGTCAAGTTATTCAAGGCATCAAAGGCATTACTAAAACCGTGTTTCTCGATATCGGCTGCGGTAATGACCGTTACACTGGTTGGACCATCTTTTTGTGCTTTTGAGATACGTGAACCTGTCACCGCAACATGCACCACTTTATCCGATGTTGTCTTTGTTTGTGGCTGTTCTACATTTGTCTCAGCATGGCTCTCTAATGGATGAAGACATGCAATAAAGACAAAAACAAAACAACCTTTGTTTTTAACAGCCCCAAGATATTTCAAGTAATTTAGATACATATTTATGAATGAGTAAAATGAAGACCGCCCTAATATATCCACTTTTATTTAGTTGATTTATACACATTTTTTATAGGGATATGCGTGAATAAGATATACCAAATGGTTGATTATTTATCATAAAAACTAAAATAACTCTCCCATAAAATAAAACCTTTTTCATTCAATCACTCCCAGTCACAAATTTACCAATGCGCCTAAACGGGTTAAATTTTAAAAACTCTCTAGCCACAACCCAAATCTTGAGTTATTTTCTGCTAACATAGCCCTTTAGCGGGTGGGACACACACCACATAAAGCTGAGCTATCCTTCATCATCAACCACTTTCATCCAAATTTTTTTAATCATTAAATGCTGTAACTCATGACTATGAATATCCAACAGGCACTCAATAATATTACCAAGAACATCCATCTGACCCAGCCACAAATGGAAGATGTCATGCGCAGCATCATGCAAGGTGAAGCCACTGATGCTCAAATCGGTGCGCTAATGATGGGCTTGCGCATGAAGGGTGAAAGTATTGATGAAATTACAGCTGCTGCACGTATCATGCGTGAATTCGCGATTAAAATTGATGTCAGTGATATTCCTCATCTGGTAGATATCGTGGGTACAGGTGGTGATGGTCAAAACTTATTTAATGTTTCAACCGCTTCAAGTTTTGTGATCGCTGCTGCGGGAGCAACCATTGCGAAACATGGTAACCGTGGTGTATCAAGCAAATCTGGTTCTTCTGACGTGCTTGAACAGATTGGCATTCAACTTGATTTAGACATGCAGCAAACTGAACGGTGTATCCGTGAAATGGGCGTTGGTTTCCTATTTGCTCCAAATCATCATAAAGCAATGAAATATGCGGTGGCTCCACGTCGTGAATTAGGCATCCGCAGTATTTTTAACTTACTTGGTCCACTCACCAACCCTGCTGGCGTAAATCGTTTTGTGATTGGCGTATTCTCAGATGAATTGTGTCGTCCCATTGCCGAAGTATTAAAACAGCTCGGTGCAATACATGTACTGGTTGTACATTCTAAAGATGGCCTAGATGAAATTAGCCTAGCTGCACCAACTGCTGTGGCTGAGCTTAAAGATGGCGAAGTTACAGAATGGACGTTGAACCCCGAAGACGTTGGTATCGCCTCTCAAACACTCACCGGTTTAGTCGTCAATAGTTCAGAAGAAAGCTTAAAGCTAATCAAAGATGCTTTGAGTCGTGACAAATCAGACATTGGCGAAAAAGCAGCAAATATGATTGCACTGAATGCAGGTGCAGGCATTTACGTCGCAGGCATTACCAAAACCTATAAACAAGCCGTTGAGCTGGCTCAAGATATTCTTTACGGCGGACAAGCCTTAGAAAAAATGAGTATCTTGGCTGAATTTACCAAGACATTGAAACAATATCAGGCAGACTAAGGACTTCTCATGATCGATATTCAAAATACCATTTTAGGTAAAATTGTTGACCGCAAACATGAGGAGCTTGCAGCACGCTTAAAACAACGTAGCTTGCATGATGTTGAGCAGTGGGCAAATGCAGCAACGCCTGTGCGTGGTTTTGCCAATGCTTTACAGCACAGACGTCCTGCTGTGATTGCTGAAATTAAAAAAGCATCACCGTCTAAAGGTGTGATCCGTGCAGACTTTAATCCTGCGGAAATTGCACAACAATATGAACAAGCGGGCGCTGCTTGCTTATCGGTATTGACTGATGTGGATTTCTTCCAAGGTGCAGACGAAAATATTGCGATTGCACGTCAGCATTGTGCCCTACCTGCTTTGCGTAAAGATTTCTTGATTGATCCTTATAATGTGGTGGAAGCACGTGCGCTACATGCCGATTGTATTTTATTGATCGTGGCATGTTTATCCGATCAACAACTGGAAGAAATGTCGAAAACGGCATTTGAACAACAGTTGGATGTTTTGGTTGAAGTACACGATGAATATGAATTGGAACGTGCGTTAAAACTTTCTGAACAATGCATTTTGGGTGTAAACAACCGTAATCTTAAAACCTTTGATGTGGATTTGAATACCTCATTGCGTTTAAAGAAATTATTGCCTGCTTCTCGTGTTTTAGTCACTGAAAGCGGTATCGCCACACCTACTGATGTAGAAATGATGCAAGCCAATGATATTCATACTTTCTTGGTCGGCGAAAGCTTTATGAAGCAACCTCGTCCTGATCAAGCATTTAATGCGTTGTTTGGACAGCCTGAGCAGGTTTGACTTTAAATAACATGAAAGCCCAATTCTTGATAATTGGGCTTTTTCTTTATAAGACATGTAAAGTTTAATAAGATTTTCAAATTAATTAGACGTTTCAAATTCAAAGCTCAGGAGTTCATTTGATTCATATCGGTAAGGACGATTTTTCATTTTCTATCCTCAATAGTTGTCATAAAGATTTGCTCAATCTTACCGTCAACATCAATGGCGTTTCATTTGGAACTCTAGACTCCCCTACATATATGCCTAGCTTCATTGGAGCGTTCAAATATCTACTAACGAGTCCTTCATATTTTAATAATAATCTAACAATCGAAAACTTTCTTGAAAACTTGTACCCCAATAATCAATTTATAAACTATTATCATTTAACACTAGAAGAGACATTTGATGATTTTACAAAACTTGCGGTAAGGAACAAGAAATCTATTTTTTTCATATTTCTTTTAAATACAAATCCTTTTTTCACTTATCAAAATCTGAAAGAAAATACTGTATATGCTGAATATGTAGCAATTACTTCTGTAGAATCTGCTTTACAAGAATTAATAAAATATATAGATTGTCTTCCATAAAAATGTTTCTTTTATTCATTAGATAAGACTTGATCAACCCCATTCATACTCTATAAATGCAATTCAGTTCAAATCAACACAGATTCGGACTATAATTTTACATCTCTCGTATCTTGCCTATTTTTCTAAACTTATGAGTAAACACGATTCATCGCTTTCTAAAGACCAGTTTAACTTACTGAAAGCCTTTAAAAAGCAAATCTCTAATCCGCAAGCGACTGCCATTGCAAAGCAAGCAGAGTCAAAAAAGACTCAAGCTGTTGCTGAAGAGTTGGAAGATACTGAGCTTTTTAAAAAAGCCCTGCTTGGGGTAAAACCAATCGACAATCAAAATATTGCCGATACTCGAGTTGCACGTAGCAAAAAAGTCGATGCCCAAACCTTGGCAAAACGTGCTGCAGCAGAAGGTGGTGCAGAGCAAGAGCTCACAGAAATTTCCGATACTCAAGCGATCTTAAACCCTGTTGCTAGCCAAGCTGCTTTAAGCTATCGCATTGCGACCTTACAGCACAAAGTATTTGAAGACTTAAAAGCCGGTAAAATTCGTTGGTTCGAGGCTGTGGATCTACATGGCTGTACAGTAGAACAAGCACGCGCTGCCGTTTTACAAGTGCTTCAAATGGCAAAAGATGAAAATCAAAATGTCGTTAAAATTGTGCATGGTAAAGGCCCAGAAGCGATTTTAAAAACCTATGTCAATGGTTGGCTCAGACAGCATCGTGATGTGCTTGCTTTCGTCAGCGCACCCGAAAATCAAGGTGGCACAGGAGCGGTTTTAGTCCTGCTCAAACGTGCCGAAAAGAACCCTAAGTACAAACAGTAATCGGCATTTTTATCAAAACTAAGATTTCCAATCGTTTTCTGGTACAATTGCCGTTTTTGTTCAACCCACCTAAGTGAACATTGTTATGTCTATGCAGCAATCGTACGCAAATATCTTAACTGCCGTTGGTGAAGACCTAAATCGCCCGGGCTTAAAAGATACGCCAATGCGTGCGGCTAAAGCTTTCTCTTTTTTAACTTCTGGCTATAGCAAAACGCTTGAAGAAGTTACAAATAGCGCGCTCTTCCCTTCCGATAACCATGAAATGGTATTGGTCAAAAATATTGAATTTTATTCACTTTGTGAACATCACCTACTGCCATTCTATGGTCGTGTGCACATTGCATATTTACCTGAAGGTCAAGTTTTAGGTTTATCAAAATTTGCGCGTATTACAGAAATGTTTGCACGTCGTCTACAAGTTCAAGAAAACTTGACGCAGCAAATTGCAGAAGCAGTTGCAGAAGTGACTCAAGCGCGTGGTGTTGCAGTTGTGATTGACTCTGCGCATATGTGTATGATGATGCGTGGTGTAGGTAAACAAGAGTCAACCACACGTACTGTTTCTTTTGTTGGTGATTTTAAAACCGACAAAGATGTACGTCGTGAGTTCTTAAGCGCTGTTCCTGAAAACTATTAAGCTGAGCAGCCTAAAATGTCATCAGTTCAGTTAGCAGGTTTCGGCGATTTAATCGCAAATGACGCAACTATTGATTATCCTCGTCCCGATCGTTTGGTTCGAGGTAATCCTGAACGTTTAACCTATAGTTTATATGAACATCCACATATGGACTGCGGCATTTGGCAATGTGAAGTCGGTGCTTGGAATATTCAATTTGCTGAAAACAAACAAGAGTTTTTTCAGGTCATTGAAGGTATTGTGCGTATCCACGACGCAAAAACCAATTCTTTTATTGAAGTAACTGCTGGAAATGCAGGGATTATTCCACCCGCATTTTTCGGTACATTTGAAGTCATTGAAGCAGTTAAAAAATACTATGTGATTGTTGAGGTTTGATCTGCCTAGCCCGCTCTGATCAAACTTTATAATATTTAACCGCTAAAAAAAGCGCACGTAGCCCACGCCAATTTTATTCCAGTCTTTATGATCCTGCTGTTCAAAATCCCAATTTAAACGTAAAGCATGATTTGTATTCAGACTATATTGAAGCTGTGTACCTACTCTTAAGTTCCATTGACTTAGATCTTGCCAATACGGTAATTCGATCTGTACCACGCTGTTGATATGATCAGACCATACGTTCATACAGCCTACAGTTGGCCCAGCTCCAACACGCCAACCATTATCTAAATTTTTGCCACCCTGAATATGGCTTTGTAGTTGGGCATAACACAAATGCCGACGATCATAATCTGCCACGCTATAACCAACTTGCATATTCAGATTCATCACGCCATGTTGTGCATCTTCACTAAACTGCCCCTTCTCAATCGCTTCTTGTTTCCATCCAAAATTAAAACCCCAAGTGATTGGCGCTTTAAATGGCTGAATTGGATTATAGGAATTCACTGATAATAGATCTAAATGTTCGAGCTTGAGCTTGTCCTCACGGTATTGCAAACTGCCATCTAAAAATAAGAGTTGCGTCCCTGTCCGATAGCCATCTTGTGGATCAATCAAATCGTGATAGGCCTGACGATGACCAATTTCGGCAAACGTCTGTCCTTGTACTTCACCCACATTTATCGACAAGTTACGGGCATGATGCCCTTCTACAGGCTGTTTTTTCGGGCGTATCGGTTCTTGACGTTGTTTATCAACCTCGATTTGACTACGCTGCGCAAGTAGTTGACGTAATTGAGGTTGGGCAAAATCTGCATCTACCTTATGGCTAATATATTGTAGATATAAATCGTCATAAGCCATTTCTAAAATCTTGGCCTGATCTTGTGGCTGATATGCTTTTAAAATGGGTTGAACCTGATCTGTCTCGGTAAAGGCAACCTGATGAGCAACTTTGGCTAAAGCTGTACCATGCTGCTTGGCTTGAGCAAGTAATTGGGTTTCCAAAGCTGGTCGATACACGACTTCTTTCACTAAGTCTTGTTGATCGACAGCCTTCAAGGTTTCAATTGGAATGGCAGCATAGTTAAACTGCTGTTTTAAATTTAAATTTGGACGTACTAAATCAATTAAACCGAGTAAACGGTAAGCACAGTTATCACTGATAAAATAATAAGGGAAACTCACATGCTGCATTTCCCAAATATGCTCAACCAGAAACCGAGTTTCCTCAGGGGTTAAATTCAGCTCATACTCCCACAGGTCACGGCTTTCAAAATCACCGTATTCTTTTACCTTGCGGTAATACGGCATTAGAGAATATTCACCAGGATACTGCCCTGTTAAGCCTTTCCATGCATAAGACCAGTTATCATCACCTTTCACTGTGGCAGCATAGTTCACCGCATAGGACACTAGATTGAGTTGCTTCTGATCTTTAGGATCTAAGCGTAGCAAGGTATGTCCAAACATCGAACTTGGATTACCCATAAAATCCGTTGCATAAATCAAAGTCGCTTTATACGGCTTGATTTGATTTATCCAGTCCTCAAATTCAACGCAATTTACCTTTGGTAGCTGTTGATCATTGATATTGAGCTGTTGCATCAACCAGCGGCTACGTGCGGGAAACTTACAACGGATGGATTGGTTATCTGGAGCTTCAACAAATAAGGCTTTAATGTCGGCTTGTAATTCATTATTTAAATTGGTTTTACCATCTTTCGCGTAAAAATAACCCGCATAGGTGACTTCGCTATTTTGTTCTTGGTCGGCATACATTAAGCGCTGCCAAGTGATGTGCTGATCTAATTGTTTTTGTTTGGCAATGTTCAAATAAGTTTGAAAATCGGATTCAACCATGGCATGGGCAAAGTGACACATCAAAGATGCAAGTACAAAAGTAGCTAATTTCATTCAATCGCAATTTTTAAGAATAATGATAGTCGGTATAAGAAAACCCTGTCGTCAAGACAGGGTTTTAACATGTAGCAAATTAAACGTATGCTTTAAGCACTGCGTCTTTTGCCATCACACTTTGTAAAGCGTCTAGCATTTGAAGCGAGTTTGCATTTTTACTTGAATAAATTTCAGCAAAGTTTGCTTTAGACACAGCAAAGAAACGTGCTTTGTCATTGGCTTTAATTTGCATTAATTCAGCGAGCACATTTAGGCTTTCACCTTGACCAACCGCCATATCGCGCGCTAAAGATTCTGCATTTTCATTGGTAAATGTAACAACCTGAGCTGTCACAGTTCCACCTTGACGGCATCCTAAAGTACCAAATGTAATACCTAATAATTGGTTGGTAAAAATACCATTGGTTGTCGCAGCAAGAATTTTAGGTGCAACACCTTTTTTACCTGCCCAAATTTGTGTACCAGCACCACAACCGACATCATTATCGGCCATTGCAACTGTTGAACCAGCGGCCAATAGAGCAGCTAATGCAATTTTTTTTAACATAGGAACGATCTCCAGTATCAATTATTTTTCAGTATTTGTTATCACTATTGTGTTGTGTAATTTTTCCTACACAAAAGTTAAAATAGCGAGCTTAGCGCACTTTAGCAAATAAATTTTGAAATATATCTGAAATATTCATAACAAAAAGAAATCAGATAGCGTCTGTTAAACGATCTTAGTGGTCTAATTTAACCGCCAAGCGCCATTTTTATCTCGTGTTCCCAATATTTTTAATACCAACACTAAGCTCAGCAATAATAATAAATACCATGAACCTAATTTACCCCACCCCACCATATGCCAAGCATCGACTTGGCTTGGGTACAACCAAATTTTATAGAAGGTACTGATGTTCTCTGCAACCCAGATCAAGAAAGCAAGCAACAATAAAATTGGTAGCATCGGTACTTTAAAACGATGCTGCTGCAACTGAAAATAAAGCCGAGTTTTCCAAAAAATTACGATGCTCCAAATAAATAGTGCAACACGAATATCAGGAATAAAAAACTTGGTCATAAAGTTGAGATAAGACAACACTGCCAAACACAACATATTGCCAAAGTTCGGCAGATGCTCGAATGAAACATTATAGAGCCGCAAAGATCGAGCAAAAAAACTTCCCACTGCTGAATACATAAACCCGGCAAACAGTGGCACAGTAAGTAACTTCAATACCGCTGGTTGTGGGTACTGCCATGAGGCAATCGCTGGGTGGGTCAAAAATATTTCCATTCCCATCGCCATGATATGGAATAAAGCAATGACTTTTGCTTCTGCCCATGACTCAAGCTTTAAATAGATCAGACAGACTTGAATGATCAAGGCGTAAAACAACAAATAGTCGTAACGAAAGAAGCCCCAATATTCATGGCTTCCCATCGGTGCGGTGACTGCAAATGCAATCAAAAGCAACAATCCAAATAAGGCAGCCGAAGCTGCCTTAAAGATAAAGTTGAGCGGTAATACAATCAACTGCACAAAACTGATCCTAGCGTGTTTATCTTGAAATGCTTAAAAATATCAACCTAAATATTTAGCACTGTATTCATGAACAGTATCTACAAAAATCTTAGGCTGTGCTGGATCGACCCATTGGGTAATACCATGACCTAAGTTTGCGATATACCCTGTTTTTTCACCATTGGCATAAGCATCATCAATCATTGCTTTCACTGATTTTTCAATTGAAGCGGCTGAACCATAAAGCACAGCTGGATCTAAATTACCTTGTAATGCAGCTCGTCCTGCAACCACATCACGTGCAGTATAAAGCGGTGTGGTCCAATCTAGACCAAACGCATCAGCCCCTGTGGTGAGCATGGTTTCCAACCACTGACCGCCACCTTTGGTGAACACAATAATCGGAATACGTTGACCATCTTTTTCACGCTGAAGACCTGCAATAATTTTGGTCATGTAGTTCAATGAAAATTCAACATATTCTCTATGTGCTAATGCGCCACCCCAACTATCAAAAATCTGGATCGCTTGCGCACCTGCATCAATTTGCGCATTCAGATAATCAATCACTGAATCAGCCAAATGATCTAACAAAGCATGTAACACTTCTGGCTGTGCATACATCATATTTTTAATGAAGCGAAACTCTTTACTTGATCCGCCTTCAACCATATAAGTTGCTAAAGTCCACGGACTGCCAGAGAAACCAATCAAAGGAACTTGGCCATTTAAAGCAGAACGAATGGTCGACACTGCATTCATGACATAAGCCAGATCAGATTTGGCATTGAATTTTGGCAAGTTCGCTACATCTTGTTCAGTACGAACTGTTTTATGAAACTTTGGCCCTTCACCTGTTTCAAAATACAGGCCTAAACCCAAAGCATCAGGAACCGTTAAAATATCTGAAAATAAAATCGCGGCATCAAGCTCATAACGGCGTAATGGCTGTAAAGTCACTTCACAAGCAAAGTCAGTATTTTTACATAGAGACAAGAAATCCCCTGCCTGCGCACGAGTTTCACGATATTCTGGTAAATAACGCCCTGCTTGACGCATCATCCATACAGGCGTGGTGTCTACAGGCTCACGTAATAAAGCTCGTAAAAAACGATCATTTTTCAACGTTGTCATGACCAATCTCTAAATTTTCTCGTGTAGGGCGCATAATAGCAAAGTTGACTCAGAATTTATAATTGCAATTGCACACAGTAAGCCAGTCTTCAAAATAAATTTGCGCTTTGACACAAAACTGCTACTGCAAGCTGCGTTATTTTCTGTAATACTTGCAACATGTTAGGGGCTGTTGACATTTCAGCCATGCATTGCGTTATGGCTAAAACAACTCAAACAAGGCATGAAACGCCAACAGCCCCTCTATCCCAATATGAATAATTCTTAAGGTTGAATTACATGTTTGTTCGCTCATTACTCGCTATGAGTTTAAGTTGTATTCTTGCTAATGTTGCTTATGCTGCTCCGACAACTGAGCAACCATTAAACCCAAAAAAAATATCTGCGGCAGTACAAGATCCAATTGATCCTTTAGCTGTTGACCGTGCTACCTCAAACGTTGCTGCACAGCCCGCTTCGAGTGTTGCTGCAACAGCAGCATCTGAACCACAAGTCAATACGGGTGCTGCATCTGTTGTATCGCAACAATTAGAAAACACACCTGATGCAAAAACGACAACGACTGCTCCAGCTGTTCCTGCTTCTTGGACAATGGATGCAATCAACGCTGCTGAATGGCCAGAAGGCTTGCCAAAAGGACAAAACCCTGCATACGCGCGTGCGCATGTGATGTTAAACAACTCACATGCATCTCCTGGTGCGATTGATGGTTCAAATGGTAAAAATACACTAAAAGCGATTGCATCATTCCAGCAAATGAATGGTTTAACCCCTACAGGTCAGTTAACAAAAGAAACATGGGATGCATTAGTTGCAAAGCAAACTAAGCCAGCCTATGTTGAATATACAATTACCGATGCTGACCTAAAAGGTCCATATGCTGATGCAATTCCTTCAGACTATGCGCTACAAGCAAAAATGAAAGGTTTGTACTACACTCGCGTAACAGAAATGTTGGGTGAGAAATTCCATATGGATGAGCGCTTCCTTAAGCAACTCAATCCAAATGCAAATTTCAAAAAAGCGGGCGAAAAAATCATTGTGGCCAATGTTCGCAATGACTTACCAGAAGATATTCATTTAATTGTTGCACACAAAGGTGCAAGACAGCTTTATTTGTTTAATAGTCGTAACCAAATGATTGCATCATTTCCTGCAACAATTGGTAGTACTGACACACCTTCTCCGACGGGTACATATAAAGTAGTTGGCGTAGCTAAAAACCCATACTATAGCTACTCACCGTCGAACTTTGTCCAAGGTAAAAACCTCAAACCACTTACATTACCACCTGGTCCAAATGCGCCAGTGGGTAACATTTGGATTGGTTTAAGCAAAAAGTCTTTCGGTATCCACGGTACGCCAAACCCATCTTTAATTTCTAAAACTGCATCACACGGTTGTATCCGTTTGACCAACTGGGATGCAAATGACCTAGGTGCGAAAGTACGTTCAGGTGTAACCGTAAAATTCCTTGAATAATCTAGATTATTCAAGCCAGAAAAAACCGAATATCTGAGAAGACATTCGGTTTTTTCATTCTAGATATTTTCTTCTATATTCGGTAAAGGCTGATAGTAAATCTGATTGCGTCCGAGCTGCTTTGCCCGATACAAAGCCTTATCTGCAGTATGAATTAAAAGATCTTGGCTAATTTTCGGATTACCATTAAAAACGGTAATTCCCAAGCTAATAGTCACATGATTAGACACCAATGATTTATCGTGTGGAATCATTAAACGCTCAATTGCTCGGTAAATATTGGTTGCAACTGCATATGCCCCTTGAGCTGAAGTTTCTGGTAATAGCACCACAAACTCCTCTCCACCATAACGTGCAATAAAATCCATATGTCGAATCGAACTTTTGATGGTTTTCGCAATGGCTGTGATCACTTGATCACCCATTTGATGTCCATAAAAATCATTATAGTTTTTAAAATAATCAATATCGATAAACAGGACCGAGAGCGATTTTCGTTCTTTACAAGCAACCTCATAATAATAGGTGCACATCTCTTCAAAGGTACGTCGATTCGACACATTGGTCAGTTCATCATGCTGGCTTAAATGCAGTAACTCTGAAGCTTGAATACGTAAAATTTGTTCATCAATTTCGGAAATTTTAGACTTTATAAAGATTTTTCGTTCTTTCGAGGTCAACATGACACTGATCGAAAAACCAAGCAATAAACTCCCGATTAAAGTACGCCCAATCATCAAAAAGTCACTGGGGTTATTGCTTACATATAACAGTAAAAGAATCGCGATGGCAGCCAAAGAACCGATCCACAGCATATGCAATGGACGAATTCCACTGAGGATAAAACCAAGCATATAAAGGAAAGCAATTAAGACCATTGCCTGATTCTGCAGAACCAGATTGGAAACACTCATCATCAAAGTAGAGGTTAAAACAATGGTAAAAAAAACAATGATGCAGGCAGCAGGATAAAATAAAGAATTGAGTTTTTTAAAGCGTGAAAAAGCCCAAAATAAGAACAATGCAATTCCCACAACAATTAAGCTGAGAATACTGTAAATAAAATCGGGGACAAAATGTTCAGTTGCATGAATCACAACAAAATTTGAAGGCAAAATCAGCAGAACAAAAATGGTATAAGTAATTACCCCTTGACCAAAGAACTGAATCGCATTGAGACGTGTTCGGTCAACATTAAACTTCCAAAATTCATTTTCTAATTTTTGAGGTAAAGTTTGATGTGCACTTTTAGATTTAGAATGTTGGGCAACAAGCTGCTCTAGGTCTTCTTTCGACCTTCGCAATTGATCAAGATCATAGCCGTTGTCCATCCCATTTACTCTTTTTATACTGCACTATTTTTGTGCCGCATAAAAAATAACATAATTTCTCATTTTGTCATGTGCTTTGCTTAACCACTTATCCGTAATTGTAGTTACCATTTTCACACTTTATGCATTATTATTTGTATTATTTTTAAGTTTGAAGTAGACCTTGAATACTCTTACACTTTTACAACCCGATGATTGGCACGCACACCTGCGTGACGGTTTAGCTTTAAAACGTACTGTCCCTGATTTAGCCAAACAATTTGCCCGCGCAATTTGTATGCCCAATCTTGTTCCACCCGTCAAAACTGTAGAAGAAGCTTTAGCCTATCGCGAGCGTATTCTTGCTCATGTTCCTGAAGGGGTGAATTTTGACCCACGCATGGTGCTGTATTTTACTGACCATACTTCTCCAGATGAAGTTCGTAAAATTAAAGCATCTGAGTTCGTCAATGCAATCAAACTTTATCCAGCTGGTGCAACCACCAACTCCGATAATGGTGTGAGCGATATTCGTAAGGTATACGCAGTTATCGAGCAACTTGAAGAACATCAAGTGCCACTTTTACTGCATGGGGAAGTCACCCACAATCACGTGGATATTTTTGACCGTGAAAAACGCTTCTTGGATGAAGTACTTTCGCCATTACTCAAACAGTTCCCACAGTTAAAAGTCGTGTTAGAACACATTACAACAAGTGATGCCGCAAATTTTGTACTCGAACAAGATCGTAATGTCGCTGCAACCATCACCCCGCAACATTTATTATTTAACCGTAACGACATGTTGGTTGGTGGCGTAAAACCACATTTCTACTGCTTACCAATTTTAAAGCGTCAAACGCATCAAACAACATTGTTGGAAGTTGCAACCAGTGGTAATCCGAAATTTTTCTTAGGTACTGACAGTGCACCTCACTCAAAAGATGCCAAAGAAAATGCTTGTGGATGTGCGGGTTGTTATAGCGCACCAAATGCTATTGAGCTATATGCACAGGCCTTTGATCAAGTTGGAAAGCTAGAACGCTTAGAAGGCTTTGCAAGCGTATTCGGTGCTGATTTCTATGGTTTGCCGCGCAATACCTCAACCATTACCTTGGTCAAAGAAGATATCACTATCGCAGAATCTTTAGACTATCTTGATGGCCAAAAAATTATTCCACTTCATGCAGGTAAAACCTTGCATTGGAGAAAAGTGTGACCCAAGAAGAAAACAAAGCCCCTGTAATCGGACAGCGTTTTCGTGGATTCTTACCTGTTGTTGTCGATGTAGAAACAGCTGGTTTTAATTCGCAAACCGATGCCCTACTCGAAATTGCGTGTATTCCGATCATCTATGATGAACATGGGCAATTTATACCTGGCCCTTCATTCCAAGCACATATCAACCCTTTTGAAGGCGCGAATCTTGACCGCCGTTCATTAGATTTTATTGGTATTGATCCTTTCAATCCAATGCGTGTTGCGATGGCTGAAGATGAGCGCACTGCCTTGCGTCGTATTTTCAAATCATTGACTGAAGTTCGTAAAGCTCAGCATTGTACTCATGCTGTATTGGTTGGTCACAATGCACACTTTGATTTAGGTTTCTTACAAGCAGCAATTGCACGTACCGGAACAAAAAATCAAAATCCATTTCACAGTTTTTCGGTATTTGATACCGTGACGCTGAGCGCAGTCATGTTTGGCCAAACCGTGTTGGCACGTGCTTGTATTCAGGCGGGAATCGAGTTTGATGGTAAAGAAGCACACTCTGCTTTATACGATACTCAGAAGACTGCTGAACTGTTTTGCTATATTTTGAACAAACTGTCTCCTCACCTTCTTGACAGTTTGGTGACAGAACCCTAATATACACCCACCTCAAGAAGTCCCTATCGTCTAGAGGCCTAGGACATCGCCCTTTCACGGCGGTAACCGGGGTTCGAATCCCCGTAGGGACGCCATATTTGAAAAAGCCACTGCATCTTAAGACAGTGGCTTTTTTTATTTGCTTAGAATAATAAAAAGGACTCCGAAGAGCCCTAAAATCTATTATGCAGACTTACGTGAATTGACCCGACCTTTTACAACCGCTTTGATATTCCCTTTCGCATAATTTAAGAATACCAACAGTGGTGATAATTTTGGATTCGGCTTTTTACCTTGTCCAATGGCCTTAAACTGCGCTGCATACCAAATGATTTCCATAATTGCCATTTTATCGACAAATGGAATTCCTGTTTTGATTTGATTCACTGCATAACGGACATCATGCCCTGCAATTAAACGATCTGTTAAATCAACTTCAACCGCCAATGGACGTGCAATTCCAATAAAATCACATGCACCACTTTGCAATGCAGCATTCATTCCTTCTACAGTACGGAAACCACCTGTTACCATCAACTTACAGGCAACATGTTGGCGAATTTTTTCTGCGAATTCCAAGAAATAAGCTTCACGTGCAATGGTACTGGCTTTACGTTTTTCTGCCTTCGCACCTGCCATTGCAGGAGCTTCATAGGTTCCCCCAGAAATTTCGATAATATCGATTCCCGCAGCATCAATCGCTTTGAAAACGGTAATGACATCTTCTTCTGTGATCCCACCACGTTGGAAATCTGCTGAGTTCAGTTTCACCGAAATGATAAAGTTTTCAGAAGTTGCATCGCGTACCGCCTGATAAGCATCGATCAAGAAACGCATACGATTCTCAATCGAACCACCCCATTGATCCGTACGCTTATTGGTCAAAGGTGATAGAAACTGGCTAATCAGATAACCGTGTGCACCATGCAGCTGTACACCTTCAAAACCCGCCTTTTCACATACTGCCGCAGCTGTCGCAAAACGCTGGATAATATCTAAAATTTCTTCATGTTTAAGCTCACGTGGCGTACCAAACATTGCTGCAAGCATTGGGCTAAAAGGTACGGCTGAAGGTGCAACCGTTTCCTTATTTAGACCTTTTGGACATTGGCGACCAGGATGTGACAACTGAATCAATTGCACCATGCCATGTTTCTTGCCGACAGCAGCCCATTGCTTTAATTTTTCCAGATCACGCTCGGTTTCAATTGCAACCACACCCGGTTCATTTTTAGCGCCTACATTCACCATTACGTTTCCAGTAATGGCACAACCCAAACCACCTTTTGCCCACGCTTCGTATAGACCAATCAAGAGATCATTGGGTTGTCCTGCATCATTCGCGAGCGCTTCGCTCATTGCCCCTTTGATAATACGGTTTTTAAATGTGGTGTTGCGAATCTGGATACTGTCTGCAATCTGACTCATGGTCATCCTCTGCTACAATTAGAGTATTTACTCTAATTTAATCTGATTATTGTTACTGTCAAGCATTCTTCCGATGAACTGACAATAGCATATGTCAATTTAATTACAATGCTAATATTCGCTAGCAGAAATAAGCTGACGGGTATATTCAGTCTGAGGCTGGCTAAATAAAAGTGCTGTAGGTTGATATTCCAAGGCTTTGCCTTGATGCATCACTAAGACTTTTTGGCACAGTGCTTTAATGACTTGTAAGTCATGACTGATAAAGATATAGCTGATGTGTTCTTGCTGCTGCAAACGACGTAACAATTGAATGATAGCCAACTGCGTAGTCCGATCCAAGGCGGAGGTCGGTTCATCCAGAATCAGTAACTTTGGTTTGAGCACCAATGCTCTTGCAAGTGCCACACGTTGCCGTTGCCCGCCAGAAAGCTGATGCGGATACTTATCTTTGTCCATTAAAGATAATTCGACTTTTGCCAAAACAGCGTCAACTTCAGCTTGGCACTGTTGCGTTGAAATGGGTTGAAGATGGAGCCCTTCTGTAATGATCTGTTCAACTGACATACGAGGATTCAGGCTACCAAGAGGATCCTGAAACACAATCTGAAAATCACGTCGAAGTGGTCGAAGCTGTTTTTGAGTCAACAGGTTTAAATCTTGTGCCTGAAAATGAATTTGACCTTCACTGCTAATCAGTCTAGCGATCGCTAAGGCCAACGATGATTTACCTGAACCACTTTCTCCAACGATGCCTAAAGCCTCTCCCTGAGACAGGCTAAACTGGATGAATTCTGCTGCAATCTTATAGCTTTTAACTTGATTGAATAAACCATGCTTAAGCGGATATTTTACCCTAACATCATTTAGCTTAAGTAAGGTCTGTGAAGGCTGTAGCAGCAAAGCTTGTCCAAAATCATGATGAAGCAGATTTTGTGTATATGAGGTTTGGGGATGAGTAAATATTTTTGCAGTAGTCCCCTGTTCTTCAACACGTCCTTGGTTAAGTACCACGACATGATCTGCATAATGCTTGACTAAGTTCAGGTCATGGCTAATCAAAATAATCGCCATCTTTCGCTGCCGCTGCAAGCCTTTTAACAGCGTTAAAATTTGCGCTTGTAACACTACATCTAAAGCCGTGGTTGGTTCATCAGCAATCAGAATTTCTGGTTCTAAAGCTAAAGCCATTGCCAACATGACTCGTTGCCTCTGCCCGCCAGACAACTCATGTGGATAGCATTGCAGAATACGTGTTGGATCATCTATGTGAACATCCTGCAATAGCTCCACACACCGTTTTCGAATCTCGGTCTTGGCAATACCAAGTCGCATTAGACTCTCGCCCAGCATCTGTTCTACTTTGTGCAAAGGATTTAAAGCGGTCATCGGCTCTTGAAAAATCATGCCAATACGTTTACCGCGTATCTGCTGTAACTGACTCTGGCTCAAAGCCAGCAAGTTTTCTCCATCGAGTTCCACTTTGCCTTGTACTGTAAAATGTTCAGGCAACACATCTAGTACAGCCAACGCACTAATGGTTTTACCTGAACCACTCTCTCCAACCAGTGCAATCGTCTGCTCTGGATATAAATCAAAGCTCAAATTTTCAAGCAAGCTTTGTCCTGTTTCACTGCGAATACTGAGTTGTTGAACCGTTAATAACGGTGATTGATCAAGCGGTTTATCGTCTTGGGTCAAATGCATCACGTGCAGCCTCCCCTATATAAATCAATAACGAAAGCACAATTGCCAAAGTGAAAAAGCCAGACAGCACCAACCACGGTGCATCTAGATTATTCTTGCCTTGTAATAATAATTCACCCAATGATGCAGCATCAGGCGGTAAGCCATAACCTAAAAAATCCAGTGCAGTTAAGGCAATAATATTGGCGGTCAGCATAAACGGAATCTGCGACAGACTTGAACTCATTGCATTCGGTAAAATGTGCTTAAAGATAATTTTATGATCCGTTACGCCCAACGCCTGCGCTGCACGGACATAATCAAAATTGCGCGCACGCAAGAACTCTGCACGTACGAGCCCAACCAACTCAGTCCAACCAAAAAGCAACATGATCAAAAATAGCCAATAAATACTGGGGCTAAACATACTCACCAAGATCATGACAATGAACAACATCGGCAAGCCGCCCCAGACCTCCAAAATCCGCTGCCCGATTAAATCAACCCAGCCCCCATAGTAGCCCTGTATTGCGCCAACCATGATGCCTATCACCGCAGAACACAGCGTTAAAGCAAACCCAAATAAAAGAGAAACACGCAGACCATACAAAATTCGGGCAAATACATCACGACCTTGGTCATCAGTTCCAAGCCAATTTTGTGAACTCGGCGCTGAAGGTACGGGTACTGCCAATGATAAATTTGGTGTTTGATAAGAAAAAGTGACGGGAGGTGAGATCATCCATCCTTGTCTTTGAATCAGTTGTTTTACCGCAGGATCTTGATAATCTGTCGCTGTTTCAAAACTACCACCAAAGGTGGTTTCTGGATAATCGTTCAAGATCGGGAAATAAAAAGACTGCTGATAACGAACCAACAACGGTTTGTCATTGGCAATCAATTCAGCAAATAAGGACAATACAAAGATCATTAAAAATAAAATCAGACAGCGAAAGCCCAATTTATTTTGTCTAAATCGATCAAAACGCGCACGCATCAAAGGGGACATTATTTTCCACCTCTTGATTCAAAATCAATGCGTGGGTCAATCACTTGATAGAGTACATCACCGATTAAACGCAATATCATTCCGAATAAGGTAAATAAAAATAAAGTCCCAAAAATGACAGGATAATCACGCTGAGTGATCGCTTCAAAACCTAATAGACCAATTCCATCTAAATTAAAAATAATTTCGATAAATAAATTACCGACGAAGAAAATGCCGACCAAGGCTTCGGGTAAAGCGGCCACAACCACTAAAATTGCATTGCGAAAGGCATGTCCATAAAGAATCTGATTGTCATTCAGTCCTTTTGATCTTGCAGTCAGTACATAAGGCTTTTGCAGCTCTTCAACAAATGAATACTTCGTTAAATAAGTCAGCGCGGCAAAACTGCCCAATACCATACTCAAGATGGGTAAACTCATATGCCATAAATAATCTTGTACTTTTGCCCAAAGGCTCAATTGGGCAAAGTTCTCAGAAACTAAACCTTGCAAGGGAAACCACTGCAAATAACTGCCCCCAGCAAAAAAAACAATCAAAACAATAGCAAATACAAAAGATGGAATGGCATAAGTCACGGCTAATAATAAGGAAGTAGATTGATCAAACAGCAAGCCATTATTTTTGGCCTTTTTAATGCCGAGCGGGATTGCGATCAGATAGATCAGGAAGGTGCTCCACAAGCCCAAAGACAGCGTAACAGGCAGCTTTTCGTATAACAGTTGGGTCACAGGTTTATCTTTAAAAAAACTGCTACCAAAATCCAGATGCATATAACCTTTAAGCATGAGCCAGAAACGTTCTGCTGCTGGACGATCAAAACCATACTGGGCTTTGATTTTTTCAATCATTTCTGGACTTAAGCCACGCGCACCTTCATATTGCGCCAAGGTAGTCAAACCTGAGGGCGCACTGTTGCCTACCCCTAAGCCTTGCGCATTTTGGATTTGCTGAATCGCTTGTTCGACTGGTCCGCCTGGGGCAATTTGCACAATACAAAAATTAATCAATAAAATGAAAAATAATGTCGGGATGATCAATAACATTCTTTTTAGAATATAGTGAACCATTGAAATCGAACCCTTATTAATTTATTTACTAAGTTTTTATGAAATCTAACATGAGATAAAATACGCGGAAACGTCATCCACAACCTGCATGTTTTAAACAAGATAATGTTTTTGCGAAATAATAAAAGAGGTCCAATAAGTAAACAGGTTTTGTGGATGACAATGCCTTTGGTTACTTTGGGCGAAACCAAAGTAACTCCAGCTGAAAGCTTATCCTGAAATAAAGATGAGAACTCGGTAAGACTCCGTTATATTAATCTAACGACTTCATCAAACGCTAGTCAAAACCATTCAAATTAATGCTTTTGTATAGACTGCTCCTGTTTCTTAACCTTATCTGTATCCACCCACCAATACTCCCATCCTACAGAAAGTTTCGGCTTAACCGAAGGCTGCTGATAGATATCCCAGTAGGCAAACCAACGTTCAGGTTTTCCATAAGTCAAAATTTGGTAATATCCTGCACGTAATAAACGATCGAGCACTCGCGTGTACAACACCACTTCTTCGCGTGTTTTTGCCGCTACAATTTTCGCGATCATCTGATCAATCACAGGATTCTTGATCCCTGAATAATTATAATTGCCTGCCTCATCTGCAGCAGCACTTCCCCAGAATTGAGCTTGTTCTTTTCCTGGGGTTAAAGTCTGGGGCAATTTCAACACCATCATATCAAAATCTTGATGACGAATCCGTTCCATATATTGTGGTACATCCACCTGCCGTAGTTGAACCTGAATACCCAAACGCTTCAAATTCCGCACAAAGGGCATTAATTCACGCTGTGGGTTTTCCTGTTGCATCAACAATTCAATTCGAATGGCTTTACCCGTTCGATCATATAACTGTCCATTGCGAATTAGATAACCAGCATCTTTTAAAATGTGTTGTGCGGTCAATAAATTCTGCCGATTGAAACCGCTGCCATCGGAAACAGGATAGCGCCAATCAGCCAAAATACCTTGTCGCATCACTGGATTGAATTGGCCCAAATATGGCTTTAATACATTTAATTCAGCAGCACTCGGGCGACCAGTTGCAGCTAAATCAGTATTATCAAAGTAACTTTGTAACCGTCTATTTTGATTAAAGAACAGTGCCTTATTTTGCCACTCAAAATCATAAGCGTAGGTTAATGCCTGACGCAGATAAATATCATTGAGTGGCGCACGGCGGATATTAAACACCAAGCTTTGGATATCTAGAGGAGTACCTAACTGTGCTTTATACTTTTTGACTAAACCTGATTTCGCTGCTGGAAAGTTATAGGCTGTGACCCAATTACGGATATTTTTTTCTTCGTACAAATTGAATTGTCGAGATTTAAACCCTTCAAAACTCACATCTAAATTTCGATAATACACATATTTCAGTCGATCAAAATTATAGCGGCCTTTGTTTACTAGCAAATCTTTGCCCCAATAATTTGGACTGCGCTTATAGCTAATACTACGCCCTGCATCTATACGATCCACCACATAAGGACCTGAACCGACAATCGGTTGAAGGGTGACACGACCAAAATCCTTATTTTTCCAATCCAATTTTGAGTAGATCGGCAGGCTCGCTACAATCAGTGGCATTTCCACATTGTTCTTAGACTTAAAAATAAATTTGATTTGATGTTTAGCTAACACTTCAGTTTTAGCCAAATCTGACAAATACATTTGAAAACCTAGATTGGCTTTGGTCTGATAAGTATCGAAGGTAAATTTCACATCTTCAGCAGTTACAGGCTGACCATTATTGAATCGTGCTTGTGGATTCAAGTGAAAAGTTACTGATTGCAGCTGATCAGGATCATAACTGACCTTTTCTGCAAGCAGCGGATACATCACACGCGGCTCGTCCAGCGAACGATCCATCAAACTATCAAATAAATAATTGACGCCTTCGGTTGAACTGCCCTTGCCATTCATGCTGTTTAAATTATCAAATGTCCCTAAACTCGATTGGCTCAGTGTACCACCCTTCGGTGCATTCGCATTGGCATAAGGCATCACCTTCAACTGTGCATATTTAGGCTGTACATGCATCGCCAAATACGGCGTGGTTTGCATCACTGCAAATGAAGACTGAGCAAAAAGGCTTAGTCCAGCGTATAGACTAAGCCTTTTGATTAAGCGTAAATGAATCATTTACAATTACAGGTTAGGCACTTTAATCACGTCACCAATACGTAACTGGGTACTTGGCGTTAAATCATTCATTTCTGCCAGCGCACCAGTATCTAAACCATAGCGGCTTGCCAAACCAATCAGCGTATCACCACGTTTTACTTTGTATTCACTCACTGTTTTAGGCACTGAAATACTTTGACCACGTTGCAGGCTTGCATTGGCTTTCAGATCATTTAGCTCAGCCAGTTCACGACCAGACATCCCAAAACGATTAGCAATACTGTTCAAAGACTCACCTGCTTTAACACTATATCTTTCAGTATTACGGCTTGGTGCTGATGCTTTTGGTGTTGTTTTGCTGTTGTCTACTTTTGCGGTTTCAGCTTTCGGCAAATCACCTGTCAATTTGAGCTTTTGCCCAATACGAACATTACTGCCGCGCGTTAAACCATTTAAACCAGCAACATAATCAAGCTGTAAATTATGACGACTCGCGATATTGCCTAAAGTATCACCAGATTTAACCGTATAAACATCAGGTGTAGCTTCTTCTCTCGATTTGCTCGTATTGCTTACAGTGGTTTTTGTAGGCACATCACCCGTCAATTTCAGACGTTGACCAACACGTACACCCGACGTTCTTTCCAAGCCATTTAGATCAGCAACATAGCTCAGTTGCAGATTGTACTTGGCTGCAATCGCATTCAAACTATCACCCGACTGCACCACATACTGATCAGGTACAGTTGAACCCGCAGGAATCTTGATGTTTTGACCCAAACGCACGCCGCTATTTGACTTTAAATTATTTAGCTCAGCCAACTCGCTCAAGCTAATTTTCGACTTGGTTGCAATACTTGATAAGGTGTCGCCACGCTGTACGGTATAACTTTCAGTTTTATAGTTAGTCGATGCACTTACATTTTCGTATTTTACGTTCGTCTTCGTTGGCTCAGATGTTTCCTGAGTCTGAGAAACTTCGTGTAACGGCACATTGATTTTTTGTCCAACGAACAAGCTACTGCTCGCAGTTAAACCAGAGGTCAAATCAGCTAATTCCTGATTCGACAATGCATAACGATCCGCAATCAGCTTTAAATATTCGCCACGCTTCACCGTATACGATTTGGTTGCAACTTTTTGAGTCGTTGTTGCCTTACTGTCAGTCGCACGCGCTGCCTGTTGCGTTGTACGGGTATTATTCTTTGGCTCAATCAATGTTAATTTTTGCCCAACGAACAAGCCATCAGTCACAGACAAATTATTATAATCCGCCAACTGTTTCAGAGTTAAATCAAAGCGTGAAGCCAAGTTGGTTAAACTATCACCCGACTGTACCACATAGCTCTCTGGCTTTTCAGCAGCTTTAGGTGCTTCTGGTTTGGCATCATATAAATATAAGCTTGCACCAACGAATAATGTACCGTTTGGATCAATCTGGTTCCACTTAGCAACATCACGCCAGTTCACGCCATTTTTTTGCGCAATCACCGCTAAGGTATCGCCCGGCTGTACCACATAGGTGCTGCGCTTGCCTTTCGGTGCAACAACGACAACATCTGTATCGGTTTTAATATATGGCTTGCCTTGGTTGCGTTTGGCGTCTTCACTGTTTGCAGTCGCAGTATCTTCAACCAAGTTTTTTGGATAAGAGAAGCCTCGACTCACCTCTTGACCTTTTTCATCAGCAACCGATTGACTGGTTTGAATCGCTGTCAATTTAATTTTGCCGTCGAATGGATCAACAATTTCTGTGCCTTTTGGTGCGATCGCCTTAATTTCTGCGACAACCTGATCTTTCTCAGCTTGAGTCGCTTGTGGCTCTAACACTTGTGCAACCGTTTCCTTTTTACCTTCTTCTTTAATTGCAGCTGTAATTTGCTCACGCTCTTTAGTAGAAATCGGCGGCTCAATTTTTACTGGTTTAACATTCGCAGCAGGTGTAATGGCAACAGGGATACGTGGTGCACTTGGTACGTCAGCTCCTGCGGCGAATGAAGCCAATGCATCCGAACCTCTAGGCGTATTGACTTTACGGGTACTGGTTGAAGAAGTTGTTGGACGTGTAGTATTACTTGCCGTTAAATTGGGTGGCGTTGCGGTGGATGTCGTAATACTTTGTCCACTATTGGTCGTTGTGCGAATCGTCGTTGAGCTATTCAACGGACTATTATTCATCGCAGGTGGGGTTTTATTGCTTGCCCAGAATCCGCCAGAGCTGGCCTTACCAGAACGTAATTTCGCATCAATCGAGGGACTTAAATCTGCTGGAATTAAAATCCGCATTGGGCTCATTGGGTCAACCATTTCGCCACGATACGCTGGATTCAGTGCATAGAGTTCAGCTCGGCTTAAGCCCGTAATCGATGCAATTTGATTGAGTTCCATTGGACCAGCCAGACTCACTTCACGGAAGTGAGGACGGTTTGCAATTGGCGGTAAACTCACACCATATGCACTTGGGTTTTTAATAATTTGAGCAACAGCCAAGAACCGTGGAACATAGTTCATGGTTTCTTGTGGAAGTTTCAATGACCAATAATCTGTTGGCAAACCTGCTGCACGGTTACGATTAATTGCCTGCTGAATACGACCTGGTCCCGCATTATATGCAGCTAATGCAAGTTCCCACGAACCAAACTGATTATATAAGCTACCAAAGAATTCATATGCTGCACGTGTCGATTCAACCACATCACGACGACCATCATACAGGCTGGTCTGTTGCAAACCATAAATACGCCCTGTACTTGGAATGAACTGCCATAAACCTGCTGCTGCTGCACTACTGGTTGCTGCAGGGTCATAAGAGCTTTCGATAATCGGTAGTAATGCCAATTCTGTCGGCATACCACGACGTTCAGCTTCTTTTACTGTGTGATATAAATAGCGGCTGGCACGCGCGCTTAAACGATCTAAATAAGGTTGACGCGAAATAAACCAGCTACGTTGTGCTTCAATTCGTGAATCCCAATGGTTCAAGTCCATCTTGAATCCAACCGTCATTCGCTTCCACACATCACCATGTTTCAGAACCAATAAACGGTCACCCTCTACAGCACGCATGTCCGTAGCAGAAAGTAAGTCTTCAAGTGAATCTAAACTGCTTGCATCTAAATAACCTGAACCAACTTGCTTTGAAGATGAAGTTTTACTTGATTGAGGTGTTGAAGAACAACCTGTGGTGATTCCCAACGCAACGAGAGCAGAAGTGAGTACAGTAATTTTGAATAATGATGTTGCAGATGTTTGCGACACCAATGTGCTCGATTTATACATAAAAACTTCCAGTCAACTCACGCTAGTTTATTTCTTAATTAGGGTCTATTGATGTTTCAACCATGCATTACGTTATAGGCTAAACCATTCAAATAAGGCATAGGACAAAGACAATCGCTACCCTTTGTCAAGTTTCACAACGCAGTTTGGAGAAGTTCTAGCCATGATCTGAACAAGCGCAAAGCACTGCTTTGATCACAGCACAAGGCACAACTCTTCTGTCATCTGTGAAACGTCAACAGACCTAGCCATTGTAGTAAAGCATGTCACTTAGACAAGGCAATAATTTAACGTGATTTGCATGGAAATGTTACAAGAAATTAAAAAAGATGAGTTTTGTAACGTTCAGACGCCAAATTTAGCTTTACAATAGCTGTTATTGTTATGGGGATGCTAAAATTCCCTGCTTATTTTAGTTCAAGTAAAAGTCCTATTCTTTTGTTATATGCTTAAGTAACACTTGGATATTGACCAGCCTTTTGTGCAATTAAAATATTCAACTTCTTATTCTGCTTATTGTTCAGGTTCAAATATGTCACAAACAATCACACTTTACGTTGATGGCGCATGCAAGGGTAACCCAGGTCTTGGGGGTTGGGGCGCGTATGTCATTACCGAACAAGGTGAACACAAGCTGTTTGGTGGCGAACCTGAAACAACCAATAACCGTATGGAGCTTCAAGCTGCGATCGAAGGCGTTTCTTTTTGCCCGACCGATGCCCGTTTAATTATTTGGACAGACTCCAATTACGTAAAACAAGGTATTACTGAATGGATTCATGGTTGGAAAAAGAAAAATTGGAAAGATGTTAAAAATCCTGATTTATGGCAGACACTAGATGCGGTCTGTGCTAACCGAGAGATCGAATGGAACTGGATTAAAGGCCATGCAGGACATGCGGGTAATGAAATGGCAGACCAATTGGCAAATTTAGGTGCAGAACAAATCGCTCAACAACTTAAATCACCAACACAGGCTAACGCTGATACAAAAAAGCCTGAATCCGATTGGCTCTTAAATGACCCTTTCGGATTAGATATTGATATGGATAGCGATGAAATGATCGAAGAATCAGAACTTGAAGAAGTCTTGGATAATATGGAAGATAACGCAGTATCAGATGAAGTGGCCGTCGAAGCAGCTCCATTAAATCAGCATCCAAATATTGTCATTACAGAAGCCAAAGTACATCTACAAGGCCCTCGCCAGCTCATCCTTGATACGGAAACCACAGGTTTTTATTATCAAGATGGCGACCGTATTATTGAAGTCGGTGCAATTGAAATGATCAACCGTAAACTCACGGGTAGTTCAATTCATATCTATATCAATCCAGAAAAACCTGTCGGTGACTCTGAAAATGTGCATGGTATCAGCGATGACTTCTTAAAAGACAAACCCAAATATGCTGAAATTTCAGATACGCTTTTTGCCTTCTTAAAAGGCGCTGAAATTATCGCGCATAACGCGACCTTCGATATGAACTTCTTAGATATGGAGTTCAAACGTGCTGGCTTACCGTTATTGTCTGAGGTTTGTGAGGTTACCGATACCTTGGCACTGGCCAAGAATAAGCACCCTGGTCAAAAGAACTCATTGGATGCTTTGGTACGCCGTTATGAAATTCCAGCGCGAGATCGTACTTTCCACGGTGCCTTACTCGATGCTGAAATCTTAGCCGATGTTTACCTTGCCATGACGGGTGGGCAAGTCTCATTTGATATGGATGCCCTTTCTCAAACAGAACAAAATCAAAATAAATCCACCCGCCTACGTGTCCAAGTTGACTTACCTGTGATTCAACCGTCTGAACATGAATTAAATGAACATGAGACCTGGGTCAAACAATTTGAGCAAAAACATGGAGAGCCTTGCCTTTTCGCAAAATAAATTTTCCAGTCAATGTAATTTTTTGTATTTCAAGGCTCTAAAGTTAAGTTATATTAACCTTTAAAGATTTAGGCCTCCTAAAAAAGGAGGTCCATGGATATAACAACTTAGGAAAGGTGTAGGTCATATGTCTTACCAAACCTCGATTCATTTCGACCCAACGGCATTATTAATAATAAAAAATGAAATCGACAACTCGATTAAATTGGTAGAAACAGCAGTCAATACCCTTGCCGAAGAACAAGCATTACCTTTCGGGATTGATGATGCGCTGAACCAATTTGAACAATGTACGCAAGTTCTCGCGTTAATTGATATGCCGCATTTATCACAAATTACTCAATACTCTGCCGAGCTGATGCGCAAAATTATGGCGCAACCACAGCAAATCCAAACCAATGATGTTATTGCGCTCAGTGAAGGCACTACGATGCTGAAGCGTTATATCGAATTCATTTGTTTACGTGAAGTAAAAGTTCCTCAATTCCTACTCGATACACTGAACCGTTTAGAAAAAGCCTTAGGTAAGCCACTGACCAAAGAAGGTCAAACGGTACAACCATTGCTTGAGTTCATTACCCCGAGTTTTAATTTGCCTCAAGCACCAAGCTTGGAACAATCACAATATATTCATCAACTTTATAAATTGTGTTTAAACAAGCTCATTAAGCAATCTGAAACCCCGCTTGATCTACAAGGGATCAAATTGGTCGGTGTTTATCTTGCAGGTTTAGCGACAGGTCAACCAAGTCAACAATACTGGCAGTTGGTCAATGTAGGCTTAAGCCATATTGATGAGCTTTCAATTACCGAAGCACGCTTACGCACGTTGATTCAAATTGAAACCAATATCGGTAAATTCCTCGCTCAATCAACTAGCTTTAAAAACAGCATTGCTGATCTTGCAGACATTCTATGTATTTGTATTAGCCAAGAAGATGATGTGTCACAGCATATTCGTGATCAACTCAATATTGGTGATGAGTTACTCAGCGATACACAGCTACAGGTATTAAGCCGCCATTTATATGGCCCTGACTACGAAACTGTGCACACGATTAGCCAGTTAATGACAGATGAGATGGCTCAAATCCGTAATGAGATTGAGTATAATCATCAAAATATGTCAGCTGAAAAAACCCAAGAACTGCAACAAAAGCTACACCAGCTTTCAAATGTTTTCAAAGTACTGAATCTCAATGAAGCAGCGCGAGAGTTAACTCAGCAAGCAGAAAAATTAAGCCAACCAAATACATTAACTGATGCGACTTCGGTACAACAGTTAATGAACAGTATTTTAGCTTCAATGAATTCGATTGGAATTTTGGAACGCAATTACACGTCTAGTCGTTTACAGTTACGTGTCAATAATATGCAGATCTCGCTTGATCGTTTAGATGAAGCACATAAAGCGTTACTGACTGAAACCAAAACACTGATTGATACTTTAACGCAAACCTTAAGTCTCTATGTGCAAGATCCTACAGCCCATAGCTTAGAAGCATTGCCAGTGTATCTAAAAGAGCTTTCTGGTGCTGCCCTGTTCTTGGGTAGTTCTGCGCAACAAACCGCTTTATTAGGTGCAGCGCACTTTGCTGAATCTCGCTTGGCACAAAATCAGCCTCTCGATGCAGAACAAATTAATTGCATCTTAAACGTTGTTGCAGGTTTGGATTTACTGGTTGAGAACTTAAAGAACAAGCAACCTGTATTGCAATCTATGTTTGATGTGGCATTATCAAACAGTCAGCAATTACAAACCATAGCCGCATAATGACTCAACTATCACTTGCTTATATTTTTCAACACCAAAAACTGTTAGTCGACCAAAACCTTCAACTTCCTCAAGTTGAGAAATTAGCAAGTGACCTCCCCATCCATCATAATGATCACGTCATTGCACGTGATCTACTTGAGCATGAATCTATTCCTGAAGGCTATCAATTAGTCCCAATTCGGGAATTGATTCAATCATGGTCAAGCAGCGATTTTTTACAAGCCAGCCGTGCAGTGCAGTTGCTTGAATGGCGACGTAACCACAAATTCTGTAGCCACTGTGGTCATGCCACGGAAATCCATCCTAAAGAATATGCCATGGTTTGCCCGAGTTGTGCTTACCATCAATACCCACGTGTGCAGCCTTGCATCATTACCATTATCACCAAAGGTAGTGATGAGATTTTGCTTGCCAAATCAGCGCATAACAAAAGTAATATGCATGGCTTGATTGCTGGTTTTGTCGAGGTGGGTGAAACATTGGAAGAGGCCGTGCAACGCGAGGCATTTGAAGAAGTTGGACTCAAACTTAAAAATATTCGTTATATGTCGAGTCAGCCTTGGCCGTTTCCAAGTAATTTAATGATTGCCTTTCATGCTGAATATGATTCAGGTGATATCCAATTACAGCTCGAGGAAATCAGTGAAGCGGCATTTTTTAAATTTGATCAACTTCCAGAAATTCCATTTAAAGGCAGTATTGCCCATAGCATGATTATGCAAATTATTGACAATGCATAAGTTGGTTAAACTCAAAGCATTTTAATAGTTCAAACTATTTGACGTCTAAAATGCTTTTCATCCGTCTATGCTTGTATATCATCAATAATTGCTTTCATTTGCTGTGAATCAATTAACAACGCTTCTGATAAATATTTTAAGGTATGTCTGACTTTCTCATCAGACCATTGTCGGTAGAACATAATCCTTAATGCTTGCTGGATGATCCAATCACGTGCTTGCATATCTAAAAGATCTGAAATATTCAATAATTGTGAGGAAATTGACTCTATTCCCCGACCAGAAACCATCTTCAGAATATTTTCAGCTAACTTTTGTTGTGCCAGCGGATAGCCACTAAACAATTGTTGAACGGCAGGATAAAGTATTTCCTCACATCGTCCGCTTTCATTGCGAGCTAAAAAATGAAATAGATTTGCCAATGTTGCAGGAACGACCTCCAGAGGAAACACCTCTGAATCAAGTGGTTGTGGTCGTAATAAAAAGCGAGCACTCACCTCCTCCTTAATCAAATCTTCTGCCCAATTTTTTACATCTTGATTGTGACTCATCTCTCCCACCATGCCTTCTCAATCTCTATTTGGAAGATACAAACGTTTCAGATCACAATTTCTCATGTCTATTTCTTGATTTTGGAACACGTTTAAATCATTTATTTTTTTCTTGACCTTCAACTCAGAGCTAGCAAGGTTCATATATTACTCCACATATTTTGTACCTATTTTGGGTAATTGGGTCAATTTACCATAAATAGGTACAATGACAAGTAGCATTCATACCAAAGAAATGAACATTTTGTGCCATTGGCTTAAAAGTCAGCGCAAAGTACAGAAATTAACTATGCGTGAATTAGCAATACGCATGGAAAAACCACATTCGTATGTACAAAAGGTAGAACAAGGTGAACGACGATTAGATGTGGTTGAATATATCTGGTATTGCAATGCGCTAAGAGTCGATCCACAAACTGGAATCCATCTGATTCTTGAAAATATACAATTTAGCGTTAAAAAAGAATCTTAGGAAAAAACCGCTATAGAATTTTAGTTATGCATCACTAAAACAAAAACCCGACTGCTAAAAATAGAAGTCGGGTTTTATTCACTCTCAATAACTTATCTTCTAAGGGTCTAATGCTTCATCGAGGAAATGCAAGATGGTCCGTTTAGTTTTGAAATAATGGCTCATCAAACTCGCTAACGTTGCGACAATGGTAATATGTCCCGTCTTTGGAATTACGGCAATATGACTATGATTGCCTTTTTCTCTGAGTGCTTTATCTAGATCAAAACTATTTTCTTTGCCAACCAACTGATCTTGTTCAGCCATCAGCAAATAATGTTTAATTTGATTCGGCTCGATAAAATAATACGGCATGACTTGCTGATACGATACTTTCTGATCAAAAGCATGTTCAGCTAAAGGATCACCCTTGTAGTCAAAGTGATAAGGTCCAGCCATCCCCACAATTGCTCGAATCTTATCTTTGTATTTAAAGTTTTGTGAATAAGCAGAATAGACCACAGACATCACATTAAAAGCACCCGCAGAATGCCCCATCAGAATGATATTATCGGTAGAAATATTCAGTTTATCTTGATTTTGACTTAAATAATGAATGGCTTGAGCAATATCATCAATAAAAGTCGGGAAGATATGTTCTGGTGCAAGATGATAGTTAATTACTGCAACATCATAACCTTCACGCGCAAACGTTTCCCCAATAAACAGATATTCGCGCTTGTTACCATGCTGCCAAGAGCCACCATGTACAAAGACGATAAGCGGTCTTTGCTTTTTAGGATTTTTAGTTCGATAGAGATCCAAACGCTGTCTTGCTTTCAATCCATAGGCAAGATGCTCTTCTTTTTCAAAGGTATCTTTTGGTGTAAGGTAATTGATCGAATAACTGGCAAAATCATAAAGGCGAAACTCCTGATAGAGGTTTTTCGCCTTTATTACATTTTCTTGTACTTGTTGAATAAGTTGCTTCATAAATTAAGGATTAGTTGGAGTAATGGCCGCAGGTTCCGCCTGATCAGGATCAATTGCAACAGGTGTCTCAACTAAAGGCTGTGTAGTTGCAGTGCCCACCATTGGTGTTGCTGCTGTTGAACTAGCGACAGTGCCTGAAGGTTGATCCGTATTGTCAATCAGTGTCACAATTTTAGTCACATTTCCAACTTTTTGTAAGACGTCATCTAAATCTCTTGATTCAGCTGTATTTAAACGTCCCATCACATACAACACACCATTTTCAGTATGCACAAGAACTTTGCTATCCGAAACAACAGGTGCTTTCATGAGCAAACCACGAGTATTTGCGGTCACCGTTGCATCTTGCATAATGGTGTTATAACCAACTTTATCGCCCACCGTAATATAGTTATGTACGGCTTTCACATCAGACATCGAACGTAAATTATCTTCAGCCAATTGTTTTAAATAAGGATCAGGTACTTGCCCTGTCAATAAAATATTGCTGTGGAAGCTTTCAATGTTAATGCGTGACTGTTTAAAACGGTGGTCTAATTTATACAAATTGATATTTGCAGTACGCTTGATTGAAGAGTCAATAAAAATCTGCCCTAGACTACGCTCACCACTATTCGTACCAACAGGTGAACTTCCTGTGCCGCCAGAAATAAAACTTGCACACCCTGATAAACTTGCAGCGCAAAGCAACGTAATCGATAACCGTTTTAACACTTGGCAAGACTCCCTATCCACAAACAAATTTGTTCAATTTTCAATATTTAGCTTTCCCCTAGATTCATCAATCAATCTAAAGTAAATGCATGCTTAATCCATTGCTGATCATACTGCAATTTTGAAAAATCTGGTTGTACTGTTTTTGCAATTTTCTGTGGAAAATCAAAACAAATCACATCAAAACGACAATCAAAGTCATAATAATGTGGATATTTTTGTAAAAACAATTGAGCTGTCTTAATTATTTTACTTTGCTGAGACTGAGAAATCACTTCACAAGCCTCGGCATAACTCCCCGCTGATCTGGCTTTGACTTCTACAAAGACCAGTTCATTGTCTCTTTTAACAATTAAGTCAATTTCACCATAACGCGAATGATAGTTTCGATCTACACATAAATAGTGCTGAGACTGCAAAAGAGCAAGCGCTGTTTGTTCAGCCCATTGCCCTAAGTCATGCTTTTGCTGTGACATATTTGCGCTATCTTACTTTAAGGCCTGAATTCCCTTTTTTTGTTGTTGGTAACAATAAGGCTGTCTGTATACCTTACCGTCCTTCACATCTATCGTCCCAGTTCGACCTTCAAAAGAAAAGTGTCGATCCGAACTATTCAAAAATTGCTGGCTAATACTCCACGAATCACCACCAAAGGCTAATAAACGTTGGAATGCCATATTCTCTGGTTGTTCTTTATACGCACTAATCACATCAGTCCACTGCCCATTATATAAAGCAGGCGTGTCACAAAAACTCAATCCCATTGGAATCGGCTTGTCCTGCTCAATACTCAGCGCCGTGGCATAAATATTTTTTTCAGGCAATGGCCCTAGTTGTTCTAACCACTGCTGATTGCCCAGTAATAATAATCCTTCTTTACGAGCAAGTTTCTTCGGTAGCTCATTCACAACATGAACATTGGAACCATACTCAGACATAAGTGCCATCATAAACAATTCTGTAGCAGACTCTGTTCCCGCTTGGCGCAACACCAATAAGTTTTTAATTTTGTCTTTCTTGAGTAATTGATTGAGTGCAATGGCATCGTGTTGCTTGGCTAAACTAAATTGCCACACATTGGTGGTTTGGGTATTTACATCATTGAGTGCCAACACGGGAATCGCTGGCTTGAGTTGCATCACTGTTTCAATTTCAGGGCGTGCCAGTGGCCCAACAATCAGTCGAGTCTTATTATTGACCCTTTTCTTAAAAATCGTATCGATGTTGTTTTTCGCAGAATCTACAAAAATGATTTTTTCTTTGCTGCCAGATGCTGTATAAGCGCTCAAGAAACCACGTTTGATGCTCTGACCAGCTCGCGCCATCGTACCAGATTCAGGTAGAATCACCAGTACGTCCGCATAAACTGGACTCACACATGCCGCCAAACATAGTAGCAGCCAATATTTTTTGTAATACATTAGGGAGTTACCTTTTATGAGTGCTCAATTATTTGTTGTAGCAACCCCGATTGGGCACTTAGATGACATGACCTTTCGTGCAATTGATATTTTAAAATCTGTATCGGTAGTTGCCGCAGAAGACACTCGTCAATCTGCTCAATTATTCAAACATTATAATATCTCAACTCCACTCACAGCGTGTCATGATCACAACGAAAGTAACAAAATTGATCAACTTCTCCAAAGAATGTTAAAAGGAGAAAATGTTGCATTAATCAGTGATGCTGGTACTCCCCTGATTAGCGACCCTGGTTTCAAGTTGGTTCGTGCAGCGCAAGAACATGGCATTCGTGTGATTCCAGTACCAGGTGCTTGTGCAGCAATTGCGGCATTAAGTGCAGTGGGCTTACCGAGTGACCGCTTTAGTTTTGAGGGTTTTTTACCATCGAAAGCATCGCAACGAATCAGCCAGCTTGAAAAGCTCAAGGATGAAACCCAGACCTTGATTTTCTACGAAGCACCTCATCGTATTTTGGACAGCATCAAAAATATGGTGCAAGTCTTTGGTGAAGACCGACCTGTAGGTTTTGCCCGTGAAATTACCAAAACTTTTGAAACCATCAAAAAAATGACTTTAAAAGAATTGGTTAGTTTTATCGAAAATGATCACAACCAAGAAAAGGGTGAAATTGTGGTTGTGGTCGGTGGAGCATCTGCGGAAAAAGATATGGAGCAGGATAAACTGGATGAGTTGTTAAAACGCTTATTACAGGATTTATCGGTAAAAGCGGCATCACAATTAGCTGCTGATTTGACGGGTATAAAAAAGAAAGTTGCGTACCAACGTGCTTTGGAACTCACCCAACAAGATGAATAAAACCTAAGGGGAGATTAAAAAATCTCCCCGTATCATCTCAATATGAAATAACAACAATGTGTTTTAAGCCTTAGTCATGATATTCGCTTGATCTCGTTTTCTTTCCATTCTCGCCTGCTTAATCACAGCCAAACCAGAAGAAACACCTAAATACGCAATAACAAAAGCAACGAATAAATCAGGGAACATAGTCCCAGTTCCAAATACACCAACAGCTGCGACGATAATCGCAATATTGGCAATCGCATCATTACGGCTACATAACCATACCGAGCGCATATTGGCATCGCCATCACGGAATGCATAGAGCATCAATGCACAGATAACATTGACAGCCAATGCCAGTACACCAATCGCCCCCATGAGCATTGGTTCAGGTGTTACACCTAGCCACCATGACCAGAATACTTTAACAATCACAAAAATACCAAATGCGGCCATGGTAATCCCTTTCAGTAAAGCTGCGGTTGCTCGCCAATACAGGGTCATGGATAGCACTGCCAATGAGATGGCATAGTTAGCGGCATCACCTGCAAAATCTAGCGCATCTGCCCACAATGACACAGATCGTGCTTGTGATCCTCCAATAATCTCTACGAAGAACATCAATGCATTTAGAACGAGCGCAATCCACAAAGCCTTTCTAAACTTTGGACTAATTTTTTGTGTTGGTGAACATGTTGTATTGCAACCACACCCTGCCATGACTTTTCTCACATAATCTTTTATAGTGATTTAAAACCCTAGAGTAACTACAGAGTCAAGCATGATCAGTTTTAGCATTGGACAATTGGCAAAAAAGTCAGGTGTATCTGTAGATACAATTCGCTATTACGAAAAAATTGGGTTGCTGGAAAAAGCCCAACGAACGGCGGGAAATTACCGTCATTATTCGGAACAAATGCTTTCAGAATTGTTATTTTTAAAACACTGCCGAGAACTGGGCATCACCATACAAGATATTCAAAAGCTTAAGGGTCTAGCCGAAGATCCGAATCAAACCTGCATGGAGGTAGATCATCTGATTGATCAATATCTTGCCGAGGTTTCACAGAAGATTAAAAATCTGGAACATCTCAAACAAGATCTAAGCCATTTAAAACAACAATGTTCACAACATCGTACCATTGAACAATGTGGTATTTTAAAAGAGTTACACCAACCACTTGAGTGCGAACATGAGTCACACCAACATAAAAAAGCACCACAACCGTGATGCTTTTTTATGTCAATTCAGACTTAATCTTGATGCTCACCTGGCGGAACTTCAGTAATGCGCCCACCACGTGCAAGAAACGCAGCCACTTCATCTTCTAAAGCTTGGCGCTGTTTCTGCTTCGCAGTCACGGTTAAAGTTTCCGCTTCAGCAAGATCAGCGTCATTGGCGCTCGATTCTTCACTATCTGCACCACTTTCCGCCGCTTTCGCCTCTTCGTCGTCTACAGCAGAATTTTCTGTGTTTTCGTCGTAATCATTCATTTCCGTCATCTTCATCTCCCCACAATGACTCAACTCTCATCATCGCTATTTGGCCATCAGAACTAGGTGGAATTTAGCAAGCTCTTCAGATTTAGCAAAGCACAATATTTGTTAAAACGTACTTTTTATGACCAAATTCACTCTGATTTATAAATGATTGTTTAAAAAATATCTACTATTTTTTAACATGCATATTGTGTGTCTTTCAAGGTTCCTAATCCATTGGCTTGTTGCATAAAACGATCCTTAAACCAATCGAACTGTTCAACCTGTTTCAGACCAAAATTTCTTGCCCAAACAAAAGGAAATAATTCTGAACTTTCAATCCATCCAATCGCAGACATGCTATGCATCATGGCATCATTTTGCCCCTTACGTTGGTGTTCATAACGCAATAAAGTTTGTTCGTTGGCCCACACACCACGTTTTAAATCGTGTAGTAATACATCACACAATACAGCAGCATCTAAACAGCCAATATTCACCCCCTGTCCAGCCAAAGGATGAATCACGTGTGCGGCATCACCAATCAATGCCAGACCCGATTTAATATAACGCTGAGCGGCACGTGCTTTTAATGGGAATTGTGCTCTAGAACGCACCTCAACCACTTCACCCAACATATGTAGGCTTTCTTGCGTCAATAGTTGCATAAATGCTTGATCGCTGAGTGCTGAATACTCATCAGCATAATCATCTGGTAAAGTCCAAACAATTGATTGCCAATAACCGTTTTCTTGAGGATCAAGACTTGCCATCGGTAAATAAGCCAATGGTCCTGTCGGTAGGAAAATCTGTCGAGCCACATATTGATTCGGGCGCGTGGTTTTAATCGCACAGCTGATCGCGGCCTGCTTATAATCCAGTACATCTAAATCGATATAAGCCTGCTCACGTACAAAAGAATTCGCACCATCTGCACCAATCAGCAACTTGGTTTTTAATGTTGTGCCATCTGCCAATTGAATTGACCAGCCTTGTGGAATCTGTTCGATCCGAATGACTTTGACTTGAGTTCGATAGTCTTTGAGTTGTTGCAGCATTTTTTGTTGAATCGCAACATTCAAAACACTTGGCTCGACCATTGAACCTAATGCCTGATCTGATTGAGGTTGCTGTTCAGAGGTATGGCCAAAATTAATTTCACCATAGCCATTTTTATTCCAGACCTGCATGCCTGAATATGGCATTTGACGTGCTAAATCATCCCAAACATCGACTGTTTTAAGCAAATGAATCGTCGCCTGACTCAATGCCAATACACGAGGATTCATCACAGCCAAAGTTTTGTCCCGATCAAGTACAGGTGCAGCATCTAGCACCGTCGCCTGTACCCCACCTTGCGCGAGTAATAAAGCTGTTAAACCGCCAACTAAACCACCACCGACAATGACGACATCTAAGATTTCACTCATGCTTTTAGCCCCATTGCATAGTTAGCAACCAAAGGCTTAACACCTGGAATCACATCAAAAGCAATCAATCCTGTATTGCGTAATAATTTGAGGATTGGATTCTGATTACTAAAACCACGCACCACCGAATCACAGAACTTAATCACACGTTGCTGATCCTTTAAACGGGATTGCTCATAGGCCAGTAAATTTTCAGGCGCACCAATATCATCTGACTTCGCCAATTGCTCCATCAGGAAACGAACCAGTACATCCGCATCACGCAAGCACAGGTTAAAACCTTGTCCTGCAACAGGATGAATCGTATGTGCCGCATTACCCATGAGCACCACACGCCCAACCGCCTGCTTATGCGCTAATACTTGCGCCAATGGATAACTAAAACGCTTACCCGTTTTTTCAAATTTCCCAGCACGATCACCATAAGTTTCCTGTAAGGCATTGAGGAAATGTTGATCATTTTCTTCACCTAACCATTCTGCTTCAGTGCCTTTCTTCACAGGCCAAACTACTGAACGGCGGTATTCGCCTGGTAAAGGTAGAAGTGCCAATGGTCCCAACGCACTAAAACGTTCAAAGCCAACCTGCTGGTGCGACTTAGAAGTCTGTACAGTGGTCACAATCGCGACTTGGTCATAATCATGCTCATCGACACCCACGCCAATCGCTTGGCGGCAGAATGAATCACGACCATCAGCCGCAATCACCAACTTGGACTTTAATGAATGGATATATTCGCCATTACGCATGGCTTCGATTTGTACCTGATCTGCATCTTGCGTCAGTGAAGTTACTTGCACACCATCAATCAGTTCAATCAGAGGCTGCTGACGAACTTGGGTGAGCAATACTCGACCTAACCAAGCATTTTCAATCACTTGCCCAAAGCTTTCTACCTTTTCTTGTTCAGCAACGAGACGAGCCTTACCAAAGCTGCCCTGCTCAGTAATATGCACTTGCAGAATTGGGGTAGCATGTTGTTGTAAGGCTTCCCACAAACCTAACTTTTGGTAAATCTGTACGCTGCGGCGTGATAATGCGGTATTACGCGCATCAAAACTGGAATGATAAGGCGCAACATTTTCATCATCGAAATTTGGATATTTCACAGCTTCTAATAGCTTTACTGCGATATTAGATTTTGCCAACATTAAAGCAAGGCTGAGTCCAACCATACCTCCACCGACAATGATGACTTGTTGCTGCATAATATTATTCCTTATCAGTTTTTCATGACTTGATGTTAAGGGTCTATTGATAGTTCATCTATGCGTTGCGTTATAGGCTAAAACAACTTAAACGAGGCATGAAACGTAGGCAATGGCCACCCCCTTGTCAAGTTTCATAACAAAGTTTAAGGAAGTTTTTGCCATAACCCTACGGGACAGGGACATTTTTTGTCGCTACGGCGTTATGGCTTATTTATTTAGAATGACTAAATTGCATAAGCCATGCCTTGTATCACCTAAAAAATGTCCACTGTCGCAAGCATTTGTGAACTATCAATAGACCCTAGCCTATCTTACTCTAACTTAAATCAGGAAGGGAATTTGTACTTTGTTTGGTCTATGTTTTTAAAATATATTCAAAAGTTGTTTTGAATATCAAACTAAATAAAAAAGGCCTATCAATCGATAAGCCCTTTTATTCAAAATCAATTTAACGACTTGCCATCAAGCTTTCAATCTCGTCAACAGTTTTCACCACATTCTTAGTCAAAACCAATGGACCATTTTCAGTTACCACAATATCATCTTCGATACGAATACCTATGCCACGCCATTTTTCATCGACGGTTTCGTCATCAGGTGCAACATATAAGCCAGGTTCAACAGTGACCACCATGCCTACTTCATAAGCACGCCAGTCATCGCCAGTCTTGTACGCACCAACATCATGTACATCCATACCGAGCCAATGGCCTGTACCATGCATAAAGAATTGACGGAATGCTTCGCTTTCAATCAATTCATCAACATCGCCACTCATCAAACCAAGATCAATCAAACCTTGAGTTAAGATTTTCACTGCAACTTGATGTGGGTATTTATAGTGATTGCCAATACGTGTCGCATCAATTGCAGCAAGCTGCGCTTCTAACACAATATTATATAAAGCCTTTTGTTCAGGGCTAAACTTACCATTGACAGGGAATGTACGCGTAATATCTGACGCATAGAACTCATATTCACATGCTGCATCAATGAGTACTAAATCACCATCTTTTAGTGGCTTATTGTTTTCAACATAATGCAAAATACAGGCATTTTCACCACCACCGACAATACTGTTATACGACGGTACGCAGCCGTTTTTCCCAAAGATATAATTGAGTTCTGCTTCAAGTGCATACTCCATCATATTCGGTTTAACGGTTTGCATGGCACGAGTATGCGCTTCGGCACTAATATTCGATGCAATCTGCATCAACTCAATTTCTTGTGCTGATTTTTTCAAACGCATTTCATCAACAATACGATCAAGCTGAATCAACTCAGCAGGCGCAGCACTACCACGACGCTGTTCTGCATCCGCTTTTTGAATCCACTCACTAACGCGAGCATCAAACTCTGCTTGTTGACCGATACGATAATAAAGACGTTGTTTATTTAATAATTTTTCGATGATTTCTTCATCTAATAAGTCAATCGCATAAGCTTCATCTGCATCATAGATTTCAATCGCACCATCAACACCTGCACGATAGCCATGCCAGATTTCCATTTCACGATCACGTTCACGGCAGAACAAACTGTAGCTATACTCCTCACCTTCTGCAAAGGTTTCAATAACAGCAACAGCTTCTGGCTCGGCAAATCCAGTGAGATAATAAAAACTACTGTCTGCACGATATTTATAATCAGCATCGCGATTACGATACATTTCTGCGCGTGTCGCAATAATTGCAATACTATTGCAACCTATTTTTTCAGCAAGAAGATCACGGCGGTGTTTAAAATCGGCTTGACTTAATTTCATATAGTCCTTCTGATGAAGATGAATGATTGTAAGTATCGTTATTTATAAGGTATTAAGGCACCGCCCGAGTTAACTCGGACGATGTGGGGTAAACATTTCGACAACAGTTTGTGGATCAGTTGCCCCTTCTTGATTTCTGCTTTTGGCATGAAAGTTTTGTAATAATGAACTTTCGGCTACAGGAATCTTGGTGCGACCAATCGACAAGCTGACAGGAATCAAGCGTACAAACTCATACAGTTCCTGATAGCTTTCTTCGCCCTCTTCATCATTATCCGAATCTTCAAACTCAACAGCTGCAACATCTTGTAAATGTTCAATCAACTCTTGCTCTTCTGCACGAATATGACCAGAAGCTAATCCAAAACCAAGCACTACGCCTGCACACCAATCTGCCAAAGCTTGAACACGATCAGCTAGCAAGTGATTGTCATCTGGGAGCATCGGTAAATAATCTAATTCATCATCAGATAAAGCATGTGCCACATCTTCTGCTTCATCTGTCAAACTTTCTAGTGCTTCTGGTTGTAAAGCAGGCACATTAAGGGTGTTTAAAATTTGTGACCATTCATCGGTGGTTGGCGCTTGTGTCACACAAACTATACCTGTGAGCAAACCATGTAACTCACTTGGACTTGAAATTTCTTCAATTCCCTCAAAATGGGCATTCCATTCCGTCCAACCTGAAATATCGTCTTGCATTCGTTTATCCAATCTCTATACTGCTGTATATATTACCTTTGATTGCAACTCTGTGCGACCTTCGTTATGTTAGAACAATTACAGCGTCTACAAGCGCATATTGGTGTTTTAAAAACACGCTTACATCATTTAGAGCGAGAAAACGCGTCGCTCGCTGAAGCTAAACAATTAGCTGAAACTGATCATCATGCACAAGTTGTGCAGAAAAATAGCATCATCGCGCAAAAGCAGGAAGAAGTTGATAACTTAACTGAACAACTGACTCAGTTACAAGATCAATTTAAACAACTGAATCAAGATGCAACAACTTTAGCCGAGCGTTATAGCCGTTTAGAGAAAAGCACCACTGATTTGAAAAATCGCTTCCAAGAAATCTTGGCAGAGCGTAATGATTTGCGTGTGAATAAAGAAAAGTTACAAGCACAACAGCGTCATAGCCAGCAAGAGATTCAAGATTTACAACAAGATCGTGATCGCTTGTTGCAAAAAAATGAACTTGCGAAATCTAAAGTTGAAGCAATTATTCAACGTCTTGCGATTTTAGGTACAGCTCAGGATCAACACGCACAAGAAATTCAACAGCTTGCACATCCAAATGCTGAAACTCAAGAGGAGACCTGATCATGAGTGAACCAATTGTTGTCGAGCTTCGCTTAATCGAACAGACTTTCCGCCTCAACACAACTGAGGATAAGCGTGAAGAGTTAGAGCGTGCCGCTGAGTTATTAAATCAAAAGTTTCACGATATGCGCCGCAATGCACCACGAGTAGAACATAACAAACTCGTGATTATGGTTGCACTGCAAATGGCTCAGGAAGTATTCAGCTTGAATAAGTCGTTGCAAGAATATGCACACTGCGAACATCTACTCCAAACTATTTTGGAAGATGTCGAACAAACTGTTGAGTAAAATTGCACAAAGCCCCATCAATTAGTAAGTATCTTTACAGATATGTGGTTCGCAAGGATTGTCATCGTGTAAAGATCAGTTATACTAAAGCTATCTCTAGGGTGTTCGCCAGTACGTCTATTCCCCTGCCGATACTTAAATTTATGGATGTGTTCTGTGTATTTTGAGTGTATGCCTGCCTCGAGTAGGAAACCCATTAAGTATGCGTCACCTCCACCTTGAACTCATCGGGTTCAGGGTAACGACCATGCAGCGGCACCTCTGGAGTATCTCTTAAGTATTCAATTGCTTAATGTATATAAAAACGATAATTTGGATCAAAATTTAAGTCATTCTTAGCTTTTATACTCTTATAAATTAAATCATCTTCGACAATTTGATAAACCCCTACTCCTTTCTCAATTGCCAAATAGGCAGCATGCGCAGCAGCATCTACATGCACTTTGCAAACCTTAGCTGCTAGAGATCCTGTCGCATTTCCATACAGTTTGGCATATCTTAAAATAACATGATCCAATCCGCTTGTTTGCACCAGCTGTTCTAATGCATGGATACCTTCTGCATTCAGTTTCAATACAGGATTGACTGAGTTCAAGTCCAACTCTGATTGTTCATCATAACAAGATTGATTAGGTATATAAGCAAAAGCGATGCTTTGGATAATAAGCTTACAGGATTTTGATTTTAAAGCCTGAATAAGATTATATGTCCCTTCTTTACGGATACGCGCTGTATTGATTCGCGCTTGCTCCATGCCTGCTGGACTTAAACCGTACGGTAAGTCGGTCAGTTGGTGTATGACGACATCTGGATCAATTTCATTCATCAATACTTTAATTTGCTCAGCTTCAAAAATATTAGCGATTAGGGGTATCACATTAATGGCTTCTAAAAACTTAGCTTTCTCAATAGAACGTGTCATACCGTAAACAGTATATCCATTTTGCTTGAGAATCAGACAAAGCTTATAGCCGATAGCACCTGTTGCTCCAGCAACCAAAATGACAGGTTTTTCAGTTGTATTGTTTTTCATTTTCTTAACTGGCAATCAGAATAAAAGCTATAAAATAATGGCTGTATGCACAGTAATATAATATAGCTTTATTTCTTTTAATTTAGCTCATTTACTCATCTTTCAAAGCACATTCATAATTGCTTGGATCTTGTGAACAACGGACCTGTTTCAACAACTTCATCATATCTTTGTCGTAGAAACCTTCTTGGGTCATTTGAACCCGTGCTTCACGCATCAATCGAACATAGCCTGGTTTATCACTTTCATTTAATTTTAACCAAAATTTATCAGGAATTTTCGCTTCAATTTTATCGACAAATTCAAAGGCAGGACTTAACTGTTTAGAAATAACTTCACGTGCAATCGAGCCCATGCCTGCTGGAAATTTATTGCGTTGCATGATCAAAGTTCCTGTCACTTGAATCACTGGAAATTTAATAATCCCACCGACGGCCTTGCCTGATTTATCCGTCATGCCTTTTTGCAATTCAAGTGGCTCAAATAAAATGGCTGGACCTGCCATGATATCGACTTCTTTATTATTAAATTTCCCGCCCACAGTTACCAAATCAACAGAAACAGGTTGAGCACCAACGTTCTGTACCAATTTCTTTTGAGTCTCATCGAATTGGAACACGGCAACTTTCTTACCTGCGGCTTTTGCCAAGGTATTAATATTACGATCTGTGACCATGATATAAGCGGCACCAAGCGGTACAACACCAACTACTTCATAATCTTTATTTATCATCTTTTCATCAAATTTTGGATTAGCCAAAACCTGAATCACAGAACTCAGTTGCTTATAAGTCTGCAACGCACCAATCGCATCAATACTTCCTACAAACTTATTGAACTGCTTTGCACGTAAATTACTGATCCCTGCCCCATCACAGCGTTTACTGCGGAAATCTTCAGTCAATACAGCTTCATTGGTATAAACCTTGAGATTAACCAAGGTTGATGCCTGCTTTTTCAACTTTGGATAATCAAAATCTAATTTGAATTGTAAATGTGAAGGACGTGTCACATTCATGTTCACGCCAAATTGTTTTGCAACACGGACGATACTTGGAATTTCTGTGATGTAACTGGTCGCTTGCTCAAACGCTTCACTATGCTCACCATTCGGAGAAAACACGCATAGAGTGACTTGTTTAGGAATCTGTTGCCAAGTTTTGGGATCGTTTAATAATTGCTTAACTTTGTTTTGTGAATGCGGAGAAAGCGTTAAGTCCAGTTTCCCTTCGGGTGCAGCATAACTTGGACTCATCACCCCAAATGATGATGCCAAGATACATGACACAGCGAAAGGTTTCAAAAATCTCTTGAATTTATTATTTTGCATCGCCTGTTCCATCCTTAGCTATTTCCCAATAGTTTTTATTCAAATTAAGGATAAAGCATAGAAATAGAATTGACTGCTTTTCTTTGGATGGTGTCAATTGAGTCAAAATACAAAAAAATATTCACTATATGAGAATAAACATCCAAATCATAGAATTACACTAAAAAAATAAGCCATTGAATAATAAAATGTTATGACCAATTTTTTTCGACTCAGATGCTATTCTTTCCCGCTTAAATAAATGACCAAACGACATTTTCATCTTGTCGCTTTAATAGAAAATTGGTCTGATGATCATCTTCGACCACAATATGTTGATTCGAGATCATCTTTACTTTTAATAATGTGTCATTTTCATAAACTAAATCATTTTTGCCTTCTTTGGTGAGGACAAGTATCTGATCAAGTACAATAAGTTCTTTAGAATCCAGCATTGTTTTTCCCTCTATAAAATTGCTTTGCAAATTTTGAATATTTTTATCAAGCCAAGAAGTGAGACCCTCTCGTTACCCCCCCAAATATTCAATTTAATTATTCAAATACATGAAACTGACATCTGAAAATGCTATTTCATGCGGCGCATATTAGATCACTTTTTAAACAGAGTTAAAATAAATTGTCAGACAGTTCACAAAAATTATTTTTTATGCAAAATAAAATTAGAAAAATTAAAAGCCACATAAAATCAATCAATTGAAAACAATCAATCAGATTAAAAAATAGACAGATATTAATACGATTTACAACAAGGTACCGAACATCACTTAAATTAAGGAACAATTTTTACCATCAGGTATTAATTGAGCAAAAAAATGGCCGCCCTTAAGCAGCCATATTTCTTATTAAATAAATTTACCAGCTTACATTTACGCGTCGATTTGGAGCCAAACAACCAACTAACTGTGCATTTGCTTTATTACCTGCACATTGCTGATATAAATCAGTTTGGCTGTTAGCTTGAATCTGAATGCGATTTGCATCAATCCCTTCATTCACCAATAGTTTCGCCACAGTATTGGCACGCTGTGAAGATAACTGTTGGTTATAAGCAAACTTGCCTAATGTGTCTGTAAAGCCTGAAACTACAATTGGGCCTGTTGAATTTGTTTGCTTAATACGTTGCGCAATCGAAGTCACTGAACTTGAACCCTGTTCAATTGCACCCGCATTGAAACGATCGAAGGCAAAAAATACGCTGCCTGAACGATCACCATTAATATTGGCATCATTTGGAACTTGGTTATTTGCACCCCAAGTCATTAAGCCTTCACATGCCTCACCTTTCCATGACAATCTTTCTGACAAATATTTTTTGTCAAAATCGACGCGGAGTTGGCAACGTAGATAGTCTTGACTATTCGGCTGACGAATGTCTAAAACATAGTTCCAAGTCTTTACAAAGAATACGCCTTCGCTAAATTGAGGATTGCCCAAAATATAGCGAATTTGGTCTTTAGTTAGACCAGTATCCAAACGTGCCACATTATTATATTCATAACGTTGCACTTGTTTTAGATAACTCTTGTCAACAGCAGGAAATTTGATTTCTTCTTGTTGAGCTGGAGTTGTATCTTCATTTGCATAAGTCGCTACTGAGAAACCAGCAAGAGCTGCTACTGCTAAGCATTGAATCGTTTTTTTCATTTCATAACTCTCTTTATATTTTGAGTAAGGAGAGCACTCGCTCTCCCCGCCAGTTTCTTAGTTGATGACACCACTGATACCAATACGCACACTTGGATCACCTTGCGATGCAGCAGCTACACCACCAGTGATTGACCAACGACCGTTATCAGAAGTTTTACGTAAAGTTACGCCAACTGCATTTTCGCCACCATGGTAAGCAGCACCCGCTGCATAGGTATATTTACCTGCAACAAATGGAGCGGCTTCTAATGCCATTGCAGCTGCGATACCAGCATTAGCTTTCTTCTCAACGTTATCAATACGCTGGTTAGTATCGTAGAATGCTTGTTGCAATTGATCACCCAAGTTCGTAATACGGTTACCTAATTCCTGATTTGACTGGTTCAAGGTACCAATCGCATCATGGATATTATCTTTACCTGTACCACCAATATTGTTGGTTTTAATCGTACCGTCTGGGTTAACCGTAGTGTTACCACCAATGCTGTTCTTGATGCTGTCAGAGATATTATGGATTTGACCACCATTTACCGCTTGGTTAGAACCCGCTTTAATCTCTCCATCCTTAACACCTTGCACAACACGATCGCCCTCTTTACCAGCCATGTTGATACTTGTACCGCCTGTGTCTTTACCGACAGTGATTTCACCGTTTGGTTTCTGCTGCTGAACTAATCCAGTCTTACCATCATTGATGTTTTGGATGTTGTTCTGAATGTTCTGGATATCATTGGTGTTCTTGTCAACGTTTTGCTTAACATCCCACAATTGACCGCCATTCACAGCATCTTTAGAACCCTGCTCAACCTTACCATCAGCAACATTCTTTATATTAGTGCCCTTATCGCCACCACCTAAAGTCACTGAATTCTTATCAACATTGCCATCTTTGTCCTTGTCATATTGAACCGCGTTATCTGAAAGGTTACCGATGTCTTTACCGATCTGGTCTTTCAATTTATTTAACTGGTCAACATTGACTGCATCTTTACCATTTACACCATCAGCAACATTGCGGATGTTTTTGCCGCCAGCATCAATACCATTCATTGTGATGCTTGGACCATTTTTAATGACCAAGCCGTTGTTGTTCAATACAGTATCGCCAGTAGTAATGCTGTCGAACTTCGCATCTTTCAACAATTCAATCTTGATGCCATCTTCTGTGGTACGTGTAATTACGTTCTCACCGCTGGTCTTCTCTTCTGCAGTTTCTGCATCAGCTCCACCGACGATATTTAACTTATCACCCAACTTACGATGTACATCTTTACCGGCATTACCTGCAAAGTTCAGACCTTTATTGGTCAGATCATTCACACCCGTAGTGACTTTGTCATCGACTGACTTGATCGCATCATTGATGTTGTCTTTACCAGTGCCACCAATGTTATTGGTCGTAATGCTACCGTCTGGATTAACAGTCGTGTTGCCACCAATGCTGTTTTTGATGCTCTCAGAGATATTCTGAATCTGACCACCATTCACTGCATCTTTAGAACCATTCGCAATTGAACCATCTGCAACATTGGTAATGACCTTGTTACCTGCATTGATGCCATCTTTAGTGATGCTTGGACCATCTTTAATGGTTAAACCATTGTTGTTTAATACAGTATCACCTGTGGTTACGCTGTCTAAAGTAAGATCTTTTTTAGTCGAAACTTCGTAGTTGGTACTACCATCTTTGTTGGTCGTTTCTTTAACTACAATGTTATCGCCTTCAGTAACTGTGGTCTTCGCTTTAGTTGCAGCGTCTTTCACATTGCTGATTGCATCATTGATGTTGTTCTTACCTGTACCACCAATGTTATTGGTCGTAATGCTGCCGTCAGGATTAACAGTCGTGTTACCGCCGATGCTGTTTTTGATGCTTTCAGAGATATTCTGAATCTGACCACCATTCACTGCATCTTTTGAGTCTTTCACAATTGAACCATCAGCAACATTAGTAATAACCTTGTTACCTGCATTGATACCATCTTTAGTGATGCTTGGACCATCTTTGATGGTTAAACCATTGTTGTTTAATACACTATCGCCAGTGGTAATGCTGTCAAACTTCGCATCTTTCAACAATTCGATCTTGATACCATCTTCTGTGGTACGTGTAATCACGTTTTCACCACTGGTCTTGTCTTCCGCTGTTGCAGCATCCGCTCCACCGATGATATTTAACTTATCACCCAACTTACGATGTACATCTTTACCTGCATTACCCGCAAAGTTCAGACCTTTATTGGTCAGGTCATTCACACCATTAGTCACTTTGTCATCGACTGACTTGATTGCATCATTGATGTTGTCTTTACCAGTTCCACCAATGTTAGTGGTCGTAATAGTACCGTCTTTATGAACAGTCGTATTACCACCGATGCTGTTCTTGATGCTTTCAGAGATATTCTGAATCTGACCACCATTCACTGCATCTTTTGAGTCTTTCACAATTGAACCATCTGCAACGTTAGTAATAACCTTGTTACCTGCATTGATGCCATCTTTAGTGATGCTTGGACCATCTTTAATGGTTAAGCCATTGTTGTTCACTACAGTGTCACCAGTGGTAATGCTGTCGAACTTCGCATCTTTCAACAATTCAATCTTGATACCATCTTCTGTGGTACGTGTAATAACGTTTTCACCGCTGGTCTTGTCTTCTGCTGTTGCAGCATCAGCTCCACCGATGATATTTAACTTATCACCCAACTTACGATGTACATCTTTACCTGCATTACCTGCAAAGTTCAGACCTTTGTTTTCCAACTCAGTCTTGGTGTTATCAATCTTGGTATTTAGTTCGGTTTTGGTGTTATTGATCGTGTTGTTTAACTCAGTTTTGGTATCTGTGATCTGAGTCGTTAACTGATCTTTGGTATCCGTGATCTTGCCATCTAAACCATCTTTAACGTTGGTTAACTGGTCAACATTGACTGCATCTTTGCCATCTTTACCATCTGCAACATTGCTGATGACTTTATTACCTGCATTGATGCCATCTTTAGTGATGCTTGGACCATCTTTAATGGTTAAGCCATTGTTGTTTACTACAGTGTCGCCAGTGGTAATGCTGTCAAACTTCGCATCTTTCAACAATTCAATCTTGATGCCATCTTCTGTGGTACGTGTAATCACGTTCTCACCGCTGGTTTTGTCTTCTGCTGTTGCAGCATCAGCTCCACCGACGATATTTAACT
>NZ_BKGB01000010.1:0-173011 GCF_008980925.1 Acinetobacter sp. TUM15071 | reverse complement strand
TTTGATATAAATAAAATTCACTGAGAATGATTTTTTTTAATGACTTAAATTTAGCCTTTTGATAAATTATCTCTAGTTTATAGGGGTTGTATTATGACAAGAATTTTAATTGCTTCAATGCTATTGGCCTTTAGTTTAAATGTAACAGCTAATTCAGATTTTAATACTGATGATGAGTTGACAAAATTAGGGATTATTGGACCAGATTTTAAATTTATAGATCTTGAGCGAGCTACGGATTTTTTTAAAAATGCAAATGATAAAGTATCAAGTTCGTGGGCTTATAAATCAAATGAACTAGTAAAAATTACATCAGCTTCGACGACACCACACTATTCCTCAGTAACGTTTAGCCCTACTGTAGATGTATCTGAAGCTGAAGAGAAAGATTTAGTTGATTTTATGAGTACAAGGGAAGCTGTTCAGGTATGGTGTAAAGAGCTTTTCAATTCTAAATATATGGGTGTAAATGATCATAAAGTTGAAGTGTTATATAAAAATAAAGTTGGAGCAACATTAGGTAATGTTGTTTTGAACAATCAAACATGTAGGTAGATTATTTTATAAAAGTTAGTTACATCAAGATTTTTCCTTCAAACTTAAAAATCCCCAATTTTTTCATTGGGGATTTTTATACCACAATAAAATACTTCCTAACATAAGAGCATAAACAAACGATTTACTATGCTGTTGTTTTTCTGTTTCTTAATTGTTGAATTTAATGAAAAATTTACAAGTCACGCAACTCTAACATGTTCCTCGAGTAAAATATTTACATCGTCTCCTAACTCGCCTGTTATAAGGATATCAACAGATTTGTACGATAAAGTATTGGAATTATGACTTTTTTATGAATGCCCAAGCGCTATAAAATGGCTTTGAGGATAGCGGAATTAATGAAAAATTTTATTTTAACGGGTCTTACTGCAATTGTTGCAGTACTTTCTACCCAGACAATGGCAGCAGATTTTGTTGCAGGTAAAGATTATACGGTTGTACAAAATCCAGAGAAGACCTCTGTACCAAATAAAATCGAAGTGCGTGAGTTCTTTTGGTATGGTTGCACTTATTGTTTTAAATTAGAACCACATATGCAAACGTGGTTAAAGAAAATTCCAAATGATATTTATTTTCTGCGTACGCCAGCGGCAATGACTCCAATGTGGGAGCAAGGCGCACGTGCATATTATGTCAGTGAAGCATTAGGCGTTCGCAAGCGTACACATTTACCATTATTCCATGCCAATTTTTCGGGCAATCAAAAAATCTTGCAAAAGGATGCTTTTGCTAAATTTTTTACTCGATATGGAGTACCTGAAAAGCAATTTAATAGCATGTTTGATTCTTTTGCAATTACTGCAAAAATTGCTGAATCTAATCAATTGGCCCGTAAATACCAACTTACAGGCGTACCTGCTGTCGTGGTAAATGGTAAATATATTGTTCAGGGTGGCGATGAAAAAGTGATTCAAGTGGTTGAATATCTTGTTGATAAAGAGCGGAAAAAGAAATAATTTACAAGTTATCTTAAGAGAGTAACTCTTATTGTACTCAGTGATTAAAGTGTTCTATTGGATATGGCTATCAATTATTTTCTAGCTTTTTTTTAGTGTCAAAAGGGTGCTTGACCCAGTGAAAGATTGGTGCTAATTTAATCAATAAGGAAGTCATATACTATTTGGGATTTAAGAGAAATCTTGCCTAAATGAACAAAGATATGACAACCTGAACACACAGCTAACAACGAACGAAACGGTTTAGATCGTTTTTAAAAATGTTCAAGGTTGTAGAAAAGCCCGTTAATCGGGCTTTTTTAATGCCGATTATTTTTGAATGAAATTTAGGCTATAGTGAAATAAAGATTGGAGGAGCAATAGGGGATTGTGATGCTGATGTTTATTATTTTGGTCGTCGTGATTGGCTTAGTCTTATTCGCCTTCTTCGCAAAGAAAACAGATTCTACACAGGATACATCTGATTATAGTTATCCTTATTCTTCCACAACTTCGAACTGTGATTCATTTCAGGACAATAATGATCAACGTATAGATGATTGTGGTTCTAATCCAGACTTGAGTTCAGACTCAAGCGGTTGTGACAGTAGTAGCAATAATGATTAAAAAAAACGTGCACCCCTTGAGGGTAAGAGGTACACGTTAAACCGAGCTTAAGGTAGGTCAAACCAAATCATTTGACTGTCTTGTAATGCAGTAATCGTTGCAGTCTCATCAAACAGTAAAGCATCACCTGCTTTAACCAAATGATCGGCAATCATTACTTCACCTGAAATCACATGCACATAGTTTACTTTTTTCTGTGCTGTAATCTCTAAATGTTGATCTTTCTCAATGACTGCAGTTTTCACTTCAGCATTTTGACGGATCGACATTGGCGCAGATTCATCACCAGCAATCAAATGCCATTGATTTGGATGATCTTTCGGGTTTAGATGAATTTGCTGATAAGTTGGTTCAGCATCTTGTACATTCGGTTGAATCCAAATCTGTAACAGATGCACCGCTTTATCATGCTTGTTCATTTCACTGTGGGTGACCCCAGTTCCAGCACTCATCAATTGCCATTCACCTGCATTGATTTGGCCTTCATTGCCCATACTGTCTTTATGAGAAATGGTGCCATCAAGTACACAGGTTAAGATTTCCATGTTGTCATGGGGATGAGTACCGAAACCATTATGCGCAGCAACCGTATCATCATTAATCACGCGAAGCGCACTGACGCCCATATATTTCGGGTTATACCAGCTACCAAATGAAAAGCTATGATAGGTGTCTAACCAGCCTGCTTTGACATGACCACGGTTTTCACTACGATGTAGATAAGCATTCATCTTTCATCTCCCAAATTATTGTGTTTTGCTTAATGCTTATATTATCGATTCATTATGGCGATAAATAGTCTTTAATTGCGACATATTGTTCTATAAATGCGATGATACTGTCGTGTGTATGTTCTTGGATAAAATAAAAAAGGCTGAATAAAAATATTCAGCCTTTTCAAGTAGGTAAATTAATTTACCCATCTTTTATTTAGATTTGTTTTCCAATTGAGGAATTGCAGAGCCTTGACCAACTGCAAGCAAACCTGTTTCGGTATAGATACCCAATTTTGCACGGGTATCGGTAATGTCGAGGTTACGCATAGTTAACTGACCGATACGATCCATTGGTGTAAACATTGAATCACCTTTCTCCATCGTTAAACGCTCAGCTTCATACGTGAGGTTAGGAGATTCAGTGTTCATGATGGTGTAGTCATTACCACGACGTAATTCTAAAGTCACCGTACCAGTAATGGCTTTAGCAACCCAACGTTGTGAAGTTTCACGAAGCATGAGCGCTTGTGAATCGAACCAACGGCCTTGGTAAAGTAGGCGACCTAAACGTAAACCGTTAATGCGGTATTGTTCAATCGTGTCTTCGTTATGAATACCAGTCACCAAGCGCTCATAAGCGATATGTAATAAAGCCATACCTGGTGCTTCATAGATACCACGAGATTTCGCTTCGATGATACGGTTTTCAATTTGGTCAGACATCCCTAGACCATGACGACCACCGATACGGTTCGCTTCAAGAATGAATTCAACTGGATCTTCGATACGTTGACCATTCAATGCAACTGGCATACCTTGTTCAAAAGTAATGCTCACTTCTTCTGGTTGGATTTCAACGTCATCTTTCCAGAATGCAACGCCCATAATTGGGTCTACGATTTTAATACCTGCATTGAGGTATTCTAAATCTTTGGCTTCGTGTGTCGCACCCAACATATTTGAGTCAGTTGAATACGCCTTTTCTTTTGACATTTTATAGTCAAAACCGTTGTCGATTAAGAATTGCGACATTTCGGCACGGCCGCCTAACTCATCAATAAAGGTTTGGTCTAACCAAGGCTTATAGATTTTAAGTGCAGGGTTGGTCAATAAACCGTAACGATAGAAACGTTCAATATCGTTGCCTTTATAAGTTGAACCGTCGCCCCAAATGTTGACGTCATCTTCTTTCATCGCGGTAACAAGCATTGTACCTGTCACTGCACGACCTAAAGGTGTGGTATTGAAGTAAGGAACACCGCCAGTGCTGATGTGGAACGCGCCACATTGAATCGCAGCAATACCTTCAAGCGCAAGTTGTAAACGACAATCGATTAATCGAGCTTTGACTGCGCCGTACTGTTCAGCTTTCTTTGGAATAGCATCATAGTCATCTTCATCAGGTTGACCCAGATTTGCAGTATATGCATAAGGCTCTGCGCCTTTCTGTTTCATCCATAATAAAGCTGCTGAAGTGTCTAAACCACCAGAGAAGGCAATCCCAACTTTTTTACCTACTGGTACATGCTGCAAGATCGTTGCATTATCAGTCATTGCTAGTCCTAACTATTTCGAAATAGGCACCCTAATACTTCGGTGACCAAAGAGAATTTATACGTCCCGTACTATATCACTTTTCAAATCGATTTTTTTTCTGATAGGAAAGGAATTCTTTTTTTTTCATTTGAAAAATAGATTAACATCAGAAAAATATAAAGTTTTGCGATAAGCATAAAGTTTTTATTAATATTCCAAAAGAGTGAAAGAATAAAATGCTAAAAACGAACAATCAGATTCTCTCTACATTACATCGCGTCGTAGCATTTATCTTAATTTCAGATCTCGTCTATGCGATTTATAACTTATATATGCACATGCCCAAATACTTTATTGGCGGTCTCTTGGGGCGTATAGCCTTGATAGCTGTTCATTTCCTATGTGCGAAAAGTGTTAAGACGGGAAGTGCAAGTAGTCGTATTGGTTCAATCTTAATGACGGTCTTTATGCTAAATATGTTCCCCTTAGGAACGGTTATAGCAGTAGTGATCCTATTTTTCTCTTTATTTAAATGGGAAAAGGTCCAACTTTTAAATTACCAATTGAACTTCAAAAAAGTTAAACCTTTCATTTAAAATTAGCTCAGAGTGAATCATTTAAGCCAATGAATTGCTTCTCGATCGGGGTAAATACATGATCGTGACGTGCAATCAGATAAAGACCAATGTCCCGATATTGTTCAGGCGTTTCCCGATAATATTGGATCTTGTATTTGTCGATCAATGACTTGGCAATCATGGAAATGCCCATACCCAGCTGGGTAAAGTGAATTAAGGCCTCATGATCGTAAATATGGGTGAGTTCACCTTTTTTGAGATTATAGTCCGCGTAAATACTGTCTAAGGTGGTGGCATAGCAGCATTGTTCAGAAGCCAGCAAGATATTTTGATGATTTAGACATTCTTCGAGACTGTCATGGTTGATCATGTTTTTACCAATAATCACCAGTTGATCATCCGCTTTTTGAATATATTGCAGATTTTTATGTTTAGGATGCCCTAGGGCATAAGCGATATCCAAATTGCCCGCTAAAATCTCATCTTCAATGTAACCTGTTGGACCTGTTTTCATGGTGATGGAAAGGTCAGGGTAGGCTTCATAGAGCTGACTAAAAGAGGGGTAGAAACGCATCCCGCCTAGACTGGTATTGGTGCCAAAGCGTAAAACGTTTTCTTGCTGATAGATTTTATTTTCAGTTTCTTCCCAAGTGAAAATCATCTTTTTATATTGGGCATATAAATTCATACCCGATTCAGTCAGTTCGACACCTTTAGGCTTACGAATAAACAGTTGGCGTTTATAGTGATTTTCAATCTTTTTAATTTTCGCAGTCATATTGGACTGTAAATAATTGAGCTTATTTGCCGCCGCAGTAATGCTTTTCAGCTCAGCCACAGTGACAAATGATCGGATATCGCTAATATCAATATTCACGGCAAGTCCTCAATATTTCAGTTCAAAAGGTGCTATCAAAAAAGATGAATTGAATTAGGTATCAAAAAAAATGATGTATCTATTAAAACATAGCATTATTCATGATGTCATTTATTTTATACACTAAGCTTACTTTTTATCGGTTGAGTACAACACGTGAATATTCGAGTCGTGAGTGCAATCGCGTTGCTATGCTTGGTGTGGGGATCTTTATGGGGCTTGGTTAAACATAGCCTACAAGTGTTTCCACCATTTCTATTTATCTCTACACGGTTGATTTTAGCGGCATTGACATTAATGCTGATACAACGGATTTTAAAAAAATCTATTCTTCCCCAACACCATGAGTGGAAACCTTTGATCATTTTAAGCTTATTGATCTGTTTTGGTTTTTATGCAACACAAACCTTTGCCATGCAATTTGTGGGTTCAGGTTTATCAGCTGTGCTGGTGTTTACCATGCCAATTTTTATTGCTGTGTTAGCGCATTACTTCTTAAATGAAAGGTTGAATACGCAGAAAATCTTGGGTCTCGTTTTAGGAACTTTAGGACTCATCGCAATTTTATGGCCTCAATTACATCATGTGCATATGAATATGTCATTGCTTGGACAAGTCTTATTGATTGGTTCAGGCTTCTTCTGGGCACTATCTACAGTCTATATCAAAAAGAATTTTGCGGCTTATGACAAAATCAAACTGACCATTTGGCAACTGTTACTCGGTGGAAGTTTAATGTTTTTTATGGCCTTATTGTTCGAACCTGTCGATGCACAAGTTTGGTTAAATCCTTTAAGTGAGTCTGCATTGTTTTATATTGCAGTGGTTGGAACGGGATTTGCCTTTGTACTTTGGAACTGGATCGTCAGTCAGGTGGATACCTTTGTGGCTTCAATTTCAATTATGTGTATTCCAATACTCAGTCTGTTTTTTGGTTCGTTAATTTGGCATGAAGCTTTGACACTCAATATTTTAATTGGTGCAGCATTTATCTGCTTAGGCATAGTAATGAGTTCTTTGAAAATGAAAGTGCAGAAAAATCGCTTAGCTTATTCAGGCAATCAACAACGTTAAAGGATGGATATACAGCGTTTGTTATAAGATCTAAAAATAAATTGTAATAAATAACAAGCATTGAATATTTTATTCAAAAAAATCAGTCATGTTCTATATGGCTGATTTTTTTATTTTTTAGATGAATGTTGGGGGCGGCTATCAGCTGGGTTATTTGCATTGTGATTTATTTAGGTCATAAAGATTGACAGAATAGGGTCGAATTGACTCTTTCAACACCGAAAATTTTATAAATAGTCATCCCAAATAAATAAAAAAGTATTAAAGTACTATGCAACAAGTTGCAAAGCCAAAATTATAGAAGGAATACCATGACTAGCTATGCAAATATCTTAAAACCATTACATTTGGGTTTTACCACTATTAAAAACCGTGTCGTAATGGGCTCAATGCACTCAGGTTTAGAGGATCGTTTTTTTAATTATCCTAAACTTGCAGCTTATTTTGGTGAGCGGGCAAAGGGTGGTGTTGGCTTGATCATTACTGGCGGAATTTCTCCAAACCGTCAGGGTTGGTTGCTGCCTGCAGGCGGAACAATGAATAGCTTGGCGGATATTCCTCATCATCGTTTAGTTACCCATGCCGTACATAAGCATGGCGCAAAAATTTTGATGCAAATCTTGCATTCAGGCCGTTATGGTTATCATCCATTTTCGGTTTCATCATCTCCGATTCAAGCACCGATCAACCCATTTAAACCTCGCCAAATGTCTGACTCCCAGATATTAGCAACGATTGAAGATTATGCACGTTGCGCGAGCTTAGCGAAAAAAGCAGGCTATGATGGCGTAGAAATTATGGGTTCAGAAGGTTATTTAATTAACCAGTTCCTCAGCAGCCATGTGAATAAGCGTACTGACCGTTGGGGCGGTGATATCGACAATCGTATGCGTTTCCCTGTGGAGATCGTCAAAGCAATCCGTGCTAAAGTGGGTGAAAAATTCATTATTGCATTCCGTTTGTCTTTGCTTGATTTAGTACATGATGGCAATACCATGCAAGAAGTGATCGTGGTTGCCAAAGCATTAGAAAAAGCTGGAATTACGCTGTTAAATACAGGAATTGGTTGGCATGAAGCACGTGTTCCAACCATTGTTACTTCCGTTCCTCGAGCTGCGTTTGTCGATTATACCGCTGCGGTGAAACAGCACGTTTCTGTTCCTGTGATTGCATCTAACCGTATTAATATGCCTGATGTCGCTGAAGATATTATTGCTTCTGGCAAGGCTGATATGGTGCAAATGGCTCGTCCATTCTTGGCCGATGCATATTGGGTCAATAAAACTGCAACCAATCGTGTTGATGAAATTAATACCTGTATTGCGTGTAACCAAGCGTGTTTGGACCATGCCTTTAAAAATGAGCGTGTAAGCTGTTTAGTCAATCCGCAAGCCTGTCATGAAACAGAACTGGTTTATATTAAAACCAAAAAGCCAAAGCGTATTGCTGTTGTCGGTGGCGGTGTCGCTGGTATGTCTGCTGCCACAGTTGCTGCGAGTCGAGGCCATGCGGTAACTTTATTTGAAGCAAATAACGATGTTGGTGGTCAGTTTAACTTGGCGAAAGTTGTGCCAGGTAAAGAAGAGTTTCATGAAACGATTCGTTATTTTAAAGTACAACTCAAACAAACGGGTGTGGATGTCCGTTTAAATACACGTGCTAGTCGCGAACAGTTAGAGCGTGAAGGTTTTGATGAAGTTATCGTGGCAACTGGTGTTGTACCGCGCGCACTAAAAATTCAAGGCAGCACAGCACCACAAGTGTTGTCATATGCTGAAGTATTACGTGGTGCCGAAGTTGGGCATAAAGTTGCGGTGATTGGTGCTGGTGGTATTGGTTTTGATGTCTCTGAGTTTTTATTAAAACCGCCACATCAACCACAGCCACAACCATTGGCAGACTGGCAACGTGAATGGGGGGTTGATCCAAACCCGAATTATATTTCTGAAGGGGGAACTCAACGCCCAGAAGTGGAAATACCTGTTCGCCAAATTTATTTATTACAGCGTAAAACAACACCATTGGGTATCGGTCTAGGTAAAACCTCTGGTTGGGTGCATCGTGCACAGTTGAAGAAACATGCGGTACGTATGCTTCGTGGAGTGCAGTATAAAGCGGTTACCGATGAAGGTTTATGGGTAGAGCATAATGGTCATGATCAATTGTTGCGCGTGGATACCATTGTGGTCTGTGCAGGACAAGAATCAGTGAAAGATTTGATGCCAAAAGACGGTGAAAATACTTCGGCAAACTACCATATTATTGGTGGGGCAAAGCTTGCAGCTGAGCTAGATGCCAAGCGTGCGATCCGAGATGGTGCTGAATTAGCCGCTAAACTCTAAAATTGATGAAACAATATGCATTTGAATACATTGCAGTTAAATTTCTCTTGTATAACGAGGGCAAGCTTTGTATTCTTACGCACATGGAAGCGTGGCAGAGCGGTTTAATGCACCGGTCTTGAAAACCGACGAGGGTGTGAGTCCTCCGTGAGTTCGAATCTCACCGCTTCCGCCAAATATTTAAAAGGGGATCAAACATATAGTTTGATTCCCTTTTTCTTTGGCAAAATTTTGGCAATATTCGAAATTTTAGCGATCTCTGCTTTATTGTTCTCTGAGTTCATCTACTCCACATCATGCTTCATTAGCATCACCACACTACCACCAAGTTGATAATAAATTTCACTTTTTAAGTATTTGAAAATTTAATAATTTTTTAAACTCTCATAACAGAGTGATGCCACTTTCAAGTAAAATGGGATAAGCTCAACAACCAGTTATAGTGTTTGAGTCGGTTTAATTTAGACCTTGCTTATCATTTAATTCAATATCAAATTAGATCAATTATTTCCATAATTGATCAAAGCGTTATTACAAGAATGTCACTTAGCGGTACGATAAATTTGTGTTGTACGGTTGCTTCATCTAAGAGTTATATAGTCAAAATACCTTTAACGAACGGTTTATACATAGAGATTATGAAATCTAAAAAAGTTTAAACTGTTATTAAAATAGGCAGTAATGCAATTTTATCTATGACAGCTTCTTAAAATTTAAGATCAACAGATTTTTGAATAAAAACAATAAAAGGGGCGGGTAAGTCTATAGCCCTAATCGATAAACTTTTCTTGAAAAATAGCAGTGGTCGATAACTTTTTTTACCAGTTGGTATGTTTTGTGGAAAAATCACGTTTTTGTTAATTTATGTGTTCAATTTTGTATTTTTGTAGTATTCTTTTGTGAAAATTGTCAATAAATTCGTACAATTTGCCAATAAGAAATCTATCTTTACATTTTTGTGGGTTCTGGAACATGATAAGCCGATTCAAGAAAAGTGCTGTCTCAAAAACTTCATTTATCGCTTTATTTGGCTTATTGATTGCATTTCATAGCTCTATTGTATTTGCTCAACCTAAAGCAGGGAGTAGCATCACTAACATTGCAAGTGGTGACTTCTATGATGAGCAAGGTAATCTCCAAGTTATTAATTCAAATGCAGTTATTTTAACTGTTCAACCGATCTATTCTTTAACTTTACAAAGTAATCAACAGAATATTGGAACTATTGGCAGTAAAGTTAATTTTCCGCATGTTTTAACAAACACGGGAAACATCGTAGATGATTATAAATTAAGCCTTATTCAGTTAACCAATGATCAATTTAATTTAGAAAATATTGCTGTTTACATCGATCGGGATCAGAACGGGGAGCCTGATGACAATAATAATTTACTTAATTCAAGTACGAGTTTTCGTTTAGAAGCTGGAGAGTTTGCCTCCTTGATTGTTGTTGGAAGTATTCCAACCAATGTAAGTGCAAATAACGTTGCTAACCTTACTTTAACGGCAACAAGTCAACACGATAATACGATCGTGATGACGGTAAATGACACCGCGAAAGTGGTTGATGATGCTGTCATTCAAGTTACGAAATCGCAAAATATCAGTACTGGAAAAACTGGCACAGAAATTACTTACACTTTGAGCTATGCCAACACAGGGACTGCAGCAGCAAGATTAGTATTACGAGATATCTTGGCCACAGATGTCACTTATAAATCTGGTAGTGGTAGTTGGGGGAATGGTTCTGGATCTTTGACAGATGCGGATGATGCAGAGACAGGTGCAAATGTACCTATAAAATATAAAGTGAATAATGGGCAAGTTGATGTAGAACTTGCAAGTGTGGCTGCGCTGAGCAAGGGTACAGTCAGTTTTAAAGTAACAGTTAATCCGAATGCTGCGGAAAAAATTCCTAACACCGCGGATTATCAGCAATACAATACATCAAATGCTATTTTGAAAAATACTTTAACGAATACAGTAATTTTTAATGTTCAACAAAGCTTAGGTGTTGTACTTAACTATAGTCCTAGTAGCGCAAGTGATGATGGTGAGCCAAATGCTGGCTTAAATAATTTGCAAGTCCAGAATAATACTTTTGGAGGCGTAGCAAAAGAAATCCAATTTGATAACTATGTTTGGAATACAGGACAGGCGACTGATACTTATAATTTAAGTCTCGTTAAAAGTAATGTACCAAGTTGTGCTGTTGTTCGTTTATATCATGCAGATGGCCGTACTTTGCTCACAGATACAAATGGTGATGGCATAATCGACACTGGTGGATTGGCTTATGGCACCTCAAAAAGAATTAAATTAGGGGTTTATTTCCCATCTAATTGTACTTCAACAAGTACAATGGATTTCGATATTACGGCGATCTCCGCGACAGATACAAGTGTCAAAAATAGTACACGTGATAGATTGATTAATACGGTGGCTGTTGGAGAAAGTGATTTATATAACAGTAATAATTCTGGTGTGGGTGTTGGAAATGTCACCGCTTCTGGTGGACAGGCATTACTGGTAAAAAATGCTGCTAAGGGGGCAAACGCTGTTTTCCCACTTGTTATTCGAAATAATAGCACTGTCTCAAATAATTATAATCTGTACGCTTCAAGTACAGCGATTGACATCAATAGTATCAATACGACTTTACCATCAGATTGGGGAGTAAAGTTTTATAATGGTGATGCAACTTGTCAAACTTTACAGGGTGAAATTACAAGTACTGGAAATTTAGCTGCTGGTGCGATTAAACAATATTGTGCTGTTGTAACGGTTCCTGCGAATACGACTTTGACAAGCTTGCCAATTTGGTTTGCGATGAAATCCCCTATGAATGCACAGGGTGACAGCATTAAAGATCAGGTTGATGTGGCCGTACGTAAATTAACTTTGGCGAATGACCAACAAGGTCGAGTTAATGTTGGTGGTACGGTTGTTTACCTACATACATTGAAAAACACGGGTACATTTGTTGAAGGGGATACAGCTGGAAAAGTAAGTCTTAGTGTAGTTCCACAAAATATCAATGATGGGTTCATCTATACCCTGTATTACGATGCAAATAATAATGGCGTATTAGACCCTACAGATCCTATTGCTACAGATTTATCTATTACAGGTGGTTTGAATCCACAAAGTTCTGTTCAATTGCTTTTAAAAACTCAAGCACCACTCACAGCGACAAATGGTGTTTCCAGTGCTGTGAATATTGTGGTATCGGCAACAAATATAATTCAAGGTTTAAACCTAGCATCAATTCAGAATACTGATTTAACAACAGTTGATCCTACGCAGCTCCGTTTAACGAAAGAACAGGCTAAAGATGAAGCTTGTGTACTCATTAATGTCACTACCGCGACGTATGCCAGTAACCCATTGACGATTAAGCCAAATCAATGTGTAACTTATCGATTGACCATTAAAAATGATGGTTCAACACCCGCAGCGAATGTTGTGATTAATGACGTTGTACCCGCTTATAGTATTTTACGAACTACCTTGCCTCCTTCAATTAGTAAAGGTTCTGTAACGGTGAGTGGGGATCAAATATCAGGAAATATTGGAGCACTTGCACCACAGGAGCAGGCTGCATTGTATTTTTCTATTCGGGTTGCACCTTAAGTTAAGCGGATACTATAAGATGAATATAATCAATGCATTAAAAAATATCCGCAATAACATAATCGCTTTGGTGATTGTGCTCGTTACTTTATTGGGGATACATCAGTCAAGTTTTGCTGCAGTTCCGACGCGTCAAATCATCAGTAATATGGCCATCGGTGAATATACCGAAGAAGGTTCTACTGTGGTTCAGGTGAGCCGTTCTAATTTAGTCCAAACGACTATTCTCCCTGTTTATTCTGTTAATTTAACCGCAAACAACAGCAAAAATGTCGTCGCTGGCCAAACAGTATATTTTAACCATGTTTTGACTAATACGGGTAATGAGGTCGATCAATACAACTTTGCAGTGACAAATAATACGGGGGATAACTATGACTTTAGTAATCTCTCCGTATTTTTAGATAAAGATAATGATGGGGGACCTGATGGTGCAGCGATTAGTTCTTATTCTTTAGGTGCAGGTGAGTCTGTTGGCCTTATTGTGGCGGCGAATGTGCCGAGTGGGGCAACGGTTAATCAAAATGGGTTATTAACATTCACTGTAAATTCTTTAAATAATGCGACTGGGAATAAAACTAATACAGATACGGCAACCGTTACTAATCAGTCTGCTTTAGTTGTACGTAAAAAGTTTTCTCAAACTACTGTAGCAAATGGTGATGTCGTTACCGTTCGTTTGGATTATCAGAATTTAGGTAGCACAGCTACAGGTTCTGTAACATTAACAGATGCACTTGACTCCAGTTTGGTATATCAACCCAACAGTGGTGAAAACTGGAATGGTGCAACGGTTAATCCGAACACAGGCAGCAATGATCCAGCAGGGATTAATTACAGTGTCACATCGAATACTGTAACTGCTGTGATTAGTTCAATTGCGGCAAATGCGACGGGTTATGTCGAGTTCAAAGTTAAAGTAAATAAAACAACTGCTGGTGCAATCAACAATACTGTTAATTTTCAATATGATCATGACAATAATGCAGCAACAGCAACCATTTCTGATCTAAGTAATATTGCTGTACTGAATGTTGCTCCAATTTATGCTGTCAAAATTAATGGCAGTGTGAGTGATGTAAATAATAGTACTACGGTTATTTCGACTTCTGTAGCACAGGGTGGACAACTTACTTTTAATAACTATGTTTGGAATACAGGTAATAGTACTGATCGATTTAATTTAATCTCGACAGCAAGTACTTTCCCTACGGGCAGTCAAATTGAATTTTATCGTGCGGATGGGGTAACGCCATTATTGGATAGTAATGGCGATGGTATTCCTGATACGGGATTATTATCGGCAGGCGCTAATTTACCTATCGTTGTTAAAGTGCGTTTACCGAGTAGTTATGCGGTAACCGCTGATACTACATTTGAAGTTTCGCCTCAAGCCCAGTCTTTAGGTGATCTGACAAAAACTAGTTTGATTAAAGATCAAGGTAATTTACTTGCCACAACCGTAGCGCGTTTAGTTGATTTAACCAATAGTCCAGAAAACAATGGATTAGGTAATGGAAATATTGATAACGCTGGTAATCCATGGAAAACCGTTACTGTATCAACGAGTATCAATCCTGTCGCGGGTGGGCAAGCTATATTTCCATTAAAAGTCAGTCATACAGGTATAGGAACTGAATATTTACTTAGTGCAAATGCAAGCAGTGATTTTACGAGCTTAATTTTGCCCAATGGTGTAAATCGCGTTCGTTTTTATATTTCTGCAAATGGTTCAAATTGTACTGTTTTAGGTAGTGAGACAGGTAAAACAATATATCTCAATAATGCTGAAAGTCAGTTGATTTGTGCTGTTGTTGACGTGGACCAGTTGAATAGTAGCCTGACTACACCGATCTATTTTCGTGTGCTGTCTACAAGTTATGTAAGTGGGAACAATAGTAGTAATCCAAGCCAAGATATTATTAAAAATGCGATTACGATTCAGAGTGTTAATTCAGTCGCTCAAGTAGAGTTTACGCCAAATTCACGTGGCCAGGTCTCACCACTAGGTACCGTTATTTATAGTCATCTATTAACCAATAATACTGACGTGGACTATACAGGGAACTATAGTTTTCTGACGAATAATGATCAGGTCGAATTTAATAGCACTCTATTTTATGACGTGAATGGCAATGGCGTTTTTGATGCTGGGGATTTGGCAATAAGAAGCTTAGCTGACTTACCTGGAGGTAAATTGGTGGCACATACTCAAGTGAAGTTATTGCTTCAAGTTAAAAATCTGGTTGCGAATAATCTTGCTCAAGCGAATAACAGCACGATTAATTTAACCAATAACAGCAATGGTCAGGTATTAGCATCTATTACAGATGTAACAACTGTACGTCAAACGCAACTCAAGCTAACTAAATTACAAGCACGTGACTTTGATTGTAATGGTACGGCTGATGAATCTTTTACAGCAAATAGTTTGAATATTGGCAAGCAAGCAAATGGTCAAGGCCAATGTGTGTTGTACAAGGTGATTTTAACAAATACCAGTGCAACAAGTTTGAGTAGTGCATTTACTTTTAGAGATATGACACCCGCCTATACAGTTTTATCTCAATCACCAATTTGTACAGCATGTAGTGGTATGACAGCACCAACAGTTGGGAATGCTGGAGCGGTTTCAGGGACATTAAATAGTGTGGCTGCAAATCAAAGTTACGAATTTAATTTTGGGGTGCGCTATGTTGGCCAGTAAGCAAAAAATGAAAAAAAATATTTCTAAAGGTCGTTTGGTAAATCAGACAGTTACTCAGATGAAAACATGGATATTACTTCTTATAAGTTGTTTGTTATGCAGTCAAGTTGTCTTAGCTGCGCCTCCAACAATTGAGATTTTTTCAGGCTCGGGGTCTGGACAGGGGCCAACGACTTCTTCAGGTACGCACACATTCTTACTCAACAGAAATAACCCATCAGATAACACGGGTGAGACATATGCGCCTACAACAACAGTAAGCTATACCATTACTAACTCTGTCTACAACGCGACTCCATATACTTCTAATAGTAATCAATTTAATAAACCTGATTTTTTCATGGGCGGTGATACAAATAGTAGTAATGTAGTTGCTCCTGTAAATATCCTTCAACCACTGAATGGGTATGGTAATCCTGCTGATAATATGTTTGCTGCCTCTCTTCAAAATGCACCAACTGGTTGTACTAATGGTGCAGATTGTTTGAGCACAAATGGTGGGATCAGTGTGACCTCGAATAATGGTGTGGCTATGGAAATTACCACACGTGGATTAAATAGTTCGGGGATTTCAACCAACTCTAGAGTAAAAATGGGGACGATTGTTATTAGTTTTAATCGTCCTGTTACTAACCCAATATTACAAGCAAGTGCTTTAGGTGCTGAAACATCTACTGGACTGGGTTTTGGCGCTGAATTTACATTAACAAGTAGTAGCGTACCTGTAGTGATGAGCCGTATTGCAGGGAGTAAAGAGCTTACGGTTAGTGGGAATAATATTACAAATAATGCAACGACAATCAAAGCAGCCAGTGGGAATGGTGGTGCGAGCGGAAGTGTGTATATTAAAGGTAAGGGAATTACCTCATTAACTTTTGATGTATATGTTCGCGGCGATGGTCGTGGTTCAACATGGTCAACAACAGGGGCAGATGCCTTTTTCTTCGGTGTTTCGAGTATGGATGCCGATAGTGATATTTCTATTGTGAAAAGTCAACGTGTCGGGACTTCTGGAACTTTTGTACAAACTCAATTAAATAATGTTCCTATAAACTCGATTATGCAATATCAGCTGTTGATTAGTAATACTAAACCAACAAGTGCAACAGTTGGTGGCTCAGCCTATTTAGCTCCTTTCTCTGATGTAATTCCTTCTAATTTAAAGGCAGTCAGTCTTGTTGGAACCGCAACAACGACAGGTACTGGTACGACATGTTCACCAACATTGTCTGGTAATGATACGAATGGTTATACCTTAACGGGGACATTTAGTGGTGCAAGTTCGGCCACATGTACCATCGTGATTCAAGCAACTGCCAAAGTGGCAGGAACAATTACCAATACAGCAACGATTGAAGCAACTTCAACCGATTCAGCTACTACAAATGATAGCAGCTCTGTAAACGCGATTATCGTAGATCCAACGCCAGTAACGGCAGATACAGCTATTTTGGAAGCGCGCTTCAGCGTCACACCTAATTTACCTACTATTGTTCGTGGGCGAGTTGGTTCTCAGCTTATTGATATTAAAAATGAAGGACCTAACAATGCAACCAATGCAATCGCTACTTACGTTGCTGCGCCACAAACTGGTGTAACAGTCACAGGTGTTAGTGTAGTTGGGGGAGCAGCTTGTACTCAAAGTGGTAGTAACTGGACATGTCCGTTGGGAAGTGTGGCAAATGGAGCGACAAAACAATTATCAGTCAGCTATAGCACAACAACAGCTTCTTCATTAGGGACAGCACAGCAAGCGACAGTTAAGGTTTCCAGTGATGAGTTCAACCCAGGTAGTGGTGTTGGTGAGACCCTTTATAAAGTTTGGGGGACGAATCAACAAAATGAATATCGTAGAAATGGTGCATTCTGGGTCGGTTATGAGGGTACGGGGGGTACTGCTAAGGTTGGTGCTTACGCTGATGAGAGTTCATCAATTGTGAGTGCATGGCCTGCTAATCAAGCCAGCCCAACAGGTGGATATTTAATTTCTGGTAATAATGGCACGAGTGATTCAACGTATGGAGCATCAAGTACAAATGCTTCTGCAATGATTCAACGAATTATTACCAATATGAGCTCAGATGCAAATTCAACTGTACAGCTCAATTTAATTGATACGCCAGATATCGGTGATAACCGTCGAGCGTGGGAATTCACAACAGGGGTCTACATTGCCAACTCACAAGCGATAACGATGTGTATGGGTAATACCAGTATTGGTATTGATGATAGTGGCTATATTATGGTGGATGGTGTTGTTGTTAATAGCTCAAATAGCTATTTGAGTGGAGGTGTTTCTGCATCTACGTCTTCAGCCTTAACACCAGGTTATCACCGAATAACTTACCGTATCACCAACCGCAACACTTATTCTGGAGCGAGTGAGCGAGCTGCAGGTGGATATGGGGCGATTGGATTATCACTGAGTGGCAGTTGTACGACGGCAAACTATGATACTGCAACCAGCACTGGTATTCCCGTCAGTATTAATATTATTGATGGCGCAAGAATTAAGATTGCTAAAAATTCTGTAAATGGCACAGGTACATTTAACTATATTAATCTTTCCAACCTTGCAAACAGTACAACAGCAGTCACAACAGATGCTGTAACCACTGTTACAGCAGGAACAACAGCAATTTCAGCACAACAGTTATGGGCCCAAACCCTAAATGCGGATGTGTCGATCACTGAAAGTGCTTTGGCTGGGTATGTTTTATCAGGTGTAAGCTGTACAGATGCGAATAGTGCTGCAACAGGTAATACCGGAACTTTTTGGACACTTGTAAATAATATTGTGACGATCCCAGCTGCGCGAATTAAAGAAGGGGCCAACATTACCTGTACGTTTACAAATACCAAGCTTATTTATGTGGATATTACCGGACGAGTATTTGTTGATAATAGTGGGACAACGCTTGATGCAAGTAAAGCATACAACGCGATTCAAGATGCTGGAGAAGTTGGAATTGCGAATAGCACGATTCGTTTGAACAACTGTAGTACTACACAGTTGGCCTCAACTGTCACGAGTGCCAATGGTGATTATGCTTTCTCAATAGAGCAAAGTCAGCTGCCTTCATCTTTCTGTATCGTTCAGCAGAATTTACCTGAATATATTTCTGTGAGTGGCAGTAATGGATACACGCGCTCAACAGATACGATTACGTTAACAAAGACCAGTGCCACAAGTTATTCGGCAAATAACTTTGGAGACGTGATTGTAAATGTTGTATTGAATGAGGATGGGCAACATACAGCGATTGCTGGCGATGTGACAGATTATCCTCACCGTTTAACCACGCAAATTCCAGTACAACTGACTCAGCTATTGCAAACACAAACACAGCAGCCAAACTCTATTGCTGATCAGCCATGGCAAGCATTAATTTATCGTGACCTAAATTGTAATGGTCAGGTTGATATGGGAGAGGTTTTATTTAATCCAACTGTATCAAATTCTATTTTATTACAGCCAAGTGCTGATATTTGTTTAGTGCAACGCGTGCATGTGCCGAGCAATGTTGTTGCTGGAGCACAACATATCGGAACACTCCAAGCGGGTTATCAATTTAGCCTAACCAATCCGGCGCAGACCATTTCGGGGCAAACAGGTAAACGTCAGGATGTGACACTTATTGGCAGTGCCGGTTTGACGTTGACAAAAAAAGTCCGTGCAGTAGCCAGCTGTCCATCCACTTCAGCGGACCAAAATGTCTTTGTTACAAATAATCAGGCAAATAAACAAGATAATTTAGAGTATGAAATCACATATAAGAACAATAGTGTGAAGAAATTACAGAATGTCAAAATCAAGGATAGTTTACCAACTGGTACTAATTTTGGCAGTGTCAACTGTGTCATTACACCGAGTGGAAATACTTGTAATTCAAGCCGTTCTGGCGATTATCTTGAGTGGAATCTAACAGGGCTTTTAAATCCCTCTGCTTCAGGGACTTTAAGGTTTTGTGTGTCGCAGTAATCAGTAGTTAAGCACATATGTCAAAAAAAATACTGGTCCAGCATACTTTGATTAAAAAGTTGGTACAAAAGTTGCTAATGCTTGAACTGGTAGAAGTTTTTTTTACAAAAATGTGATTTTTTTCAACAAAAATACACGTAAATGATGTATTTTTGTAACCGTTGTTAGTTTCTTTGAAAAGCGCCCTAAGCAAAGTTCAAAGAACTCTGGAAATTAGTTTGGGAGCCAAAGAGATGCACTTAAAAAGTAAATGGAAAAAATACTTACTAGGGACGGCAACTTTATTTTTAGCTGTGAATGTTTTTGCTGAAACAAAAGCAGCTAAAGATCCTGTTTCAGTGGAGCTGAAAACTTACCTTATCAGTCTTAATTCTGAAGGTAAGCCAAATGCGAAGTTGGTGAATAAGGTAAAGCCAAACGATGTGATCGAGTATCGTGCAACGTATACAAATAATACATCGGGAAAAATTAAAAACTTGGCTGCTACGCTGCCAATACCAGTAGAAACGCTATTTTTGGCTAAGTCTGAGCCAGAAAATGCGCAAGCAAGTACAGACGGTACAAATTTTGCCCCGATGCCTTTAAAACGCAAAGAGGGTAATCAAATGGTGAACGTTCCACTGAAAGATTATCGTGCATTACGTTGGACGATTGCAGAACTTCCTGCTGGGAAATCTGTAACGGTTTCAGCCCAAACGCGTATTAACAGTGACAAAACCAAAAATTAAACAAACTGACATTGAATATCAACAGGGGTAAGTTCCAAATGTCAAATCAAACTCAACGTTTAAAACTAACGCAATTGGCAGCTTCAGTTGCATTAGTTGCGGGTGGTGCAGCTTTTCTTCCAACTGCACACGCTGCCGCTCCTAGCGCAGGCACTAACATTAGTAACATTGCATCTGCAAGCTATACTGATAGCAATGGTTCTAATAAAACTGTTACATCAAACGTAGTTACTACGACTGTACTGCAAGTGGCTAGTTTTACTTTGATCTCAGATCAAACCAAAACAGCTAACGCGAATGGTCAGGTATCTTTATCTCATACATTAACCAACACCGGTAATGGTAGTGATACTTTTAACGTGGCTGTCGCGAACAATGACACGCGTGACAACACGACAGATAATTTTGATTTCAGTGGTTTGAAAGTCTATCTTGACGCAAATAAAGATGGTATTCCAGACAGCCAAACTCCTGTTACTAGCATTACTTTGGCGGCTGGTGAATCTGTTAATTTAATCGTACAAGCGACAACAGCCAGTAACAACGTGACTGCTGGTGATCTTGGTAAGTTAACTGTTTCAGCAATTAGTGGTTTCGATACAAGCGTAACTGCCAAAAACGTTGATACTGTTAAAATTACCAATGGTGCTGTAATTAGCTTAGTAAAATCTGCAAGTGTTAGCAATGTAGATGCAACTTTATCAAACCCAACGGCACGTGAAGTTGAATATAGCTTAGTTTACCAAAACACAGGTAATACAACGGCAACCAACGTTACCATTACAGACGTACTTCCAGCTGGCTTAACGTATGTTGCTGGTTCTGCGACAGTAAATGGTACTGCGGTTAATGATGGTACCGCTGATTCTGACGGCTATAGCTTCGCTTCAGGAACCACTACATTAGTTATTCCTACTGTTGTTGCAAACAGTAGTGGTGTGTTGAAATTTAAAGTTCGCGTAAATCAAAATACACCAGCTGGCACAATTACAAACATCGCTGAAGTAGATCCAGATGGTCCAGGTACTGAAGGTAAAACACCATCTAACCCGAATGATGTAACAGTATTAGGCGTTAAAAAAGGTACGATTAACGATAGTACGACCGATGCCTTTGCTGATGGACAAGCTTCTACAGCCCCAGCTGATGACGTGATTACCAAGTCAACAACACAAGGTACGCCAGTTACTTTTGGTATTACAGCGGGTGGCGGTGAGCCAATCGTCGTACATAACACAGGTAATGTAACAGAAGCATTTAACATTACAGTGAATAAAAACTCTTTACCTGCTGGTAGCATTGTTGAATTATTCAAAGCTGATGGTGTAACACCATTAACTGATACCAATGGTGATGGCATTGCGGATACTGGTCCAGTTGCAAGTGGTGCTGCTTACCAAGTTGTTGCTAAGGTAACTCTGCCTTCTGGCTATTCTTCAACGACACCAATTAGCACGATCCTAACATCAACACCTGTTACTAATTCTACTGGTACCGATACCATCACTTTAGTGATTGATAAAGTTGTTGCGTCTACCGTTGACTTACATAATGGTGATGCGACTAACAGTACTGGTACCGTTGCAGGCGCATCTGGTAAGGATACTGGCCAATATATCGATACTAAGTCAACCAAGCCAGGTCAAGCGACTAATTTCCCATTAACTGTTGATAATAAAGGTGCAACTGGAGATAACTATAATTTATCTACTTCACCTGCATTACCAGCAGGTTGGACGGTTCAGTATTACTTAGCAGATGGTGCTGGTAATCCAACAGGTGCTCCAATTACCAATACTGGTAACATCCCAAGTGGTGGCAGTGTTCAATTGGTTGCAGTTGTAACTCCTCCTGCAAATGCTCCAGCTGGTGATCAAGAAGTTATCTTCAAAGTTACTTCTCCTGCAACAGGCTTAACAGACGTAATGTCTGATCGTGTAACTGTAGAAACGAATCGCAAACTTAGTCTGCAAAATGACCGTACTGGTCAAGTTGCACCGGGTGGTACGGTTGTTTACAAGCATACATTAACCAACAACGGTAACATCGTTGAGGGTGCTGCAGGTAGCTTGCCATTTACACTTACCAATGATCAGGCTGCAAATGGTTGGGTGACTAGCTTATTCGTTGATTTGAACAATGACGGTGTAGCTGATGCGAACGAATTGGTTACAGGTAATGATCTAGCAGCAGTATCAGGCACTATCGCTCGTGGTGCATCTGTAAACTTACTCATCAAAGTTCAAGCTCCAACAAATGCAACAGCTGGAACACCAAGTGCAGTCGTATTAACGATTAAACCAACAGTTGTTGGTGGTCAGTCGGTTGCTGATCTAGTGAACACAGACTTAACGACTGTTACAAGTGGTCAAGTACGTTTAGTGAAAGAGCAATCTTTAGCGAACTGTTCAACTGGTGCTGCTACAGGTTCATATACTCAAAATACCGTTTCTGCGAAGCCAGGCGAGTGTGTGAAGTATAAGATCACTGCGACTAACGAAGGTAATGCAGACGTAACAAATGTTGTGATCAGCGATGCTACACCTGCTTATACAACGTTAAAAGTCGTTGCAAGTGCCTCTCCAGTAGCAACAAATGCGACTTTAAGTACTTCAACTGCAGCGTTAACTGATGGTTCAACAGGAACTATTGCAGCAGAGAAAACACCTCTTGTGCCAAATACAAGTGCAGTGTTGGAGTTCGTAATCAAAGTAAATAATTAATATTCATCCAAAAATTTAGATTATTAGGAATGAATTAATTAAATGTGAGGACATTTGTGCTTTGCAGGTGTCCTCATACCATAATTTTTAATTTTATTTTTTAGACTATTTAGTTGAAGGGTAGAGCGCTGTGCTACAACAGAAGCAAATTCGAGCATGTCAAAACATGTCTTTCATGTTATCAACGCTGACAATATCTATATTGTCTGCGCAGTATAGTCATGCCGCGAATATTCCTGAAGTTGGTAGTACGATTCAAAACGTTGCTTATGCAACTTTTACCGCTGCAAATGGTAAAGAACAAAAATCGGTTTCAAATACTGTTGAAGTCAACGTTTCAGCATTATATGCTATTACTTTAACCACACCACCTGTGCTCGATACTGAGCCGAATGTAAGAGTGATATGGGCAAATACTTTATCGAATAATAGTAATGCACCAGTTAGTGTTCAGCTAGATGCAGTAACAATTAATGAATTAAACAATATAAAAATTTACATAGACACAAATAAAGATGGCCAGTTTGATACAACTGATCAGCAAGTCATGCAACCTGTATCTTTAAAAGTAGGACAGAGTGTTAATTTATGGGTCGTTGCCACCACAAATTCAAATCTAACTGAAGGCCAGCAATTTAACTTGCCGATTAAAGCAACGGTTATTGAAGATACCAATGCAACAGCAAATGCGATAGATAGTGCAATTAGCTATGGCGCGAAATTAGTTGCAACCAAAGAAGTCCAACAAAAAACCTTTGAGCCTTCAGTAAGTGCGAATTACGATTTAAATTACACATTAAATATTAGCAATCAAGGCAAAAAATCAGCTCGTCCTATTGATGTAATGGTAGATGGTCAAACACAGAAAATGGTGCTATTGGTCGATGAGTTACCACCGAATACCACATTCAAATCTGCTTTAGCAAAAAATGCGCAAGCTAAAATTTTATATAAGCTTGCAAATAATAGTTATAGTACGATCGCCCCAAGTGACGTAACACAGATCAACCAGCTTGTTGTTGGTTTTCCACAAATTGCCGCGAATACCTCTGAGCAAGTTGATCTTGTCGTCAGTATGAATCGCAATATTGCAAAAACCACTGTAAAAAATACCTATAAAGTTTCTTATGCAGTTACTGATAGCCAGAAAGATATCTTATCAAATGTAGCATCTACATTGGTTAGTGGCTCTGCTGATATTACAAATAACTCAAGTGATTTTAAGAGCATTTTAGCCACGGGTAGTGTCAATAAACCGCTGAATATTGAGGCTAAAAATGCAAGTTGTAATGCTGATCGCTATACGGCTGATCGTGTAAAAATTAGAATTAAATCAACAAAGACTGGTGATGTAGAAGAAGTTATTGGTGTCGAAACGGGTGTGAATACTGGTGTATTTCATTATACATTACCAACCACGTTATCAGACAAAGGCATTTCATTTGATGCAGTTTTACAAACGCTTAAACGCGATAAAGTTGATATTAGTTTAACGGATTGTTTGGATGGGCAAGGCCAATCTACAGCAACAATCACGGACATTAATACAAATGTATTGATGGATCCGTATGGCACTGTATTTGATGCTAAAACGGGTTTACCTGTGGCCGGAGCTACTGTTACTTTATTAGATCAAAATGGTCAGCCAATTGGCAGTAATGTTGCTTTTGAAATTGATACTCAAACTGGTGAGAAGACTTCTATACCCGCAACACAAGTGACCAATAGTGCAGGTGAATTTATTTATCCACTTGTCAAAGCAGGAACATATAGTTTTGTTGTCGATACCAAGACAATTCCGGGTAATACACGTTATACCTTTACCAGTGATCGTGATGTGTATCCAAGCTTTCCAGCAGACAAAGCAGTCGATTTAAAATGGTCATATGCGGGACAGTTTACATTAAATAATGGTGATCCAGCACTTAATATTGATATTCCAATCGACCCAGAAGTCGCAAATACCAGTTCATCTTTATTTGTTAAAAAAGCTGCTTCAAATAAGACGGCTGAGATTGGTGAATTTGAAGAATATACGGTTACTGTTGCAAATCGTGGGACTGCAGATTCGGCGAATGTCTCAATCACCGATACGCTTCCTCGAGGCTTTATTTATGTACAAGGTTCGATGCGTGTTGACGGTACCAAAGTTGAAGATCCATTAGGCGGCAAAGGTCCTTATTTAAAGCTTGGATTAGGCACGCTCACGCCAAATAAAGAAGTCAAAGTTCAATATCGTGTTTATATTGGCCCTAATGCGCTCAATGGTGATGGGATTAACCGTGTACGTGCCAAAGATGCGAAAGGTATCGAGTCAAATGAAGCTTCGGCAAAGGTAGAAGTAACACCTGGTGCAATGATTTCCGATGGTTTTATTGTAGGTAAAGTCTTCACAGACTGTAATGGAAATGGTGTTCAAGATGCTGGCGAAATAGGTGTTCCTGGTGTCCGTATCTATTTAGAGGATGGAAGCTATGTTATTACCGATAGTGAAGGTAAGTATGACTTCTATGGAATTAGTGCTAAAACACATGTTTTAAAAGTAGATCGGACTAGCTTACCTATTGGTTCTGAGTTGGTCTTAATTAGTAATCGTCAAGCAGGTGACCCAAATAGCCGTTTTGTTGATTTAAAACGTGGTGAGTTGCATCGAGCTGATTTTGCGATTGCTCAAGGTGAAGGGCAATGTTCAGAATCTCTAATTGAACGTGTGCTAGAGCGTAAAAAAAGCATTGAACAGGATAATACAAATTTAGAGCAAATATTACGTTCAGATTTAACAGCTGATCCAATTTTCTCTAAAGTCACTGATGTCCGAGGGCAGCCGTCGAGTGGGTGTATTTCAGCAGTTGGAGTTCAGGCGAACTGTAATCTTGATTTTTCAAAAGAACAAATCAAGGAAATTAAGCAAATACAATTTGAGCCTGAAAAATCGGGTGTACAGCCTTCTGTCGCTTTACCAAGTTCTTCAACTTTGGTATTGCCAAATGAAGTACCTGTAGATTCGGCTAATACTGCAAAAATGATTAATCTTGAAACAGCTTTAGAAGCAGCTGTAAATAATCAATTAGAAATTTTGAACCTTAAAGATGGGCAAGTATTGCCTTATCCTCAAACATCTATTCAGGTTAAAGGTGCGGCAGGTACTCAACTTGAACTGTGGGTAAATGAAACACGTGTGCCTGAAAAGCGTATCGGTAAACGTGCTGTATTACCGAATATGCAGGTTTCAGGTTTAGACTTTATTGGTGTGGACTTAAATGCAGGCCATAACACAATTGAAGTACGCCAAGTGGATATGATGGGGAACACACGTGACACTAAACGTATTCAAGTAATTGCACCAGACCAATTAGATAAACTGCAACTTGAGCCAAGTAAAACGATTCCGCAAGCGAATGGTCGTGATCGTTTTAATGTGAATTTAAAAATTGTGGACCGACATGGCACGCTGGTATCAAGTCGCACACCAATTACCTTAGACAGTTCAATTGGTAAAATTGATTTAGTTGATTTAGATCCAAAACAGCCGGGTATTCAAGTATTTGTTGAAGGTGGCACTTTACTTGTTCCAATTCAAGCACCAATTGAAGCGGGTGAAGGCACTCTATCTGTTGAAAGTGGTATCTTCCATTCAAGCACACCTATTCGTTTCTTACCTGATTTAAGACCAATCATTGCTGTGGGTATGGTTGAAGGTTCACTTAATTTTAAAAAGTTTGATCCTAAAGAACTGAGTGGTACCAATTCAAACGATGGTTTTGAAGAGGAATTAAATGAAATTTCAGCTTCAAAAGATGGTAAGCGTAATTTAACAGGTCGGGCTGCATTATTTTTGAAAGGTAAGGTCAAAGGTGAATATCTTCTGACACTTGCATATGATTCAGACAAAGATAAGAAGCAACGATTATTCCGTGATATTCGTCCTGATGAATATTATCCAGTCTATGGTGATTCTGCTGCCAAAGGCTTTGATGCTCAATCAACCAGCAAATTGTATATTCGTGTCGATAAAGGCCGTTCATATGCCATGTATGGTGATTACGTCACACGGACTGAAAATGATGAAGGTTTATCTTTAGGTCAATATAACCGTTCATTAACAGGTGTGCGTAGTACTGTCGAAATTGATAAATATAAAGTTACGGCATTTGCTGCACAGACAAATACACAACAAGTTGTTAATGAGCAACGAGCTATGGGGATTTCTGGTCCATATAGTTTAGGTGGTGTTAATGCTCAGGATGTACGTGAAAATAGTGAAAAAGTAGAAGTTATTACGCGTGATCGGAACAATTCAGGCTTAATTATTGCTCGTACAACCTTGGCCCGTTTTACTGATTATGAAGTCGATACGTTCAGTAATAGTATTTATCTCAAAGATCCAGTTCCAAGTGTTGATGCTGATTTAAATCCAGTATTCCTCCGCATCACGGTTGAATCTGATCAGGGCGGCGAAGAATATACTGTAGGTGGGGTATCTGGTTCTGTAAAAGTCACCGATAAAGTAAAAGTGGGGGCTTCTTATGTCAAGAGCAATAATCCACAGACTCAAGACCAGTTGGCGAGTGTCAATACGGTTGTTAAATTTGCCAATGATAAAGGTAAGTTAGTTGCTGAATTTGCTCGATCAGAGAATATTAATGATGGCTTGAACTCTAATATAGCATCTGATGCGACCGGTAAATTATCAGGTAATGCTGCGCGAGTTGAACTCAACTACGCTTATAAAGACTTGGAAATGAAGGTTTATCATAATCAAGCAGATACTGGTTTTTATAATACTGCAGCACCCATTACAGCGGGCCGTAAAGAAAGTGGAATTAAAGGGCGGGTACAACTCAATAAAATTGGTTTAGCGAAGTTAGAAGCGATTCGTACTGAAGATCAATTAAGTGGCGTAAACCAAGGTGTTTCAGCAAGTATTGAGCGTGCAATAAATCGTATTTTAGCTGTAGAGCTTGGTTTAAAATATTATGATGAACCATCGAATTCAGCAGCGCTAAATGCTACACAAATTGCGCCATATCACGGAGTAACTGTTCGATCTAAGTTAACCAGTCAACTTCCTTGGCAAGGTTCAAATGTATTTGCTGAATATGAACAAGACATTTCGGAAGCTGATCGCCGTGTTTTTGCACTGGGTGCAAATTATCAAATTAATTCAAAACTACGTGCCTATGGCCGCCATGAATTAGTTTCTAGTCTTAGCGGTCTTTATGATCTCAATAGTAATCAGCGACGCAATGTAACTGTATTTGGTCTTGATAGTAAATATAACAATAACGGCACAGCTTTTAGTGAATATCGTATTCGCGATAGTATTAGTGCACGAGAGGCTGAGGCAGCAATCGGTTTGCGTAATCGTTGGGAACTTGAAAAAGGTTTTTATGCGAATACAAGTTTTGAACAAACCAAGTCTTTATCAAGTGCAAATAATTTAAGTTCTGATAGTACGGCAGCATCTTTAGGCGTCGAATATTTAAAGAATCCAAACTGGAAAGCTGTTGCCCGTATTGAAGCACGTTGGTCAGATCAGTCTGATACGATTTTGAATAATTTAGGTGCTGCTTATAAATATTCAGATGATGTGACATTATTAGCAAAAAATGTCGTGAGCCTTACCGATAGCAAGAATGACAGTAGCGGTGACCGTTTAATAGATCGCTTCCAGTTAGGATTAGCTTATCGAGATACAGAGCACAATCGTTTTGATGCACTGGCCAAAGTTGAATATCGTTATGATGATAATAAAACAGATCTAAGTAACCCTTATCTTAAACATGTTTATATTTTCTCGAATCATTTGAACTATCATCCAACACGAGATCTTACGCTGTCGAGTCAATATGCTGTGAAAAATGTGGAAACCACATTCTCTGGTTTAGCATCTACGGGTATGACACATATGTTTAGCGCAAGAGCAATGTATGACATCAATGAAAGATGGGATGCTGGTGTACATACTGGCGTATTATGGTCCGATATGAGTTCTGGGCGTAGAGTTCTCGTTGGTGCTGAGCTTGGATACCTCGTTGCAGCAAACCTATGGTTGTCTGGTGGTTATAATTTCTCAGGTTATAAAGATGATGATTTGGTCGATAGTGACACTACCATTCAGGGTGCTTATGTTCGTTTCAGATTTAAATTTGATGAGAATTTATTCGCTAGTAATACAGCGTCAAGGTAGGCTTTAGGTCAATAAGCTGCTTTAACCTCATCTGGAAAGTTTGGCAAGCAAATGCTCACATACTTCACGAGGAAAATCCGTTTTATCCCTGACCAATGGGGGTCGAATAAAGTATGTATCGTATGAGCCAGCATTGTGCTTCAGCAAAAATTCAAAAAGCCTTTGTGAAAAACAAAGGCTTTTATTTATTTTTTTCATCAGATGAAAAATACTTATTGCAACTTATCTTGGGTTTTTCTCTCAAAATCACTTGCATCGTGACGTTCATGTAGCTGGGTAGCTAAATCACCAAAAGTACGATTCACCATACGACCACGTTGTACGGCTGGGCGCGCTAAAATGGCATCGGCCCAACGTTGCACATGTTTATACTGATCGACACTTAAAAATTCATCCGCATTATAAACCCAGCCTTTTACAACACTGCCATACCACGGAAAAGCGGCAATATCGGCAATGCTATATTCATCACCCGCCAAGTATTCGTGCTTTGCCAAATGTTGGTCTAATACGTCCAGTAAACGTTTAGTTTCCATAGCAAAACGATTAATGGCATATTCAATTTTTACGGGTGCATAGGCATAAAAATGTCCTAAACCGCCACCAATATAAGGTGCGCTGCCCATTTGCCAGAATAACCAATTCAAACATTCAGTACGTGCAGCAACATCAGTGGGAATAAAGGCTTTAAATTTTTCAGCTAAGTAGAGCAAAATTGAACCTGATTCAAACACTCTGAGTGGCGGATTTTGACTATGATCAACCAAGGCAGGAATTTTAGAATTTGGGTTGATTTCCACAAAGCCACTTCCGAATTGCTGACCCTCACCAATTTTAATTAACCATGCATCATATTCGGCATCTGTATGTCCTAATGCGAGCAGTTCCTCAAGCAGAATAGTTACTTTTTGCCCGTTAGGGGTGGCAAGCGAATATAACTGGAGCGGATGTTTGCCAACTGGTAATTTTTGTTCAAAGCGACTACCTGAAGTTGGCTGATTTAAATCGGCTTTGTCTCCAGTCCATTGCCAAACTTTGGCTGGAATATAGTTTGAATCATTCATTATGATTTGCCATCTCATCAATAGATCAATCCAGTGTAGGTGAGCTAATCCAAGATTGGGTAGCATTTTTGTGGCAAAGCCTTATGAATTTTTCTGCAAATTTTATTTGAATATTTCATTCATCAATTTTTGACTTAATCAATTGAAAGTGTTGATGAATAACGGCAAGCCAAGCTTGTACTGCGGGAGAGATGGGCAGATTCTTTTTCCATGCCATAGCGAGATGCCACTGAATATTTGGTCTTTCGAGTGGAATGGCTGCAAACAAATCGGGATCAAGCATGTCGGTATAATATTGCGGCAATAGGGCAATCCCCATACGTTGTAGCACCATATCTGCTAGCAAATTCCATTGACTGGTACGGCAGGCGATGCTTGGGTAGAAACCATGTTGCTGGCATGCATCCAGAATAATGCGATTAAGAGAGAAATTTTCAGGAAACATTAAAAAGGATTGATGCTGTAATTCTTCCAGATTGATTTTCTTGCGTGTGGCCCAGGTCGCATCTCGCCGTAATAGCACCATCAACGGATAATCACACAATTCGATGCTATTAAAGATTTGCTGGTCGAAAGGATGTAACAACACACCCACATCCAGTTCATTATTCAGTAAAGCCTGTTCAATTCCTTTGGAACCGACTTCAAGAAAGGAAAGTTCGATCTCTGGCCATTGTTGATGATAATCAAACAGGGCCGTGGTGAGCAACTGAGAGCCTAAAGGTGGAACGCCCAACTTTAAAGTGCCTGTTTTTAATTGCTGGTAGTTTTCAATTTCCAGAAAAATATTTTGTTCTGCCTGCAAAAGCTCAAGCGCATGCTGATAGATGCGCTGGCCAATTTCCGTCAGTTCAACCTGTCTTTTGCGGCCATGTTCTGGCTTTACCAACAACTGTACCTGTAGTTGTTGCTCAAGCTGCTGCAAGATTTTACTAATGGTTGGTTGCGTCAGATAGAGCTGTTCTGCGGTACGGGTAAAGCTTTGGGTTTTGACCAAAGTAACAAAGCATTGCAGTGATTTGAATGAAAGCATGATGAATAAAATATTATTCCATTTTGGTATAATTTTAACATGAATAATTCATATTATGCCAATAGCACTGGGATAACATAATGATGTAGTTCACCATCTTATTTGTTGTCATGAGCACTGATTCCGTTTCTGAAACGTCTTCCCCAAGCAGCTTCTTCACATTGGTCAAACAGATTTTAATTCTGGCGGCTTTTTGGGGTATTGGTTATGTTTTGCATCAACAACTCGGTGTCCCGATTTCCGCAGGGATTTTAGGCATGTTGCTGCTGCTAATCTGTCTATTCCTAAAGATTATTAAAATGGATCAGGTGGCGATGGGGGCTTCGGTTATTCTCGGCGAATTATTGCTGTTTTTTGTGCCTGTGGTTGTTGCCGTGGTTCAGTACAAAACCCTGTTTATGACCGAAGGCTGGCAGATTGTACTGAGTATTTCACTGGGGACAATCTTGGTGATGTTGAGCACCTGCTTAACCATTCATTATTACAATCGTCTCAAAAGCTATTTGCAAACACGTAAACCTTTCCAGCATAAGCATATCTAAAGGCATTTCACATGAATATCTGGTCAATCCTCTGTCTGATCTGGACTTTGGTCGCCTATGTGGTTGCAAAACGTCTCTATCAGAAACATCCTAAATTATGGCTTTCACCTGCGATTAGCGTGCCAGTGCTGACAATTGTATTAATGACGATTTTTGGCATTTCCTATCAGACCTACGCCCAAGATACGCAATGGATCGTCAATTTACTTGGACCTGCAACGGTTGCCTTTGCTGTGCCTATTTATCGTTATCGCGCTACCATCCGTAAAAATATCGGTGTTTTATCCATCGCGATTATTGTCGGCATGAGCGTTGGGGTGATGTCGGCTTATGAGATGGCACAGCTCTTTCATTTCAGTCCAGAAGTCACCAATAGTTTGATGGCTCGTTCTATTTCAACACCTTTTGCGATGATTTTAGCCGAAGATATTCATGGTTCAGCAGCATTGGTATCGCTATTTACCGTGATTACAGGTTTGGTTGGTATGATTTGTGGTGATGCCATTTTAGCATTCACCAAAATCCGTTCTGCTGTGGCAAATGGTGCTGCATTTGGTAATGCCGCTCACGGCTTTGGTACAGCGAGAGCCCAACAGCGAAATAATGAAGAAGGTGTGATTGCCAGCTTAACCATGGTGATTGCAGGTATCTTGATGGTGCTGGTTGGGCCATTTGCCATTCATTTGTGGTTATTACTCTAACCACCTCGTTGACTGGGTTTAGATAACGATGGATCACAGAAATTATGAGAACTGATTCATAAGTTCGTCATAACCACATGAAATAATCTTTTTTATGAACTACATTTCTTCAATGATATATAGAAAAGTTTTATGACTGATGAGCTGTTTATTGATTTTGAGAAGTCAAAGATCATAGAAAACAATGAGCATGGTTTATTGGAAGGGTATCACTTCTATTTGTTCATGGATGATCGGACGGATGAATATATTAGTCGATTGAATTACATCAAAAAAAATATTCCTGAATCCGAGTATTTATCTTATGGCGCTATAAATATAGACTAATTGATCATGAAGTTAGCAGTATTATATAAATGCAGAAGAATGAGCTGACTTTTCAGGTCAAGCTATGAAACATAGTCAGACGATGGCTAGTCATCCTTAAATGTCTCGTTTAAAGCTTGCTGAACCGCATCAACTCTGGATTTACAGGCTTTATAAGCGGCCATTGATTCTTCGACGATTTTCATCAAATTATCGATATCCGGTTCTTCTTGTGTTTCGAGTAGAGCGGCATTCTTTTTTAATAATGCATAACCTTCCTTAAAATTTAATTCTTTCTTAGTCATGATCAATCACCTCGGTGAGCTTGGCATGGATATAACCATCTTGCATTTCAATTGATAGGGATGAACTCGCTTGATGGATTGAGCGAATCGCTTTATTTTCACAGCGGACAATGCCATAACCCTTAGCGAGTACATTTCTCGGGTTTTGCAACAAGGTTTCCCGCATTAAAGCCTCGATTTGAGTTGAGGCTGTTTTTAGTTGTTGCTTGGCAAAATATTGTAGTGTTGATTTGGCCACTTGAAGGTGCAATTCGCTGGTACTGATTTGATTCTCAGCCTGTGACTTAATGCGATTGATCAATTGGTCATTCTGGCTTTGATAAGCAGTAATCTGATGTTGAGAAAGCAATTTAATAGTTTGAAAATGTTCCATCACTTCTAGAGAACGCTCTGAAATCAAATTACGAATACCTGCAATTACCTTACTTGGCGTATCGAAAGAACGATGGGCAATTTCATCTAAAATAGTTCGATCTTTTTCATGTCCAACCCCGACCCAAATCGGCACTTTGCGTTTACACAGCAGGGCGGCAAGATCATAGTCATTTAAATAAGCTAAATCGTTGACGGCACCACCACCACGAATGATCACGATCAGGTCGGGTGGAATGGTATAGTCTGCTGCCCACTGACGTAGTCCCGCACCTAAGGATTCCATGATGCTGTGCGCAGCGGTATTTCCCTGAAAAGTCGCGCTGTGATAGACAAAATCACAGACACCTGCTTTATGTAATGCATCGGCATCTTTCTTGAAATCACCTAATCCAGCAGCATTTTCGGGTGCAATCACCAACACATGCTCAATATCAAAAGGTGTGGGTAAGGCTTTATTTAGAGGAAGTAAACCTTCACTGCTGAGTCGAGCAAGAATCTGTTGGTAACGTTTGGCAATATCGCCTAGAGTAAAACTAGAGTCGATATCTTCAATATTGACTGAAAAACCATATTGAGGGTCAAAGCGGGCTCTGATTTTAATCAGCACATTCAAGTCTTTGGAAAGTTCAATACCACTTTCGCGCTCAAACTTGAGTACCATTTTAGCCGCAGTAAATTTCCAAATCGTGGCTTTACAACTTGCGATGACTTTGTCTGTGTCTTGTTCTTTTTCAGCAAGTTCAAGGTAGTAATGCCCACCTTTGATACTCAGATTCCGAATCTCAGCTTTTACCCAGACAGGCTCATCAAAAGTCAGGCGAATGATTTCCTGTACCGTTGCGAGGTAGTCGCTTAGAGAAAGTTGCGGTTCAGCCATTAGGTCAGACAATGAATAGGATAGCGCTATAGTAGCAAATGGATTAACTTGATAACAAATAAGACCTATATTGTTTTAATTTATTTTTGTTGAGAGATAACGCATCTACAGTTTAATTTACAGATTGCTGTAGATGCGTGTTTTGGTTCAGATATTAAAGTGATTTATTCCATTTCAAAAATTTAAATAGGCCGAACATAAGCATGATCCAGACTGGAATTAAAATCACTGATTCCTTAAAGCCTTGAGTCCACATGATATATAAAATCATCACGATAAATGCCAAAACCAGATAATTACTAAATGGTGAAAATAAGGCAGGGAATTTGACGGTCTTGCCTTCTTGCAGAAAGGCGCGTTTAAACTTTAAATGGGTAAAACTGATAATCGCCCAGTTTAAAACCAAAGCTGCAACTGCCATATACATCAAGTGGCTTAAGGCTTGTTCTGGCACAAAATAATTGAGTAGTACACAGCCAAAAATCAAAACAGAAGAAAAGATCACCGCAGGCATAGGTACACCTTGCTTACTGACTTTTGCAAAAACTTTAGGTGCATTGCCTTGTACTGCCAACCCGTACAACATACGACTATTGGCATACATGCCACTGTTATAGACTGAAAGCGCGGCGGTTAAAATAATGAAATTGAGTAAATGTGCAGCCCAATTAATCCCGAGTTGACTGAAAATCATCACGAAAGGGCTTTTATCCAAACCACCCAGATCAAGTTGATTCCATGGAATGAGTGACATGATGATGGCAAGTGAAGCCACGTAGAAAACCAAGATACGGAAGATCACTTGATTAATGGCTTGAGGAATACTTTTTTCTGGATTCTCTGCTTCAGCGGCAGTCATACCAATCAATTCAATGCCGCCAAAAGCAAACATTAAAAAGGCCAACATATAAAACAGGCCTGAGAAACCATGCGGAAAAAATCCGCCATGTTGCCAAAGATTTGCGAAGCTAGCCGTTGATTCTGTACCTGCTGTGAGCAAGAGAAACAGACCAAATACAATCATTGAAATGACGGCAACAACTTTGATAATGGCTAACCAGAATTCGGATTCGCCATAAAATTTTACATTGCCTAGATTTAAGCAGGTCACAATAATGAAGAAAAATAAAGTCGAGATCCATGCAGGTATATGTGGCCACCAATAATGAATATATTTGGCAATGGCTGTCAGCTCAGTCATTGCCACCAAAATATAAACTACCCAATAATTCCAGCCCGATAAAAAGCCAGCAAATCTTCCCCAATATTTTTGTGAAAAATAACTAAAAGAGCCCGCGACAGGTTCTTCTACAATCATTTCACCCATTTGTCGCATGATCAAAAATGCGATCAAACCGACAATGGCATAGCCCAAAATAATCGAAGGGCCAGCAGATTGGATCACCTGAGCTGAACCTAAAAATAGGCCTGTACCCACAGCACCACCCATCGCAATCAATTGGATATGGCGGTTTTTTAGTCCACGTTTTAATTGGGGAGAGGAATTACTCAAAATACGCTGCGCTGAACAAAAGGAAGCTATTGTAATAGATAGCAAGAGGATCGACTAGTTTGAAAATGAGATTAAGCAAGAGATTGTGCTGTTAACTCAATGAATAAGTCTCCGAATGCTCTGTATGATTTAACAGTAACTTATGCTCAACAGTATGGATGTGAGATAGGAGCCAAAAGGTTGAATCTATTTTTTTATAATGTACTTGTGTCTATTATTTTGAAAGCCTCTGACTCCTAACTTAAATAGGATGATCATAAGATCGGAGACAGAGGTGGCAGGATATCGATCATATTTTTTGCTTTGTTAATGAGAAATCAATCAAGATGACCCATCTTTCACCTAAATAGTTGAGTTGGTTGTTGGGAATCTTTTGAATTGGCGATACGTAATGGCACACAGAGGAGTGATGCATCGCAAAACTGTCTAGAATATTCTTTAAAGTGAAGTGTGTATAAATATTCTCAGCATTTACATCTTCTAAGCGTTTATTCTTTTCGCTGGGGCTGGCAATGTAATTCTCTCCACCAGTAATGTTACTGCTTCGATAAAACAGGTGGGCAAAGGTAAATGGCTTACCATCTTGATGGAAACTATCAGGCATATTGATTCCTAAGTTCTGTACATCAGAAGTTAATTTAACGAAATGTATACCGACATAAATTGGCAGATAATATTCCTTTAAACCGAACGTAAGCGCATAGTCTTCAGTAATTAATTGATTTAGATAGTGAGATAGTTTTACATTTTGACTCAGTGCATTGAAATAGCGAATCGAATCCTGTTCAGATGTATTATTTCCCTGATCATATCCGGAGAGTTCCTGACCATCTTCAGACAATGTTGTTGGTAACCAAATAGGTCTGATCTGTTTTTCCCAAGGAAGGATCAAGGCATTGCCATAGCGGATAAAGCGATGATTCTCTGCTGCTGAAAAGGGATCTTGTTCTAAGACTTTGAATTCTCTTGCAATGGTTATTTTTGATTCAATATCAATATCCGATGCTTTATATTTGATAAAGCCATTTTGTCGCAAATTTTCTTTGAGTGTGGAAAATTTAAAGTCGTAGGTGAAAGGTGATTGATAACTTGAAAGTATGTCTTTCGTTGCTAGATTTTCTTCTACTAACATGAGCGGACCTTTTATCAACTTGGGTATTTAATAGTCTAAGTAAAATATTTAAAATTTGTTAAATATAGATATAATTGTTATTAATAATCATATGCTTTAATATAACAAAAGGTTAAATTTTATATAAAATACAGAAGCTTGACCGAGCATTAAGGTTTTTTTAATAATTCTCTCAAAATATGTCGAAAGTTTTTTGATTTTGTTTTTTACTTTCAGGCTGTTTTATATGTAGGGAATATTTTATTTATGTCATCTAGCATTTTTAATTTATTTTAATCATGTGCTTAGATGTAGCTTGATTAGATTTCGGTTTATTTTTCTTTATTTATCGCGCAGTACAGTTTTCCTATGCTATTTCAAATTTTTAATCATTTTTATCTTATATCATTTTAATAGCTATGAAGAATTCTTTAGTTTGTGGATACTCAGACATGTGTTTTTCTGCAGTAAAGCAGCTAAGCATTTGAATTAGAAATAAATCGAATCATTATAATTTCAGCAAAGCTTAGCAAATAATAATATTTCATGTGAAATTTCAATCAGCATAGACTCATCCAAAGATAAATAACAACAACGTATTTATCAAAAAAATCAATTTTTCATTCGGATGTTTTCTTTGGATTGGCTGTATATACAGAGTGTGCTGCCGCAGTTCTATGCGGCCACATTCATGACCTTAAAAATCTCCTCTATCGGTATCGTGTTATCCATTTTATTAGGGCTGATCTGTAGTGTGATTAGCACTTATCAAGTTCGAGTACTGAATAAAATTGTCAAAGTCTATATCGAGGTTTCCCGCAATACACCCTTGCTCATTCAGCTATTTTTCCTTTACTACGGTTTACCCAAGATTGGCATCAAACTGGATGGTTTTACATGTGGTGTGATTGGTCTGACTTTTTTAGGTGGCAGCTATATGGCAGAAGCCTTTCGTGCAGGCTTACAGTCAGTTGCGCAAGGGCAGATTGATTCTGCTCGAAGTGTGGGGTTAAACGCCGTCCAAGTCTTTCAATATGTAGTATTTCCACAAGCATTGTCGCTGTCTATTCCAGCGATTGGTGCGAACTGCTTATTTCTGATTAAAGAAAGCTCGATCTTGAGTGCAATTGCAGTAGTGGAATTACTGTTTGTGACCAAAGACCTAATTGGGATGGATTACAAAACCACCGAGGCTTTATTTCTATTAATCATGGCTTATCTGATCATCTTGTTACCCGTGTCGGCTTTAACAAGTTATTTGGAATATCGCAGTCGGAAGGTGAGCCATGGGACTTGAGTATTTATTTCAACCGAGCCATATCGAACGTTTGCTATATGGTTTATTGCAAACCATCGAAATTGCATTTCTGTCCGTTTTTTTATCTGCCATTTTCGGGACAATTTTTGGGGTGATCATGACCTCAAAAAATATGTTGGTCAAAATCCTGTGCCGTTTCTATCTCGAGACTATACGAATTGTGCCCATCCTCGTCTTATTGTTTGTTTTCTATTTTGGTTTTGCGACATGGTTTAACTGGCAGCTCTCATCGTTTTGGGTCTGTATTTTTGTATTTACTTTATGGGGAACTGCGGAAATGGGGGATCTGGTTCGCGCCTCGATCACCTCGATTGATCAGCATCAACGGGATTCCGCTTATGCAGTAGGACTCAATCATCTACAAGCATTGACTTATGTGATTTTCCCGCAAAGCTTAAAACGAGTGACCCCTGGCGCATTAAATCTGTTTACCCGCATGATTAAAACCAGTTCTTTAGCTGTATTGATCGGGATGGTGGAAGTTCTGAAAGTAGGGCAGCAGATTATTGAAAATTCATTATTGACTGTGCCCAGTGCATCGCTGTGGATTTACGGTTTCATCTTTATTCTTTATTTCCTGATTTGTTATCCATTATCGCTTTTAGCAGCGCATTTAGAAAAAGTGTGGGAGAACGCATGACTTTGTTATCGATACAGCATTTACATAAGTTTTATAAACAAAGTCATATTTTGCATGGCATTGATTTGGAGGTACAACAAGGCGAAGTGGTGGTGATTTTGGGACCATCGGGTTGTGGAAAAAGTACCTTGTTGCGCTGTATTAATGGATTGGAACCCATTCAAGACGGTGAAATTCACCTTAAAGATGTGGGTGTGTTGGGGCAGGACTTGCCATGGGATAGTGTACGTCAGCAGATCGGGATGGTGTTCCAGAACTATGAGTTATTCAAGCATATGAATGTGATTGATAACATTCTGCTGGGTCCGCGAAAAGCGCAAAAACGCCAACGAGCAGAAGTAGAACAACTGGCAGATCAACTGTTGCAGCGCGTGGGGTTACTGGATCGTAAATATGATTATCCCTCCAATTTATCGGGTGGTCAGAAACAGCGAATTGCCATCGTCCGTGCCTTGGTGATGAAACCGAAAGTGATTTTACTGGATGAAATTACTGCGGCCCTTGATCCTGAAATGGTGAGGGAAGTCCTAGATGTAGTGCTGAAACTGGCACAGGAAGGTATGACCATGTTGATTGTGACTCATGAAATGGGCTTTGCCCGCAAAGTGGCAGATCGCATTATTTTTATGGATCAGGGCAAGATCATTGAGCAAAGCTCGCCAGAAGCATTTTTTCAGCATCCGCAAACGGAACGTGCGAGAACCTTTTTAAATATTTTGAATTATTAAAATGAGGACTTTATGAGATTGAATTTAGCAATTGGGCAATATGCCCATTCTTCAAAAACAAAAATGTTTGGTCTTGGCATCACTTGCGTACTGATGGCAGCTGTGTTGACGGGCTGTAATCAATCCGCCTCCTCAGAGCCCAAAAGTACGGCTCAAGATACTTCACTGGAACAGATTCGGAAAAAAGGTGTATTGCGAGTTGGCGTATTTGCCGACAATCCACCGTTTGGTTATGTCGATAGTGTGGGCAAAAATCAGGGCTTTGATGTGGCCTTAGCAAAGCGTGTCACTCAAGATTTACTGGGTGATGAAAATAAAATTCAGTTTGTGGTGGCAGAAGCTGCCAATCGGGTTGAGTTTTTAAAGTCAGGAAAAGTTGATGTGGTTTTTGCCAGCTTTTCGGTGACGCCAGAGCGGCAACAGGTAGTTGATTTTTCCGAGCCTTATTTAAAAGCCTCCTTAGGGATTGTCTCACCCAAAGCCAAAGCCATTACCGATGTTAAAAGTCTCGAAGGCAAAACATTAATTGTAAATAAGGGCTCAAGCTCGGAGATCTATTTCAGTAAAAACTATCCCAAAATTCATTTATTGAAATTTGGACAAAATACCGATGCTTTCAATGCACTGATTGATGGTCGGGGTAATGCCATTTCCCAAGACAGTACCTATGCACTGGCCTGGGCAGCCAAGAATCCGAATTATGTGGCGGGTATTCCACAAATTGGTAACGAGGATTTTATTGCAGCGGGCGTGAAGAAGGGCAATACCCAATTACTGCACTGGCTCAATGATGAAATCAAACAGCTTAGGGCGACAGGTGAAGTTCAGAATATTTATGACCAAACTTTAAAGCCGATTTATGGTGAAAAAGTGAATCCCAATATCTTTTTAGATGTTGATAGCACCAAGTAATAACAGATTTTTAAAACACTAAAAAAGGTGAACGTATGCAAACAATAACATTGTCAAATATTCAAAAATTACTGCTGGCTTCTATATTCAGTTTAGGACTGGCAGCGTGTAATAAAAATCCACAGTCAGCAGAGAAATCCGCTGAGGCCTCAACGCAAGTCTCCAGTATTGAGCAGATCAAGAAAAATGGGGTGGTGCGTATTGGTGTGTTTAGCGATAAGCCACCGTTTGGTTATCTGGATGCACAAGGTAAAAATCAGGGCTTTGATGTGGAAATTGCCAAACATGTGGCCAAAGATTTATTAGGTGATGAAAATAAAGTCCAATTCGTACTGACAGAAGCTGCCAATCGAGTGGAATATCTGAAGGCCAATAAAGTCGATATTATTTTTGCTAATTTCACCGTGACACCAGAGCGTGAACAGGTGGTGGATTTTGCTAAGCCTTATTTAAAAGTCGCCTTGGGTGTGGTGTCTCCGAAAAATAAACCAATTACTGATATTGCCCAATTAAAGGATCAGACCTTATTGGTAAATAAGGGCACGACAGCGGACTCTTTCTTTAGCAAGCAACATCCAGAAATTAAGCTGCAAAAGTATGAGCAAAATACTGAAACTTTTGATGCCTTAAAAGATGGTCGTGGTGCAGCGTTGGCACATGATAATTTATTGGTCTTAGCTTGGGCAAAAGAGAATCCAAATTATACAGTCGGCATTACCAATCTAGGTGAGCAGGATTTGATCGCACCCGCAGTTCAGAAAGGTAATAAGGAGTTGTTGGATTGGTTAAATCAAGATTTGGAAAAACTCGCCAAACAAGGAGTCATCCATCAAGCCTATGAAAAAACCTTAAAGCCTGTTTATGGCGATGGTATTCCTGCCAAAGATTTAATTATTGAATAATCATTTTTCAATTGATTTAAAAGCCAAGCGAGGTTGAATCTCGCTTGGCTTTTTTATGACTATAAATCGATGTGTATTACAAAGTATAGACAGTGGTCAAAAAACCTGCAGATTAGAATGAAAAAAACACAGAGAAAAAGCAGATGCAAACCACAGAAATAGATTTTATCGTGAAAGATAGCATAACTGCATTGGCGTTTTATGAACAGGTTTTTGAGGTTGAAAGAATTGAAGTCGGTGATTTTGTCGTTGGACAAAATAGTGTGATTATGAGTATTCATGGGGTTCATTTTCATATGCTGGATGAAAACCCAGATTTCCAATTGCTGGCACCTACCCAAGAAAGCTATATCCCGATTTGGTTTAATATTACAGTCACAGATATCGAGCAAACATTGCAGCAAGCGGTTGATGCGGGTGCTACGGTGATTCAGGTGGTGCAAGATATGCCTAAAATGGGCATCAAAAATGCCATGTTTAAAGATCCGTTTGGATATATGTGGTTATTGCATCAGATACTTGAAGTGGTGGATTATGAAACTCGGGCTCAATTATTGGAGCAACAAGGCTTTCAGCGTAAATCTGGTTAACAAATCAGTCGATAAAAATGCAATGTCATACAGCAAGCATGCATATTTGTTGATGCTTACTGTACTTCGCTTTTCTGATCTTAATCCTAAAAGAACTTGGTCAAGCTAAACACGGCGGCAGTTTTAACGCCTTTTTTATTGCTGTCGGAATAACCAGAGCTATCGAGGTTGGTTCCAATCGCAGCCAGTTCCGCACTTAAGTTCATCGGTTTGTAATTATAATTCGCTGCAATTTTCCAATCGATAAAATGATCTTTCGGATCTCCTCCATAAATTTCTCGGCTTGCTTTGGAATAGCCTAAGCTTGCAACGGCACCAAAGTTGGTTTCGGCAATGGGAGTGGTATATAAAAGGTTAAAATACCAATTATTGACATTTTCACCAACGCTTTGGCGAGTGGCTTTGCCTCCATATTGAGGGGTATAGCTGATACTTGGGGTAAAGCTATCATTATTGTTCAAAGCGTTATTGATGATTAGCTTGAGATAATATTCATTATAATTTAAGTCACTTTTGCCGACATAATTATAGCGCAGCATACCGATATCGAGGCTGGGTTGGAATTTCCCTAAGCGTATCGGCGTCGTATAGCCAATAAAAGGATCGAGTTCTAAGTGTGCTTCATTACCAAAATCGACATTTGATGCAAAAGCCGCGGCATATAATCCAGAGGAATGGCTTAAAAGAAAATTACCTTGCAAGGCTGCATCATTTTTGGTTTGGGTTTGCCCGCGCCAGCGGTATTCACTGGCCAAAGCGACATTTCCACTCAACACTAAATTCGATGTTGTAGGCTGATCTGATGCAAATGCATAATTTGACGAGCAAGCTGTAATCAAAACCAATAATTGATAAAAACCTTTCATAACATCCTCAACATATGAGTTAAATTTGATGTGATGTATATTAGGTTTTAATTAATTGATAAATAATAAAATTATCGTAAACTATGCGTAAAGAAAGCATAAATTTTTAACGCATATTTTATAGGCTATAGATTCACTTTTAATACTTTTGTGTTACTGGTACTTAAAAGATTTCCCTCATTTGAGGTGGGTATCATCAATGGAACAGGTTTTCCTGTTGATTTTTCAATCAGGACAGAATGCGCTTCATTTTCCCCAAATAAATATTGTTCACCCCATTGGCGTAGTGCAACTATTACAGGGAATAACTGTTTACCTTGATCTGTCAAAATATATTCTTGATAGGCTGTGCCATCTGACGCGGCTCGCATTTCTAGAATTTCAGCATCAATTAATTTATGTAGTCTGTTGGACAGAATATTACGGGCAACGTTTAGACTGCGTTGTAAATCACCAAAGCGATGTATCCCATCCATCACATCTCGAATAATCAGCAATGACCAACGATCTCCAATCACATCAACACAACGTGCAACAGGGCAAGGTTCATCTAGGGAAATTTTATCTGGTGACATCGGATTCTCGGAACAGTTCGGTCAGACTAGTTGCATTTTAAAACTAGATGGCTTATGGTTCAACTGGTTTTAATTTGAAACTAGTTTGGTTCTGCGATGAATAGTCCCTGTACATCGGCTTTATCACAAAATGAAAAGCATCTTTTAATCCAGTCAAAAAAATTGCCGACCAGTTTGGTGTGGTTGTTCGCCATTGCAAGTGGGCTTAGTGTTGCCAATGTCTATTATGCGCAACCATTGCTTGATGCAATTGCAACGGATTTGGCAATCAGTTATGCCGCTGTTGGCAGTGTCATTCTCGTGACTCAAATTGGCTGTACGGTCGCTTTATTATTGTTAGTTCCATTGGGGGATCGAGTCGATCGCAGACGTTTAATGCTATTACAGCTATTCGGATTGGTACTTGCATTGAATGCTGTAAGTATCACTAAAACGGCTGTGGGCTTATTTGCAAGTATGTTTGCTGTTGGCATGTTAGGGACTGCCATGACACAGGGACTGATTGCCTATGCTGCAAGTGTGGCCGAATCCCATGAGCGTGGATATGTCGTAGGTACAGCACAAAGTGGTGTGTTTATTGGATTGTTATTAGCACGTGTTTTTGCTGGAGGTGTGAGCGATTTAGCAGGATGGAGGAGCGTATATTTTTGTGCAGCAATACTGATGTTGATGATTGCAATACCCCTATGGAAATACTTGCCACAACCATCCAATACACAGAATACTTTGGCTTATCCTCGCTTGATTTTGTCGATGTTAAGTTTGCTTTATCAAAATAAACTCTTACAAATACGAGGCATATTGGCATTGCTGATGTTTGCAGTGTTTAATATTTTTTGGAGTGCATTGGCATTATTGTTGAGTTCTCCTCCTTATCAGTATTCCCATACCGCTATTGGTGCATTTGGTTTGGTTGGGGCACTGGGGGCATTAATGGCCACAAAAGCTGGACAATGGGCAGATCAAGGCTTTGCACAAAGAACCAGTGCTTTTGCATTGCTCGTCATCTTATTGTCTTGGTTGGCATTCTCTCAAATTGAATATTCAATTGTGGCATTAATCATCGGTATTTTATTACTGGATCTAGGCGGGCAAGCCTTACATGTCACCAATCAAAGCATGATCTTGCAAACTGGACAGGACAATCAAAGCCGCTTAATTGGACTGTATATGTTGTTCTATGCCGCAGGCAGTGGATTAGGAGCAATCAGTACAACCATCACCTATGCAAAAGCGGGATGGTATGGCGTTTGCCTACTGGGTGCCTGCGGTAGTCTAATGGCATTATTATTTTGGTACTTAACACGGCATGTTAAAATAGTCATTGTGTAGAAATATAAGGTTAATTGAGAGATATTAAAATCAGCATCAACATTATAATAAATCACTCGATTCCAACAACGGTCGTAATATACGCGGTCACCATGAGAATCAAAAAGCCCAAAGACATTTCAAACAAAATGGCATAACCCAACTGTTTGGCAAATTGAGGCTGTTGCAAACGTGGGGTGAAATACCATTTATTAAAAGCAGCTAATAATAAGATGCAGATCACCAATAACAGTTTAATGATAAAACCTTGTCCATAAGGCGTTGCGATGAGGGTATTAAAATCCTTAAACAAGAGCAGGGCTATGCTGGCGCCACATGCAATTAAAATCGCCACAATAAATGCCGCAATCCGCCCAAATAAATGCATAGCTTGTTTTAATGGCAGTCCACTTATGCTGTGGCTGGTTTTCCAAAGTGGATATAAAGACCCCATCCATACAGACATGACCAGTACATGGATGGTCAATAAAAACTGAGCAAAAATGGATAAATTGGTGACATGACCCAGTTGAGAAAAACTATATACAATAAGCACTAACGGAATAGCGAAAAAGATTTTCTCAAAGCTTCTGATACTGGTGCTTTTTCGATGGAGTTTAACTAATAGTAGTGTAAGTATTAGCGCAAAACTGACAATACGAATCAGATGAATATGCCCCGTGGAGGTATTCAGTACTATACAGATATAGGTCAAATCAAACATGCCGAAGAGGCCTGTGTTTGCAAAGCTACCAATCAAAAGTAAGAAAGCTAAAGTGCTAGAGATCAATCCTAACACTGCACCTAGTGTCATATATTGGACAATGGTCCTTTTTATTGCAGTATAACGATCCAGTAGGAAATAACAGAATGAACCACCGATGACCATAATCATGCCGAGATAAAGGCTTACTTTGTTGAACCAAGCTGCAAACATCCAGTATTCAGACATTATTTTTCTTCCCTTTTATCAATAGCTCAGCAACCCATGCTGTAGCCAATCTATTCATATATTTTTAATGGTATTTGCCTTATTTCAAGGTGAAGCTATATTCACCATTCATGTTATGTCCGTCTTTGCCCATGGTGCTCCAAAGTACGTTATATTTGCCTTTTTTCAGTGTTGGCAAAGCAACATCAAAGGTTTTTTTCAAGTCATGGCTGACTTTGTAATTCAGCGGTAGTGCTTGGCTTTGTTCATCTAAAATTTGGATTTTCATTAACATCACCTCATCAGCAAAATTAAGGCTAAGATTTTTAGGTTGAGCAGAAACAGTGGTGTTTGCAGCTGGGGTGGAATTAATTAAACTGACATGAGCAAAGGCAGTTGAGGTAGCAATGATCATTGTTATGCCAACAAAAAGATTGCGTAATAGGGTTTTACTTTTTTGAGAAAAATTCATTTCTGATCCTCTTTGAAGCATGATGAGTTGGGGATGGCACAAAGCGCGCCATCTGATTTCATCTTTTATTATCAAAGCAATATCGGTACATCTATGCGACGTGAAAATTACTTTTTTGTCATTTTGGTACCGAAAAACTTGGCTTTAAGCTGCGAAGTACGATAGGTAGGGATAGGATATAAATCATGACTACACTCAACCAGATTGCACCCGGCCAGTCGGATTGAAATTGGAAATATAAGCTTGAGAACAACAACGGGGCAAACATTGAGGCCAAACTAATTGTCGATGCAATAATTCCTTGAAATTGACCTTGCTGTTCAGGCGAGACTTTTTGTGAAGCTAAGGCTTGCAAAGAGGGTGTACCAATACTACCGAGGGCGAAAATTGGCATGATGGCAAAAATCATCCAGCCTTGCTGTGCAAAAGCCATCACCACTAAGGCAATAGCGCTATAGCCCATGCCGATTAAGACTGTATTTCGATTGCCAAAGCGTTTGGATGCATGTTGGGGAACAAAAGCTTGAACCAACATTTGGCACAAACCAAACATTCCCAAAGAAAGACCTACCCAGAAACCATTCCATTGAAGGCGGCATGCCCCCATAACGCCCAACAAACTGCATAAGCCTCACCTGTAGCGCTAAAGATAAAGAAAATCGCAATCAGGGGCAGCACATTGGGGATAGATCGAAGTGAAGCAAACACTTTAAATGGATTGAGTGTTGCTACAGATTTTTTTGAAAGATCTGCTGTTTTTGATTCAGGGAGTGCCCAGTAGGCTAATAAAAAGTTGAGACCTGTCAGTATGGCTGCTATCAAAAAAGGAAGCCTGAGCCAGTATTCACCGAGCAAACCACCAAGGATTGGTCCAATGATAAAACCTGCGCCAAACATGGCACTGATTAAGCCAAAGTATTGTGCGCGTTGCTCTGGTTCTGAAATATCTACCAGATAAGCAGACGCAACGGACATATTGGCGCTGCTCATGCCTGCAACGATACGACCAATCAATAACAGCGCAAAGCTATGGGAAAAGCTTAAACATAGATAGTTGATGGCTGAGCCAGCTAATGAAAATAGCAGAATGGGTCGCCGTCCATATTTGTCACTTAGACTGCCAAGTAAGGGTGAAAAAATAAATTGCATGGCAGCATAGAGACTACCGAGCAGACCGATGTACAGCGCAGTTTGGTGATTATGGGTAATATCTTGAAGTAAGGCGGGCAAGATTGGAAAAATCAGCCCGATTCCGATTGCATCTAAAGCAATGGTCGAAAAAATAATAAATAGAGAGCGATTCATAAAGCGTCCTATCGAAAAAGCAGGCACAGCAATGCTGCGAAAACCTGTTAACGATGCCTGATAACAGCTCAAGCCCTGATGAACGCTGACCGAATCTTAAAGAGAGGGATATGTGTCGATGCATTCTTTTATAAAATCAAAAAAGACATCAATTTTTCGCGGTTTTTTTATCGTAACAATGGAAATAAATGGATTTAACAATCCACTCATTTGTTGAAAATTTTAGCACTAAAAATAGCAAAGGTACAAGATTGTATGAAAATTAAGCAGATACGCTGTGGCAGTTGCACATCGCATATCTGCTGAGGAAATAATTATTTTTTGGTATTCGGTAAAAATGCAGTCATAAAACCTAAGAGTGGTAGGAACGAGCAGAGCTTATATACCCACACAATACCATGCGTATCGGCCAAATGACCGAGACCTGCTGCACCAATTCCACCAATACCGAACATAAGACCGAACATCAAACCAGCAACCATACCGACACGACCAGGCACAGCTTCTTGTGCATAGACCACTAAGGCAGAAAATGCTGAAGACATGACTAAACCAATAATAATGACTAATATTGCTGTGCCAGTTAAGCCGACATAAGGCAACATCAGCGCAAATGGTGCAATGCCTAAGAAGGACACCCAAATAACTGCTTTACGTCCAATACGGTCTCCAATTGGGCCTCCAGCAAAAGTACCTAATGCTACTGCACCTAAAAATATAAATAGATACAGCTGAGAGGTTTGAATAGAAACATTAAAGCGTTCGATTAGATAGAAAGTAAAATAATTGGTAATGGCTGCGATATAGATAAATTTGGCAAACATCAACACACAAATCACGGCCATGGCTTGGATCACTTGTTTACGGGTCAAGGTCGAGATCGCCTTTTGACTGGCAGCGCGTTGTACAGGTGCTTGTTTGACTAACCATTTGGTGACACGTAATAAAACAAATATGGCTAAGGCAGCAACCAAAACAAATAAGCCTATTGCTCCTTGTCCATTGGGAATAATCACTGCCGCAGCCATTAATGGCCCAATCGCAGAACCTGTATTGCCTCCGACTTGAAACATGGATTGAGCTGTACCAAAACGTCCACCTGAGGCTGTGCGGGCGATACGAGAAGCTTCAGGATGAAAGGTCGATGAGCCAACCCCAATTAGTGCGGCAGCAAAGAGTAAACTTTGAAAACTACCTGCAATTGCCATCAATCCAATGCCAATCAGTGTGGCAACCATCCCTGCGGGCAGTAAATAGGGCTTTGGATGCTTGTCTGTATAGAGGCCAATCCATGGTTGTAATAAGGATGCCGTAATTTGATAAACCAAGGCAATCCAGCCAATTTCAGCAAAACTTAATGAAAACTCGGCTTTTAGCATTGGATAACTTGCAGTCACCACAGCTTGAATCGAATCATTTAACAGATGGGCAAAAGCGACTGCACCGACTACACGCAATACCAATTTCTGTGGTTGATCATTCGGTGGAAATTGCGTTTGCGAAAATGCATTTTCAAGAGTGCCTGTATTGCTTGCCATGATTGCTCCAACACGTTGTATCCGCTTGAATTGTGATACGGAAAGAAGGTTTGTTTTTCAGTGGTTTTATCCTAAACTGAACAGAAAGCGGCCCACAATCATATTTGGGACAGATAGTATCGAGTTCAGGCCATTTTCAGGGATGAAGGCAATGCGCAATATTCAGGTCAATGATTATCAGGATGTGGCTCGCAATGTGATGGCAACTGGCAATGATTACGAAGATGGACAAATCCTCGCAAGCCATCGTCATGCCAGAGGGCAATGTTTGTATGCGATAACAGGCGTATTGACAGTAACGACCAATACAGGCAGTTGGGTGGTGCCACCGAAACGTGCGTTATGGATTCCAGCTGGTATTGATCATGAAGTGCATATGGGCGGTATCACCAAAACCCGCAGTGCCTATATTCTTCCAGAAGTCGCGCGCAAAGCAGGTTTACCCATTTATTGTGCTGTAATTAATGTGTCGCCGTTATTGCATGAATTACTCTCGACAGCGGTTGATCTGCCTGCCGAATATGAGTTGGGTGGACGCGATGATTATTTGATGCAATTGATCATTGCCGAAATCGCTTTGATGCCTGAATTGCCATTGAATGCGCCGTTACCACAAGAGCCACGCTTGGCCGCATTATGTTTGCAATTATTAAAAGCACCGACTTTAGATTATGATCTGGATCAGATTGCGGAACAAGTGGGAATGAGCCGTCGCAATTTCACCCGAATTTTTCGACTACAGACTGGCATGAGTTTTAGTCATTGGCGGCAACAGGCCTGTCTACTGAATGCACTGACCAGAATGGAATTAGGACAGCCGATTACCCGTGTGGCGATGGAGCTTGGTTATAGCAGCAGTAGCGCCTTTACTGCGGCCTTTAAACGTTCTTTAGGTGTGGCTCCACGCTTTTATTTACAAGGAAAATGATTCGGTGAATGTGATAATGTGAGATGAAATCAATTCACTCATTTCACGACCATTTGTATGGCTTGAGAACATAAGATCAACGATAAATTTATGCTGTCATTATTAAAAGGTTTGGCCTTGTCTCATCAAGGTCTGGAAAAAAATAACACATTTGGTGAAGGATTATCTGGAACACTGAACGCGATTGAGCATCTCGGTTATGTGCAAATAGATACTATTTCAGTGGTTGAGCGTGCGCATCATCATGTTTTGTGGAGTCGGGTGCCAGATTATCAGTTGAGTCATTTAAATCAGTTAGTTAAAGATCAACTTATTTTCGAGCATTGGGCACACGCAGCCTCTTATCTGCCGATGCGGGATTATCGTTATGCCATGCCCTTGATGAATGCGATCCGAAATGGTGAAAGTCGCTATTTCAAAAGTGATCCGCGTTTAATGAAGGAAATTCTGGCTCAGGTTAAAGCAGAAGGTAAAATCCAACTGCGAAATATGCAGAAGGAGAGGCGGGAAGGTCCAGCAGGTTGGTGGAATGCCGGTCCAAGTCGTAAGGCGCTTGAGCAGTTATTTATGCAAGGTGACTTGATGATCTGTGAGCGTAATGGGATGGAGAAAGTCTTTGATCTGACTGAACGCTGTTTGCCAGAAGGGATTGATCTCAGCACACCGACGTTGCATGAATATGCGCATTATTTATTGAACATGAACATACGCGCACACGGTGTATTTACATGGAAGCAGTTATTGCATTTAAAAGGAAAAGCGTTACGTGAGGTGATGCGTACTGTATTGGATGAACATATCGATGCAGGTTTGGTGAAGGTTCTGAAACTGGAAAATGGACAAACGATTTATGTTGCTACTGCCGTCTTGGAACATGAACCCGCTATTCAAGCACAACTCAAAATATTGTCTCCTTTCGATAATCTGGTGATTCATCGAGAGCGCTTGAGCACTTTATTTGACTTTGATTACCGCATTGAATGTTATGTGCCAGCTGCGAAAAGACAATATGGTTATTTTTGTTTACCGCTGTTGTATGCAGATCGGTTTGTTGGTCGCATTGATTGTAAAGTTCATCGCCGTGAAAAGCGATTAGAGGTGATTCGTCTGCATTTAGAAGATGAGAATATGCAGGACCGAGAGGCTTTTATCAATGCTTTAGAGCTGGAATTACAACGTTTTGCTGTATTTAATCAGTGTACGAGTGTGGATGTAGGGAAGATTAGACATTTAATAAGCTAAGCTGTTAAATAATTTGGGGATTTTATTTTTAAACCTAGCCCTCGAGAGGACTAGGTTTACCTAAAAAGCTTAATCGAAGAATGAGAAACACTCTAACGTTATTGGGTAGGAGGAGTATTCTCCTGCATGAATACATTTAATATTTAAGCGTATTCAAGTCATCATGCATTTTCATGCCACCCCATGATGTTCTGGAATATCTTATTTAAGAATTTTGTGGGTCATATTGTTTTTCCTTGATAAATAGTGCTGGAATCACACCACAAATCAGGTAAGCAGCACCCATCACCACAAAACCTAAACCAATAGACCCGCCAGAAGCCAAGAAACCAATAGTTGCAGGGGCAAGTGCTGCGCCTAAACGGCCAACATTGTAAGCGCCGCCAATAGCTGTACCGCGAATGGCTGTAGCAAAGCTTTCGGTCATATAGGTCGCGTTTACGCCATAAGGAATACCGTAAAGGAAACCGAAGGTCACCAGTAAATATAGAATGTTGCTTGGAGAGTTATAAAACACAATCAGTGGCAGGAAAATAGCAGTACCAATCGCGCCAAAAGCATAGGTAAAACGACGACCTAATTTATCCGCCATCATGCCTGCCAGAACTTTGCCGAGAATCATTGCGGTATAGGTGCCCACCATATAAGCGGTCATTTCCTTAAACTTCATACCCAGTTCACTTTCCAGATATGAAGGCATCCAGTTATTTACGCCGTAATAACCAAATTGTAGGAAACCTGCGGTTAATGCCCATAAGATAAACATATTACGATTGCGTTTATCTTGAAAAATCAGTTTAAAAGCAGAGGTTTTTTCGGTATTGGCTGTTGCATCGTATTGTTTTAATCGAGACTGTTGCCATGCTTCTGGTTCTGGAACAAACATATGCATCAATACAGCAATAATCACTGGGACAATTGCCACGTAAAACAGCATACGCCAACCATGATCTGGAATAATCCAGCCTGCTAGCAGGGTCGCCACAATATATCCGACGGTCCAACCTGCCTGTAAGGTTCCAAGTACAGTTGTGCGATAACGTGTTGGTACATATTCCGCCATGAGGGTATTACAGGCGATATAGAGTGAACCAAGGCCAAGAGAGGCAAAAAATCTGAGGATTCCGAATTGCAGAAAACTTTGGGTAAAACCTAAGCCACAAGTTAATAGCGAAAAGGTGAGAATAGAAATAACAACGATGCGGACACGTCCAAATTTGTCACATGCCCAACCACCAAAAATCCCGCCGATGGCCATACCAGCCAAAGTAAAACTACCGAGCATACCTGCCTGAACTGAGCTTAAGCCAAAATCTGCCTTAATACTGTTTAAGCTGTAAGACAGCAGCATAAGATCCGCACCATCGACCAACAAAGCCAGAAATGCAAAAATAAAAGCAATTTTCCAAGTATGGGGTTGTATTGGTGAACGGGATGTATCGTCGTGTGTAGCCATAATCCATTACCTACATTTGATTTAAAGCACCTTAAGTCGTTTAAAGTGCTTGGGAGTCATGAAGAAGCTGCTCGAATCATGTTTCGGGCAATAATTATTTGTTGAACTTGCGTGGTTCCTTCATATAAACGGAACAAGCGGACATCTCGATAAAAACGTTCAATCGCATATTCACTGATATAACCTGCGCCGCCGTGAATCTGTACGCAGCGATCTGCAACTCGGCCACACATTTCAGTGGCAAACATTTTGGCGCAAGATGCTTCTGTACTGACGTTTTGTCCCATGTCGCGTAATCGCGCAGCGTCAAGCACCATACATTTGGCCGCATAAATTTCAGCTTTGGAGTCAGCCAGCATGGCTTGAATCAGTTGAAATTCGGTAATCGGCTGACCAAATTGTTTACGCTCCATGGCGTAATTCAATGCGTCATCCAGCATTCGTGTGGCTGCCCCGACACTAAGTGCCGCAATATGGAGTCGGCCTTTATCGAGAACTTTCATGGCCGTTTTAAAACCGACACCTTCTACCCCACCAATCAGTGCAGAAGCAGGCACACGGCAATTTTCAAAAATCACATCACAGGTATGGGCACCTTTTTGCCCCATCTTTTTATCGCGCTTACCAAGAAAAATCCCCGAAGTTTGACTATCGACAATAAATGCAGAAATGCCGCCAGCACCTTTAATATCAGGATTGGTTCGCGCCATCACTGTAAAGACGCCAGCATGGGGTGCATTGGTAATAAAGCGCTTGGTACCATTTAAGACATAGAAATCGCCATCTTTCACTGCTCTGGTTTTTAAGGCTGCTGCATCTGAACCAGCGTCTGGTTCGGTTAAGCAAAAAGAGCTAATCACTTCACCACGTGCTAAACGAGGCAGGAAAAAAGATTTTTGTGCTTCTGTACCATCAATAATTAGACCGCTAGAGCCAATCCCATTGTTGGTGCCGATCAGAGAACGAAAGGCTGGGGAAGTGCGGCCAAGCTCGAAAGCAATATAGACTTCTTCTTCCATCGTCAGCCCAAGACCATCGTACTGTTCCGGAATGGTCAATCCAAACAGGCCAAGCGCTTTCATTTGCTCAATAATATCTTTTGGAATTTCATCTGTTTCCGCGACTTCATTCTCACGAGGAATTAAAACACCTTCAACAAACTGTCGAATCATATCGACCAGTTGGTTCAGTGTTTCTTGATCTCGAACCATAGTCTTATCCTTTGTACAAGCAGCTAAAAACAAAAATACGATGTTCGTAAAATCATCAATATTGATGCGATAGTAATCAAAGGAGTCTCATAAAACAATATATTTTGAAAATAAATTTCGCAATGCGATATTTTGTTTGTTATTAGTGGTTTCTAATCTGTTGATTTAATTAATCTATATTTATTGAATAAAAATCATATTTTTTGATGGAAAATTAAGGTTTGATTTTTTAAAATCTTGTTTGTATATTAAAAATATATATCGCTATGCGAAACTTATGTGAAGTAAGTTTTCCTATAGGAAATTAAGCACAGGTGAGTGGGATAAACATGGGCGCTTTAAATGGAATTCGTGTACTTGATTTGAGTCGGGTACTGGCTGGACCGTGGTGTGGGCAGATACTTGCTGATCTGGGCGCAGAAGTGATTAAGGTGGAACGACCAAAGGTGGGAGATGACACCCGATCTTGGGGGCCACCTTGGATGAAGGATGATACTGGATCTGACACACGAGAAGCAGCTTACTATCAGTCGACAAATCGTAATAAGCTCTCGGTTGCAATTGATATTGCTACTCCTGAAGGTCAAGAACTGATCAAAGCTTTAATTCAGGATACGGATGTTGTTATTGAAAATTATAAGGCTGGTTCGCTGAAAAAATATGGGCTGGATTATGCTGCATTGTCAGCAATCAATCCTGGTCTGGTCTATTGTTCGATTACGGGTTTTGGACAAGATGGTCCACGTGCAGAAGAGCCTGGCTATGATTTTATTATTCAGGGAATGGGCGGGTTGATGTCCATCACAGGTGAAAAGGATGATTTAGCAGGAGGTGGCCCACAAAAAGTAGGTGTGGCATTTTCTGATCTGGCGACAGGACTTTATTCGACCATTGCTATTCAGGCGGCTTTACTGAACCGCCATGCGACAGGTTTAGGCCAGTATATTGATATGGCGCTGCTTGATGTGCAAATTGCCACCATGGCCAATCAGGGAATGAACTATCTGTCATCAGGGAAAGTCCCTGTGCGTTATGGTAATGCACACGCCAATATTGTTCCTTATCAGGTATTTAAAGCTGCTGATCGTGATTTTATTATTGCGTGTGGCAATGACACTCAGTTTATTCAACTCTGTCGAAGTATTGGCCTACCTGATTTACCGAATGATTCTCGATTTAGTCGCAACGCAGATCGTATTCAGTATCGAGATGAAATTATTGGGATTTTATCAGCGCATTTTTTAACAAAGACTGCGGATGAGTGGGTTGCAGCAATTTATGCGGCCAAAGTTCCAGTTGGGGTGATCAATAATCTGGAGCAGGCTTTTCAAGAGCCGCAAGTGATTGCAAGAAAAATGCTGGTTGATATGCCGCATCCGCAACGTGAAAAGCTCACCGTGATTGGATCGCCGATCAAACTTTCAAGAACGCCAGTTGAGTATAAAACTGCGCCACCTTTATTGGGTGAGCATACTGATACGATTTTAACCCGGGTTCTTTCTCAGGAAAAACTCGATGAATTAAAACTGAAAGGGATTATTGGATAACGAGTGTACCAAAGTCAAAATGCATCTGTATTTTGACTTTGCTTTGTGATTGTACTTAACTTTGTTGTTTAGATATTCATGGATGAGCTTTAACTGTTTATTATAGAAAAAATAGATTATAATTTTCGCAGTGCGAAACAAATATTTAGATTGGTAAAATCATGAATGATGCCGTAGATGCAGAACAAACAGAAAAATTATTAGCGCCTTTAAGGCATGAGCTGTTACATCCGATTGAAGACATGCAAGATGAAAATGACCGTCAATTTATTACGGCTTTAGCTCGTGGTTTAGAGCTGCTACGCTGCTTCACTCCAAAACATCAGCATTTGGGCAATCAGGAATTGGCACAAATGACAGGTTTGCCGAAGCCAACGATTACTCGTCTCACGCATACTTTGTCTCGTTTGGGATATATCAAGCAAGTCCCGAATTCGAGCAAATTCCAGCTCTCTGTGGGTGTCTTGGCTTTTGGCTATTCCATGCTGTCCAATGTATCGATTCGTTCTATTGCGCATCCTTATATGAAGAATTTGGCTGACTATGCAGGTGCTGCGGTTGCAATGGCAACACGTGATCGTCTGAATATGATTTATCTGGATGTGGTACAGGGCAAAGGCAATATGACCATGCGCCGTCAGGTCGGTACTTATTTACCCATTCATTTGAGTTCGATGGGGCGTGCTTGCCTAGCTGCAATGCCTGAAGATGAACGAGAATTTTTACTTGATGCGATTCGCAGCAAGCATAAAGAAGACTGGATCAAGATTAACCGTGATCTGGATAAAGCCTTTAAAGACTATCAGGATTTTGGCTATTGTTTTTCAGTGGGTGAATGGCATAAAGATGTCAACTCGGTTGCTGTTCCATTAATTCATGAACAGCATGGTTTACTGGTATTTAACTGTGGCGGTCCAAGTTTTATTATGAACCGTGAGAAGCTTGAAGAGGATATTGCTCCACGCCTTTTACATATGGTGAATAATATTCGTACCGAAATTAGTTAAGCACGTTCTTCATTTTAAAAAACCAGCATCATATTTATGCTGGTTTTTTGCATCACATAAACAATAATAAAGACATAGCACGGCAAAAATTAAGCCTAAAATACAGACACCTATCCATCCGAAGTGTTTCCAGGCATAGCTTCCCGCTGTTGTGCCTAATGCGCCGCCAGCAAAGTAACCTGTCATATAAATCGCGTTAAATCGTGAGCGTAATTCTTGATTAAGTTTAAATACAATACTTTGATTAGTCACATGAACAGCAGAAAGAGAAGCGTAGAGAATAAGTAAAGCAATAATATAAAAGGCGAAATGATAGGGTAACAGTGAAAAAAGTATCCAACTTAAAATTAGCCCAATGCCGCAATAAATCGAAATTTTATGAATATAGCCTTGATCAATAAATTTGCCTGAGAAATTAGCAATGAAAGTCCCTAACACGCCAACAAAACCAAAAAGACCAATGGTAAAGTCACTAAAAAAATAGGGCGCTGGAGCCAATAGCAACGACATTGTGGTAAAGGTTAAACTCACACAAGCAAATGTAAAACCACCAATATAGGTTCTGTTTCTTAAACGCCGATTTTGAATAAAAATTTGTGGTAAAGAGCGAATAGTTTTTACATAGTTTTCAGATTTGGTTGGTGGAAATAACCCGATATTACGATGCAAAATAAAGGCAATAACAAGTAATAGAAAACCACTGACCAAATAAATAATATTCCAAGCGAAAAGTGTAGACATGAGCCCTGAAAGGGAACGGGCGAGTAAAACACCCATCATCAGTCCGCTCAGTAAAAAGCCAACCACACGGCCGCTTTGTTGAATCGGAACCAGACTCGCAGCAAGGGGCAATAACAGTTGGGCTGAACTGGAAAATAGACCAGTAATGACGGTGCCAAGTAGTAAAAGATAAATATTGTGCGAAAAACCGCTAATAATTAATCCACTTGAAGCCAATAACATAAAGATAAATAGTAGCTTGCGCTTTTCTATTATGTCCCCTAATGGCATTAAGAAGAGTAAGCCACATGCGTAGGTGATTTGAGCTAGAGTTGGCACCCACGCTGTAGTTGTTTCGGTTAAATCTAGGCTTACACTAATTGAGTGAATGAGTGGCTGACTAAAATAATTTCCGCCTGTACAAATGCCTGCGGCAATCGCCATTAAAATAATGGTTGGGGTATAGAGTGCGTTTTTCATCATGCCTTAGTCATAATGAAAGTGGAACTTTAATCAACACAACCATGATTATTTTAAGCACGATTGTTAGTGCGTTTCATTCAAGGCATCTTGAATATTGTGCACCATGTGGATTAAACGTGGTCCAATTTCACCTTCAAGTTTTTCTGGATTTAAATGAAAACTTGGCGCGCCACAGTTAAAAACATAAAGACCATGTTTTGAGCTGACCAAAGGTACAGCCACCGAGTTCACTTCTTTATGCCACTCGCCTAAAGACAAACAATATCCATAATCTTGGTAATCACGGAAAGCTCGTTCTAAAGAACGTTTTATGGCTGGCCAGTTTTCGTAATTCTTTTGTTTCAGTGCATCGAGTAGAAAGTTGCGCTCACGTTCAGGAGTTGCAGCCAAACAAGCCCGACCCATTGAACTACTATGCAGTGGTAAGGTTGACCCAATTGGACGGCGCATATTTAATGCAGTTTCAATTTGTACAACATCGATATACACCATATTTAATCGGTCACGCGTTGCCATCGCCACAGGGGCCTGAACATACTGACTCAACTCTTCCATATATTGATGAGCAATATTACGAATTGAGATATTAGATAATGCTGCATATCCTAAAGATAAGACACCAATATCTAATGTATATTTGGTCGAGTTAGGCAATTGTTTTAAATAACCTAATGACACAAGGGTATTGGTAATACGTGCAATGGTTGGTTTAGGTAAACCTGTCATTTTTGCTAATTCTTGGTTACCAAGCACTTGATTATTTGCAGAAAAGCATCTTAAAAGTTCTAAACCGCGTGCTAAAGAAGCAATAAATTGCGGGTTGTTTTCCCGATGTATATGCGAAATAGGATCTAAACGTATCTCATCAAAATTTATTGGTTTTTCAGTTTCCATGTTTTGAGACATTCGATCCTCAAATATAATTAAAGCAATAGTTTTGCCATTATATTTCGCTCTGCAAAATAAATCCATTCATCACTGCGCTGTTGTGATGAATGGATATCGGGTTCAACGTTTATGCAACGTTTTCAATCACCATTGCAAGACCTTGACCTACACCAATACAAAGGCTCACCACAGCATATTTCTTTTTACGGCGAATTAATTCGCGAGCTACTGTTAAGCTAAGACGAGCGCCAGATGCACCAAGTGGATGACCAACCGCAATCGCACCGCCGTTTGGATTTACGCGTGGGTCATTAAAATCGACGTTCAAGCCTTTTAGACAAGATAAAACTTGTGAAGCAAAGGCTTCATTAATTTCGATAATATCCATGTCATCTAAAGTAAGGCCAGCACGCGCAACTGCTTTCTTAATGGCTTCAATAGGGCCTGCACCCATAATACGTGGTTCAATACCAGCTGCCGCTGCCGACAAAATTTTTGCCATTGGTTTTAAGCCATATTTTTGACCCGCAGCTTCTGAACCAATCAATAGGGCTGCTGCACCATCATTAATACCTGAGGCATTACCAGCAGTGACCACACCACCTTCAAAGAGTGGTTTTAACTTTGTGAGAGCTTCAACAGTTGAGCTTGGGCGAGGGTGTTCATCTTCTGAAACGAGTTTAGGAGGTAGTTTTTTGCCTTGAAATACTTCAATCGTGGTGATTTCACCAGCAAAGAAACCTTCTTCTTTGGCTTTTTGGTATTTGGCTTGTGATTGAGCTGCAAATAAATCTGCTTGCTCACGGCTAATACCAAAATCGGCTGCAACGTTATCACCCGTTTCAGGCATTGAATGACCGCCATACTGAGAAATAATTTTTTTATTTGGAAAGCGAGAGCCAATTGTGGTGTCATAAATTTTTGCATCACGGCTATAAGCACTTTCCGCTTTACCCATTACAAAGGGTGCGCGTGACATACTTTCTACACCACCTGCAATATACAGTTCGCCTTCACCACAAGTAATCGCACGTGCTGAGTCAATTACTGCACCTAGACCACTAGCACATAGGCGGTTTACTGTTTGGCCCGGCACAGTGACTGGTAATCCCGCAAGTAATAGTGCATTTCGTGCCACATTACGGCTATCTTCACCCGCCTGGTTGGTGTCACCTAAAATTATATCTTCAATATCCGCGCCCGGCACACCAGTTTTTTCAAGCAACTTTTGAATGACAGTTGCAGCTAAATCATCAGGGCGAATTGAGGCAAGTTCACCTGCATGACGGCCAAATGGACTACGTAAACCATCATAAATATATGCATTTAACATTGAGAAATTCCTTTTCAAGACTCGTGAGTAAAAGTAAGAGGTAAATGAAGTGCGACACGACGCTGTAACCACGGGCTAGGGCGGTAACGTGGGTCATGCGTAAGTGCGGTTATACGGTTTAGAATGAGTAAGATTTTTTGGCTGCCGACTTGATCGCCCCATTCAATTGGACCAAATGGATAGCCTAAGCCAAGACGTACCGCTGCATTAATATCATCTACAGTAGCAACATTTTGCTGTGCAATATCACAGCCTAAATTAATGACCATTGCCAAAACGCGCTGCGCAACAAAGCCAATACTTTCATTAATCATACTCACCAGATTTCCATCTAGATTGAAAATAGAGTGAGCTGCCTGACGATATTCAGGTTTGGTAATGAGTGAAGGCATTAAGGTACGATGCTTTGCAGTGCCATAAAGCATGTCTATAGCAACAGCTTGTTTTGGATTAACTCCAAGGCGAGTAGCCGCTTGAGTTGTATCTTCACCATAACAAGCGAGTAAACATAAACTATCTGTTTGTGGTTCAGGATGAGTGTCTATGGCAATATTTTGCTGAGTTAAATAATCTTCAAGCTGTTTTTTATCTTCAGGGAAATCCGCCGTTACCCAAACTTTTGGATATTGCGCTAAACGCTCTACAAACTTCGCAGGTTGTTCACCTGTTTTTGAACCGGTTTCATAGTTATAAAAACCTTGATTAACCTTACGCCCAAGTTGCTTGGCGTCTAGCATTTGCTTGGTCAGTGGATTTGGTTTGTAACGGGCTTCTTCATAGTACTGGTGATAAATCGACTCCATGACTGGATGAGAAACATCAAGGCCAGTTAAATCGAGTAATTCAAAAGGACCCATTCTAAAACCAACGCCGTCACGTAAAATTCGGTCAATTTCACTAATATCACAGACGTTCTCGTTTAAAATTTTAAGCGCTTCTGTTCCATAAGCTCGGCCAGCGTGATTAATAATAAATCCAGGGGTATCCTTCGCAACAACAGGGCGGTGACCAAATGCACGAGACAGATCGTTTAAGGCATCAATAATAAGTGGGTCAGTTTTTAAACCACGAATGACTTCAACCACTTTCATGAGTGGAACTGGGTTAAAAAAGTGATAACCCACAACACGTTCAGGTTTTTTGCAGTTTGCCGCAATCGCTGTAATAGATAGAGAAGAGGTGTTCGAGGCTAAAATGGTATTATCTGAAACGATGTCTTCAAGCTGCTGCATCAAGCTCTGTTTGATATCTAGACGTTCAACAATTGCTTCTACAATCAGATCGCAATTTTTTAAATCTTCAATTTGATGAGCAACAACTAAATGGCTATTTGCCTGAGCTGCTTGCTCAAGTGTAATTTTATTTTTGTCGACTAACTTTTGAAATGTGGCAGCTAGTTTTTCTTTGGCCTGTTCTGCTGCACCTGCTTTGGCATCATATAAATAAGTGGTATGACCTGACTGCGCAGCAATTTGAGCAATGCCACTGCCCATAATACCGACACCAATCACAGCCATGCTTTTAATATCATAAGTCATGTCGATCATCCTGATGAGTAATCTATATTTGAAATTAAACGGAAAAATAGGGTTTGGTGATTTAGCTTAAGCATTGTTTATCACCATCAATTGGTAAGATTTGACCTGAAATAGAGCGACCACTGTCTGATGCTATAAATAGGCACAAATCTGCAATATGCTTTGGATTGACAAAATATTTGAGGGACTGATTTTTCAGTGCATTTTGGGTCACGTCTTCAAGTGAGGTATGGGCTACGTCGGCACGGGCCTGTAATACGCGCTGAACCCGATCACCATCTACTGCACCCGGAAGAATAGCGTTAACTCGAATATTATCTGCACCGAGTTCCATAGAAAGCGTTTTGGTAAAACCGATCAGTCCCCATTTTGAGGTGGAATAGGCCAATCGATATGGATAGCCTAAGCGGCCAGCAATAGACGACATATTAATAATCACGCCTGCCTGTGCTTGCTTTAAATAGGGAATAGCTAACTGGGTAATTAAAAAAGTGCTATTCAGGTTTAAATTAATGACCGTATTCCAATCTTCAAAACTTAGTTCATCTGCTGCAACGGTCGGGCCTGAAATGCCTGTGTTATTGACTAAAATATCAATACCACCAAGTTTCTGAATTGCTTGGCTAAACATGAGTTTAACTTGCTCATGGTCAGCCAAATCACACGTATGCATATGCAGCTTTGGATAGTCTTTCTGAAACTGTTCTAGGCTTTTAGCATTAATATCACAAACGAAAACTTCATCCTGATTGTTTAAAAATGCCTCGGCAATGCATCGTCCAATCCCTGAACCACCTGCACTAATTAATACTTTTCTACTCATTTTCATTCCTTTGTTATTATCGTTTTAAATTATTTACCTTGATAAGACGGTTTACGTTTTTCAATAAAAGCTTGAATACCTTCATTTTTATCTTCGGTAGAAAACAGCAACTGGAATGCTTTCCGTTCTAGGGTTAAGCCTGCATTTAATGGAACGTCTTCGCTCATCAGCGCAACTTCTTTAATTTGTTGCAGGGCAATAGGAGGCATTTTGGCTAGGCTTTGCGCCATTTGAATCGCAGTTGGAATCGTCTGATCATCTTCTGTGACTTGTGAAACAAGACCAATGATATAAGCTTCTTCGGCTCTTACCATGGCACCCGTCATAATCATGCGCATGGCATGGAATTTACCAACCGCACGGAATAAACGTTGTGTACCACCAGCACCTGGCATTAACCCGACTTTAATTTCTGGTTGACCAAAGATTGCGCCTTTACCTGCAATAATAATGTCAGCATGCATTGCAAGTTCGCAGCCCCCCCCTAATGCATAACCATTTACAGCAGCAATCACAGGTTTAGGGCACTGAGCAATCGCGTTCCAGTAACGTTCGGTATGACGTAATAACATTTCTGTGGACGTTGCGGTTGCCATTTCTTTTAGATCTGCACCTGCTGCAAAGACTTCTTCACCACCTGTGAGCACAATCGCATTGATCTCATCATTAAAAGTTAATTCGGTAAAAGCTTGTGCTAGTTGCTTACGAAGCTCTGTATTCAGTGCATTTTTTGCTTCAGGTCGGTTTATTTTTACAATCGCTACTTTTTGAATAGAAAAGTCAACTTCTACGAAATTATTCCCTGTTAATACACTCATTTTTGAATTCCTTGTTTCGCATATCAAAACTATATTCCTTTTATGATGCTTATTTTGGAATTTATTTCAAGTCTTATTTAGTTTGTTCTAACGATTATGAATTGTAAAACAATCTAAGTGCTTGATATTACGTAATGGTGTATTTTTAAATTTCGTTAAACGAAATTAATTTTCAAAAAAGCTTGAAATTTGTGTTTTTGTTCTCGTACTATGAAACATGTCCGCAGTAAACAAGATTTAAAACATGGTATCCAGACAAGCTGGAGATAGCTGAGGGGTACGATGGAAATACATAAAAAGGGAGATCACAGATGATCCGTGATGAAGGGATGTTGGAGCAGTTACTTTCAACAATTCGAGATTTTGTAAAAAATGAATTGATCCCTCGTGAAAACGAAGTGGTAGAGAAAGACAAAATTCCAGATGACATTGTGCAGCAAATGCGTGAGCTTGGTTTGTTCGGCCTCACAATTCCAGAAGAATATGGTGGCCTAGGCATCACCATGGAAGAAGAAGTTAGAGTTGCATTTGAACTTGGACAAACTTCACCAGCTTTTCGCTCTTTAATTGGCACTAATAATGGTATTGGTTCTAGTGCGATTTTGATTGATGGCACAGAAGAGCAAAAGCAAAAATATTTACCGCGTTACGCAAGTGGCGAAATTATTGGTTCATTTTGTTTAACCGAGCCTGAATCTGGTTCTGATGCGGCCTCTTTAAAAACCAGTGCCGTAAAAGATGGCGATTTTTATGTGTTAAACGGCACTAAGCGTTTTATTACCAATGCACCTCATGCTGCAACTTTTACTGTAATGGCTCGAACCAATCCTGAAATTAAAGGGTCTGGTGGCATTTCAGCTTTTTTAGTTGAGGCCAATACACCAGGCATCACGTTGGGCAAAATTGACCAAAAAATGGGGCAAAAGGGTTCGCACACCTGTGATGTCATTTTTGAAAATTGCCGTGTGCCTGCTTCTGCACTGATTGGTGGGGTAGAAGGTGTCGGTTTTAAAACGGCCATGAAAGTGCTTGATAAAGGGCGCTTGCACATTGGTGCATATAGTGTGGGTGTTTCTGAGCGTATGTTAAATGACGCATTGCACTATGCAATTGAGCGTAAACAATTTGGTCAGCCCATTGCGAACTTCCAGTTGATTCAAGCGATGCTTGCTGACTCAAAAGCCGAGATTTATGCGGCTAAATGCATGGTCCTAGATGCAGCCCGTCGCCGTGATAATGGCGAAAACATTAGCACAGAAGCATCTTGCGCGAAAATGTTTGCAACTGAAATGTGTGGACGCGTTGCTGACCGCTGTGTACAGATTCACGGTGGTGCAGGTTATATCAGTGAATATGCCATTGAGCGTTTTTATCGTGATGTACGTTTGTTCCGTTTATATGAAGGAACCACGCAAGTTCAACAAATTATTATTGCCAAGAACATGATTAGGGAAGCGACTACCTAATAAAAAATAAATGCCATGAGGCATTGGATGCCTCATGTTCCTTCAGAGGATATGGACATGACAACAGAAACAGTTGCACAAAATACGGCTAGCAGTGAAGCTATCCAGACACCAAAAAAAATTTGGATTACCGCATTTATATTCGCTTTTTTAACATTGTTGTGTGATGGGGCAGACTTAGGTTTTTTGGCATTGAGCCTGACCAGTCTTAAAACAGAATTTCATTTAACCGGTGTACAAGCTGGAACGTTAGGCAGTTTAACACTTTTAGGTTCAGCAATTGGTGGCCTGATTGGTGGTTGGGCATGTGACCGTTTTGGGCGGGTCCGCATTATTGTGTTCTTTATTGCTTATTCTTCAGTTTTAACCAGCGCACTGGGTTTTACTGATTCTTATATGCAATTTGCAGTTTTAAGAACTTTTGGAGCGATGGGCTTAGGCGCGCTCTATATTGCTTGTAATATTTTAATGTCAGAAATGGTGCCAACCAAACATCGCTCGACTGTTTTGGCTACTCTCATGACGGGTTATACCTTAGGTTCTTTGTTAGCGACTTTATTGGCAGGGCATATTATTCCTGAACATGGCTGGCGTTTCCTTTATTGGATTGCAATTACGCCTGTGGTTTTGTCAGTTTTAATGCACTTTTGCGTACCTGAACCTGAATCATGGAAAAAATCTCGTCAATTAAAAGCGTTAGAAGTCGCTCAAAGTAGCCAACCTAAAAAACGTCAAAACCCATATCTTGAAATTTTAAAAGATAAGAAACATGGCACTATGTTTGTGCTTTGGATTATTAGTACGGGCGCATTGCAGTTTGGCTATTACGGCGTAAGTAACTGGTTACCTGCTTATTTAGAGTCTGATCTTGGCATCAAATTTAAAGAAATGGCCATGTATATGGTCGGTACTTTCCTGATTATGATGTTTGCTAAAGTGATTGCAGGGATTGTTGCCGATAAATTAGGACGTCGCGCTGTATTTGCTTTCGGAACCATTGGTACAGCTTTATTTATTCCGGTCATTGTCTATTTAAATACACCAACCAATATTTTATGGATGATGCTGTTCTTCGGTTTCCTTTACGGTATTCCATACGCAATTAATGCCACCTATATGACCGAAAGCTTTCCGACGTCTATCCGAGGTTCGGCAGTGGGCGGCGCTTATAACATTGGCAAAGTGCTTTCTATTTTCTCTCCATTAACAATTGGTTATTTATCACAGAACGGTTCTATTGGCTTAGGGCTTTTGGTGATGGCTGCGGCTTATTTTATCTGCGGGGTAATTCCATTGTTATTTATCAAAGACCGACTATTTAACCCGCAAAAGGCAGAGTGACAGATCAATCTGTCACCTTAAATTAAGGATGAAAAGGGACAAGTGAGATGATAAATAAAATCACCAGTGACATTGAACCGATTTTAAAAGCGATTCCTGATGGAGCAACCATCATGACAGGCGGGTTTGGTGTAACGGGGCAACCTGCTGAATTAATTGAAGCCTTAATTGATTTAGGAAAAAAAGAACTTACCATTGTAAATAACAATGCGGCTTCTGGTGATCGTGGTTTAACCAAGCTCATTATTGCTGGCTGTGTTAAAAAAATGATTTGTTCATTTCCGAAATCTGCTGGATCAACCGTTTTTCAAGACTTATATCGAGCGGGAAAAATTGAGTTGGAACTGGTTCCGCAAGGGAATTTGGCATGTCGTATTCAGGCAGCGGGTGCTGGTTTAGGTGCTGTTTTTACTCCGACTGGCTATGGAACTAAAGTTGCCGAGGGTAAAGAGACCCGCACCATTAACGGTAAAAACTATGTACTTGAATATCCACTTGAAGCTGATTTTGCACTGATTTATGCCGATAAAGCCGACCGGTGGGGCAATTTAACTTACCGCAAAGCGGCGCGAAATTTTGGCCCAATTATGGCAAAAGCCGCCAAGACCACAATTGTTCAAGTGAACGACACCGTAGAGCTAGGAACGCTTGACCCAGAGTGCATTATTACACCAGGAATTTTTGTTCAGCACGTTGTAAAAGTAGGAGATATCTAATGTCAGTTCAAAAGCGTTCTCGTGAAGATATTGCCAAACTCATTGCCAATGATATTCCAGAAGGTTCCTATGTCAATTTAGGCATTGGCTTACCGACCAACGTTGCTAAATTTTTGCCAAAAGACAAAGAAATCTTTTTACATTCGGAAAATGGCGTTTTGGCTTTTGGTCCACCGCCACAACCAGGGGAAGAAGATGAAGATTTAGTGAATGCAGGAAAAGAACTTGTCACCTTATTGGATGGTGGATGCTTTATGCATCATGGTGACTCGTTTGATATTATGCGTGGCGGTCATTTGGACATTTGCGTAATTGGGGCATTCCAAGTTGCGGTAAATGGAGACTTAGCAAACTGGCATACTGGTAAAGCAGATGATGTACCAGCAGTTGGTGGTGCTATGGATTTGGCGGTCGGTGCAAAAACGATTTATGTCTATATGGAACATGTCACTAAAAAAGGTGAGTCCAAAATTGTAAAAGAACTCACATACCCAATGACAGGCGAGCAGTGTGTCAATCGTATTTATACCGATTTATGCATTATTGAACTCAAAGACCAAAAAGCTTATGTCACGGAAATGGTGGAAGGCTTAACTTTTGATGAATTACAAGCAGTCACAGACTGTGAGCTAATCGATGCATGTGTAGCCTAAATACACACGGAAAAAAGCTTCTTTAAGGATTAAAAGATGAAAAAATTAATTTTAGCTGCAGCTTGCGCTGCGGCCTCAGGGACTATTTTTGCAAATTCTTCAGATACGACAGAACAAAGAATTAATTTGCTAGAAACCGAGCTGCAAAGATTAAAAGCAGAACTTACTGCTCAAAAACAAACTCAAAATAATTTACAGGTCAAACAAGTAAAGATCGAAGAGAACATCGAAAAAACTAAAGCGACTGTAACAGAGAAGCTGATTGCTCCTTCGTGGGTCACTTGGACGGATAATGTGAAGGTTTACGGTATTGCCCGACTAGATGCAGCAGTTGATTTTAAGTCTTCTCCAGATTCAGGCGGCAGAACCACAAGCAGTATCTATCGAACTCCATTTGAAAGCGCGCAACGCTCAAACCATTCCCGTTCGGATGCCATGATTAATGCAAGCCGATTGGGCGTTTACTTTAATAGCCCAAATAAAGATGTGACGGGAAATATTGAAGCCGATTTCTTTGATAGCTCTAACATGGGAACTGGTGATGGGAAGTTTCGTATTCGCCATGCTTATTTTACCTATAAAGACTGGACCTTTGGTCAAACCTGGTCACTGATGTCGAATATGGAAACCCGAACGGAATCGGTCGATTACACCCAGTTTATCGGTACATCATATACACGGACACCTCAGGTGCGTTATGACTGGAAAATTGATCAGAATCATGATTTGAAAGTAGCATTTGAATATACGGGTTCACGAGTTTCCGCTTTTCCAACATTGACGGGGCGATATACATTTAAGCAAGGACCGTTAATGGCATTAGCTCAAGGCTTTGTGAACGAGAAATCTGTAGATGTGGCAAAAGATACGGTTAAAAAAGTGAGTTGGGGGGCGGGTGCAGGACTCAAATATCAACTTGATCCGCAGCAATCTGTTCAGGCGAACTATCAATATATTGTGGGTGATCAGAAGTTCATGCCTTATACCACCCAAAGTGGATTGGCGAATGCTACGGCATTGAATGCAGCGGGGGATTTCTCTTTAGATCAGGATAAAACCGATTTACTAATGAATAAGTTAAACAGTTTTAATCTCGGTTATTCTTATAAATTCAATGATCAATGGCGTGCCAATGTATCAGCTTCGCTATTTGAATATGACGATAACACTGAATATGCCAAGCTGAATCAGGATGCTAACAAACGCTTAACCGATTACGCCGTCAATGTCTTCTATTCACCCGCCGAGCAAATCGATATTGGTATGGAATATCATCAAGGAAAACGTGAGGTATTTGATGGCAGAACGGCGGATGTGTCACGCCTTAACTTTGTGTCGATGTATAAGTTTTAAAAATAAGGCAAGGGAATATGGATAAAATAGCTCGGCTCGATACAGACGCGATATTGTCAAAAAGCTTTATTTTTATCATGGCGATGACATGTGGAATTTGTGCGGGTTCAAACTATTATAACCAGCCTTTAATCTATTCAATTGCAGAAGCATTAAAAGTCAATGCCGATCAAGTTGCTTTAACCATTGTAATTAGCCAACTGTCATATGCAGTTGGCCTTTTTATATTGGTTCCCTTAGGCGACTTTTTTGAAAAGCGAAGTTATATTTGCTTGCTTATGTGTTGTACAGGCCTTGCACAAGTAGGGCTATCCTTAAGTCAAACCTTGCCAGTTTTATATGGCTTTACCTTTTTAGCGACATTCTTTTCTATTGCAACTCAAGTTTTAGTTCCTTTCGCCGCAGGATTAGCTAGCCCACAAAAAAGCCCTCAAGTTGTAGGTACTCTCATGAGTGGTTTGTTTTTGGGAATATTATTGGCGCGTTCTATTGCAGGCTTACTTTCTACAGTTTGGTCTTGGCATGCGGTTTATTTAATTAGCGGAATCGTCATTTTGGTGTTTGCTTGGGTAATGTGGGGGAAGTTACCAATTGCGCGTAAATCCCATCAACTCAATATTCTACAGATTTATGGTTCATTATTTTCATTAGCTGTTCACCAACCACATTTATTACGCCGTGGTTTTGCCGGAGGGATTGGCTTTGGTATTTTGGCTCTGATTTTTACTACCATGACTTTTATTTTGGCCAATGAACCATATCACTTTAACGATTTCCAGATCGGTTTATTTGGGATTGTTGGACTGGCTGGCGTATTTGCGACCCCTTGGGCAGGTAAGAAAATTGCGGCAGGGCTTGAAAATAAAATTGCAGTGATTTGTTTGGGGCTATTAATAAGTGCATGGATACCACTATTTTTTGCACAGCAGTCTCTAGTTGCTTACGCTGTTGGAGTTGTTATGGCTTATTTCGGTTTGTCGGCATTTCATGTTTTAAATCAAAATCTAGTCTATCGAATTTCGGCGGAAGCGCGTTCCCGTATTAATTCAATTTATATGACCTTATATTTTGGCGGAGCCGCCTTAGGTTCTTTTATTGCAGTGTATGCGTGGAAACATTGGGGATGGGAAGCGTGTGTTGCTTTAGGTATGGCGATGGCAATAACGAGTTTCTTGATTGATCGCTTAGATTTTCATGAAATGGGCAAGATTGCAAAGCAAGAAAAAGCTCCATAAGCAGGAGCTTCAATATTTTATTATTTGCGAATAATCATTAAGGTTGCCGAGGCAAAGGCATACACTTTGCCGCTTTCATCTACGATTTTACCTTCGGTACTAATAATATTACGGCCTGCATTAATCAACTCGGCTGTCGCATAGTAAGACGTGTCAACTTGCATGGGACGGATCATTTTAACATTTAAATCAATGGTTCCATAGCCAACGCCATGTTCAAGTAAAGTGTGAGCTGCACTACCTGTAGCGGTGTCCAGAGCCGTGGCGCAGAAGCCGCCGTGTACACCGCCTTGTATATTTCTATGTTCTTTGCGAGGGGTAACTTTATAAGTCGCTTTACCTTCGGAAACTTCAACGAGTTCCATGGGAATCGTGTGAGCCATAGGAGAAGGAGATATCTCACCATTTTTTAAAGCGGTTAAAAACTCAAGACCTGTATATTTCGGGCTTTCCATGAATCGTCCTTGGATGATTAAGCAATCTAACCACAATACTATAAATTGTATTTTTACGGAATAAAATTTTGCAATACAAAATTAAAATTTATTCTGATTAAGCAGTGATAATTACTTTTTATTCTATATTTATATTTTAAAACATGTGCTTATGTTTTTTCTTTATATGGAAGTTACGATAATTTTGTTAAATTAGTGAAAATATATTTTGCTATAAGAAATTTTTTGATATTTTTGTAGTTGAAATAATAAAAGTCTATTCAAGGAAAAAACGATATCTGCTTATCACACAGGCAGTAACGTGAAAGGGAAAAACTATGCCTTTATACAAAGCTCCATTACGCGATATGCAATTTGTGCTGCATGAAATGCTTCAAACAGAACAGAACTATCAAGGTTTAAGCAAATATCAGGAAAGCGTAAATCGAGAATTAATTGATCAATATTTAGAAGCAGCAGCAGATTTTTGTGAAAATGAGTTGGCACCGATTAACCAAAATGGTGATCAGGAAGGGTGTCATTTAAATCAAGGCGTAGTCACAACTCCGAAAGGTTTTAAAGAAGCCTACCAAAAATATGCTGAGTTAGGTTTTACCTCGTTAACGGCCGATCCGGAATATGGTGGGCAAGGCTTACCGACATTGTTGCGGATCGCTATTTCTGAAATGTTATGTGGTTCTAATTGGGCGTGGGCGATGTATCCAGGCTTGTCTCATGGCGCAATGAGAACCATTGAGCATCATGGCACCGAGCAACAAAAACAAAAGTTTTTAACTAAACTCATTAGTGGCGTTTGGACCGGAACCATGTGTTTAACCGAATCACATGCTGGTTCAGACTTAGGCTTGATTCGTACCAAGGCTGAGCCGAATTTAGATGGGAGTTATGCCATAACAGGAGAAAAGATTTTTATTTCCGCAGGGGAACATGATCTTTCTGAAAATATTATTCATATTGTTTTAGCCCGTTTGCCTCAGTCACCCACAGGGACTAAAGGTATTTCTTTATTTATTGTACCTAAATTTAATGTGAGTGATGATGGTCATGTGCTGGACCATAATAAAGTCGTTTGTAGCGCGATTGAACATAAAATGGGGATTCATGGTAACGCAACCTGTGTTTTAAATTTTGATGCTGCAAAAGGTTATCTAATTGGCCCTGAAAACCGTGGGCTTAACTGTATGTTTACCTTTATGAACACCGCCCGTATTGGGACTGCTGTACAAGGACTCGCTGCCTCTGAGATTTCATTTCAAGGTGCATTAGCTTATGCGAAAGATCGCTTGGCAATGCGTTCTTTATCTGGAGCAAAATGTCCTGATAAAAATGCGGACCCCATTATTGTTCATCCTGCTGTACGTTCCATGTTAATGACTCAAAAAGTATTTTCAGAAGGTGGACGTGCATTAGCCTATTTTCTGGCTCAGCATGTCGATATTGTTGAGACTTCAGATGATCCAGAGCAACGAAAAATGTCGGATGAATTATTGGCCGTTTTAACTCCGATAGCTAAAGCATTTTTAACTGAATCGGGGAATGAATCCGCCAAGCATGGGGTGCAGGTCTTTGGTGGGCATGGCTTTATTGTTGAACACGGGATGGAGCAAATTGTACGCGATGCACGTATCTCAACATTGTATGAGGGCACCACTGAAATTCAGTCTTTAGATTTACTGGCGCGTAAAGTGTTGAAGTCTGAAGGAAAACTGCTAAAAAACATGACCGATTTAATTGAGCAGTTTATTGCGACAAATCAATCAAACACAGCATTGTCTGCTTATACGGGAAAACTGGCTGAATTGAAGCAGCAGTGGTTATCTATTACCGAAGACGTTGCACAAAAAGCCAAGCAAAATCTTGAAGAAATTGGTGCGGCTTCAGTTGATTATCTGTATTTTTCCAGCTATGTGGTATTCGCCTATCTCTGGGCACGTATGGCGCAAGTTGCCCATGAAAAATTGGCTGATGGCACGCAAGAACAAAAATTCTATCAGGCCAAGCTCAGCACAGCGAAGTTCTTCTTTCAGAAGCTATTACATCGTACACAAGCACATGCGGCTTCTATTGCTTCTGGAGCAGAGTCAGTGATGGAACTTGATGAAGACGCTTTTTCATTCTGAGTCTGGTCCACGGATTGTAAATTTTTTTCAGAGAGTAGCGAGAAATGGATTTTGAACATATTTTGATTCATCAACACAACCGTGTCGGTTATTTGACGCTTAATCGCCCAGAAGTGCTGAATAGTTTCAATGAACAAATGCACCTTGAAATTGCGGCAGTTTTAGATCTGTGGGCGGTTGCAAAAGAAGTAAAAGTTATTGTGATTTCTGGCGTAGGTAAAGGTTTTTGTGCTGGACAGGATTTAAGATCAAGAAGTCATGATGTCATAGCTGCGCCAGATTATGATGCAGGTGCGGCTTTAGAAAAGTTCTATAATCCTCTGGTACTTAAAATTACAGATATGGCTAAACCTATAATCGCTGCAGTGAATGGTGTGGCTGCTGGTGCAGGCGCCAATCTGGCTTTGGCTTGTGATCTGGTGGTGGCTAAACAGTCTGCTTCATTTATACAGTCTTTTTGCAAAGTTGGTTTAATTCCTGATGCAGGTGGCACATGGAATCTACCGCATTTGATCGGTTTGGCTCGTGCAAAAGGGCTCACCATGTTGGGTGATCAGTTATCTGCTCAAAAAGCTTTGAATTGGGGACTAATTTGGGAGGTTTATGAAGATGAACTTTTCGAGGCGAGTGTTACTGCATTGGCTGAACAGTTAGCGGAGCAACCCAGTAGTTCGATTGCATTGATTAAACAAGCTTTAAACCGCGCCACAGACAACAGCTTTGTTGAGCAATTGCAGCTGGAGCGTGAATTTCAACGTATTGCAGGACAATCAGATAATTATAAAGAAGGAGTGGCTGCCTTTATGGAAAAGAGAAAACCAGACTTTAGCTAGAAGTATCAGATATTAATAATATTTAGTTCTGGAAAATGAAAACAGTACTTTAGGTCGAAAGTACTTCGAATAGGGATATAACATGAGTCTAAAAGAGATTGTATCGGCAAATGAATGGGATGCTCGCTGTCAGTTAGCAGCCTTATATCGGTTAATTGCTTATTATCGGATGACAGATCTTATTGATACCCATATCAGCCTACGTGTACCAGATGAGAATGGACATTTTCTGATTAATCACTACGGTATTCCATTCGAAAAAATGAAAGCCTCTGATTTGGTTAAAATTGATGGTGAAGGCAATATCGTAGAACATTATGATGCAGGTAAAACGGTCAATGTTGCTGGTTTTGTTATTCATTCAGCATTGCATGCCGCTCGTCCCGACGTTCACTGTGTGATTCATACTCATACCGCAGATGGAATTGCAGTTTCAGCACAGAAGCACGGTTTGTTGCCAATATCGCAACACGCACTAAAATTTTATAAAAAAGTCAGTTATCACGAGTATGAAGGGGTCGCACTATCAACTGAAGAGAGGACACGACTGGTGCAGGATCTGGGTAATCATCGTGTCATGATTTTAAGAAATCATGGATTGTTGGCAACTGGCGATAATGTGCAGCGTGCATTTCATGAAATTTACTTTCTAGAGCGTGCATGTCAGGCACAAATCAAGGCACTGGCAGGTGGGGCAGAATTGCATTTTCCTTCCGAACTGGTATGTGAACATACAACCAAGCAGTTCGAATCAAAAGGTGTGGAACAGATTATTTTAAATGCCTGGAATGCGGCCTTGTCTTTAATTGAACAGCAGCGTGAGGAATACTGCACATGATTGTGATTTCCACCACTGTACCAAAAGTTCAAAAATGGCTTGAAGATGCATTTTTACAATACGCACCACAAGGCTCATATTGCCTAGCCGACAGCGCACAGGCGATTTATGCAACGACTGCTGTGTCGTGGTTTCCAGATTTAGATCATTTAGAAAAGTTGCCTGAATTAAAATTGATTCATTCGATGGCGGCGGGCGTTGAACACCTCAATTTAGATCGAATTGGCACACAATATAAAGTATGCCGAGTGGTTGATCAGCTTCATCAAAAGGGAATGTTCGATTATTTGCAATGGGGCGTTTTATATTATCAACGTTTTTTTGATCAGGCATTTGTACAAAAGCGGCAACAACGTTGGCGGCAGTATCCACAGCGAGAACATGCTGAATTGAAAATTGGAATTATGGGCTTGGGGCAAATGGGTGGATATATGGCCGAGCAATTTTCTGCGCTCGGCTATCAAGTATCTGGTTGGTCTCGTAGCCCGAAAAATATTGCACATGTGAGCTGTTATGCAGGTGATGAAGACTTTGACACGTTTTTAGGGCAAGCTGAAATTCTGATTAATTTATTGCCACTTACGGAAAGTAATCAGGGTATTTTATCAAAATCTTTATTTGATCAGCTTCCTGAACAGGCCTGTATCATCAATTGTGGTCGTGGTCAGCACCTAGTTGAGCAGGATTTAATAAATTATCTGGATTCTGGGCGTTTACGTGGCGCGATTCTGGATGTTTTTAGCAAAGAACCCTTAGTTGAAAATCATCCACTTTGGCAACATGAAAAAGTGGTGATCACGCCACATGTTGCTTCACATGCACCTTGGTCGGTTGTGGTGAATCAAATTTTAGAAAATGATCAGCGTGTTATTCAGGGGCAAGCATTATTAAATCAGGTAGATACCTTAAAGGGCTATTAATCGATGAATTCAGCCGATTCTAATTATGCTTAGCTGTTACTGGCTGAGGAAGCGGACTGAGCGATCTTTTATATCGGCTCAGTCAGTGGTTGAATGAATCATTAAGGTGTATTGATGAGCTTGTTAGAAAGTTCATCCCAACGTTGATTTGCAGCTTGCATGGCTTGCATTTTGATATGTCCAAAACCTCGGACTTCAGCAGGTAATTCAGCGATTTGTTCTGCAATAGACAAATCATAGCTGTTTGGCGATGAGATTAGGGTTTCAACAAAGGCAATGTAACGATCACGCCATGCATGTTCATGTTGGCGTTCTTGTTGACGTGCAAATGGATCAAAGAAACTTTCACGCAGCCATTGTAAGCGGGCAAGTAGCATCATCGGGAAACGCATCCAGTAACCAAAAATACGTTTGCGTACATTGGTCCCCAGTGTAGGTGGTGCGAGGTGGTAGGATAAACGCACACCACGCCCGAATTGCGATTCGATTGATTTTTTAAAGCTAGCACCTGTCAGCAAGCGGGCAACTTCATACTCATCTTTATAGGCCATTACACGATACAGCTGTGTGGCGATTGTGGTTGCAAGCGCTTCAGGCAACATTTTAGACGCTTGTTCTGCAAGATTTCTGTATGTATCAGCATAAGCATCATTCCAATAATCTTGCAAACGGACTGAACGATCATGAATCAGTTCTGGCAGCGTTTGCGGCGCATTCTGTTTTGGCAAACTGTCGAGTAGACGCTTCGCCAGATCTGGGTCACTGGCAAGGTGACATCCAATACGGAAGGCTTCAAGGTTTTTATCAATTGCCATACCATTCAGTTGAATCGCTTTTTCAATACTTTCACGTAACAGTGGAATTTGCCCTGATTGCCATGCCATCCCCAAGAGGATTTGATTGGCATAGATGGCATCGCCTAAAACCTGTGTTGCGATTCGTGCAGCAGGTAAGGAGAGCAGATTTTCTTTGTGGACACGACCACGCAGACGATCAATTAAATCGTTAATCGGTGCATACCAGTCACGTTTGTTAATAAAGTCAGAGGTGGGTGAACTATCTTCATTGACGATCACCATCGCATCTTGTTTTAAGCGGGATAGCGCGGCATTACTGCCCGCCACAATTGCATCGGCACCAATCAATAGATCACATTGATGTTCTGGAATTTTGGTCGATGAAATTTGTGTATCATCTGCGGCAATTTGAATATAGGAATAAACCGTACCGCCTTTTTGCGCCAATCCCGCCATGTCCATGACGCGGGTGGCTTTACCTTCCAGATGCGCGGCCATCCCCAGTAAAGCTCCAACTGTGACCACTCCCGTTCCACCCACACCACCGACCATAATACGATTCGGCGTATCAACAAGTTGAGGAATGATGGGACGTTCAGGCCAACCAGTCGCAAAACCTTCAAATTTGGCTGGGCGTTTCATATCACGGGTATGAACGGTGACAAAGCTTGGGCAGAAACCTTCTACACAGGTGAAATCTTTATTACAGCTGCTCTGGTTAATCTGACGCTTGGTACCCAAAGCCGTTTCTACAGGTTCAATAGATAGGCAATTTGATTTTTTGGAGCAATCGCCACAACCTTCGCAGATATCACTATTGATATAAAGACGTTCAGCAGGGTCAGGATAAGCATCACGTTTACGGCGACGACGTTTTTCACTGGCACAGGTTTGTACATAGATTAAAGCGGTCACACCGGAAATCTCACGCAATTCACGTTGCACGGTATCCAAATCATTTCTGTGGCGGATTTCTACATTGGGCGCAAGATGTTCTTCTGCATGAATCAACTCTGGCTCATCCGTTACGATGACCTGTTTTTTAATCCCTTCCGCATCAAGCTGGCGGGTCAGTTGCGCGACACTCAAATGTCCATCGACATGCTGACCACCGGTCATGGCAACCGCATCGTTATAGAGGATTTTATAGGTGATATTGATATTGGCTGCAATGGCTTGTCGAATTGCCAGATAGCCTGAATGGAAATAGGTGCCATCACCAAGATTGGCAAAAATATGCTTTTCATTGGTGAAATGTGAGGCACCCGCCCAACTTACACCTTCACCGCCCATTTGTGAGAAGGTTTCGGTGCCGCGATCCAGTGACACTGCAATATAGTGACAACCGATGCCGCCAAGTGCACGACTACCTTCTGGTACGACGGTTGAGGTGTTATGTGGACAACCGCTACAGAAATACGGTTTACGCTCGGCCAAATCCAGTACGCGGCGTGATTCTTGCTCAGCTTTATGTAGCAAATCGACACGACTTTGGATTTGCTGTCTTAAACTTTCAGGCAAATCTAACTGTAAAAATCGTGCTGCCAGCATTTTGGCAATCGGTTCAGGTTGAAACTCGTAATGCCCAATCAGCGGTGCTTCTTCAAATGAGGTACTCCATTCACCTTTGCCATGGATCGCTTTGCCGATCACATGTGGACGTTGCTCATCAGGCAGGGAATATAATTCATCTTTAATTTGTGTTTCCAGAATCGGACGTTTCTCTTCAACCACAATCAGTTCTTGTAAACCATTAGCAAATTCACGCAGACCTTGTGGTTCCAAAGGCCAGATTAAACCGACTTGATAGACCCGTAGCCCAAGTTGTTGCGCGGTTTCATTTTCAATGCCGAGAATACGCAAGGCTTCAATGGTATCGAGATAAGCTTTACCACTGCCTGCAATACCAATACGGGCATGCTCACATGGCCATGTGATTTGATTCAGTTGATTGGCACGCGCATAGGCCAATACCGCGGGTAAGCGATATTGATAGAGTCGTTGTTCTTGTTGAATGCCATGATCTGGCCAGCGGATATGGATGCCGTCGGCAGGCAACTCGATTTCAGGTAAAATAGGTGTGACACGATCGAGGTCGACAATGACCGAAGCTGAGGTTTCAACGATTTCACTGACCAGTTTCATTGAGGTCCAAACCCCAGCAAAACGTGACATGGCAATCGCATGGACGCCCAAATCGAGAATATGTTGCACCGAAGTTGGATAGAAAATTGGAATGCCACAACCCATCATCACATGTTCAGATTGGTGTGGAACGGTGGATGATTTACAGGAATGGTCATCACCAAACAGGGCAACCACGCCACTGTGTTTGGCCGTTCCTGCAAGGTTGGCATGGCGGAGCACATCGCCTGAGCGGTCTACACCTGGGCCTTTACCATACCACCATGCGCTCACACCATCATATTTACCCTGACCTGCAAGGTTGGCTTGTTGCGTGCCCCAAATGGCAGTCGCTGCAAGGTCTTCATTGATACCAGGTTGAAAGACCACATGGTGATCTTTAAGTATGCCTCCAATTTGCCAAAGGAAATTATCATAATTCCCGACAGGGGAACCGCGATAACCTGAAATGAAGCCGGCAGTATGCAACCCGTTCAATTCATCACGGCGAGTCTGTGCTAGAGGTAACCGAACCAGTGCCTGAATGCCTGTCATATAGGCCGAACCGTGATCACTGATATATTTATCGTCCAGTGATACATCTTTAGTAGCGATCATTTTTGGAGTAACTTTTGTCGCTATATTCATTTATGTCTCCTTAGAATTGTGTGTAGTCTTGGCTACTTTCTTTTTTCAACATCCAGTTGAATATTTGGAGTAAGTACATGTTTGAAAAAGACTGATCAGCGGCGTTTGCTAAAAAAAACTGCTCAATCAATGTACATATTTGTCATTGTGGTTGATCCAGACTGGTGCAACAATGCGTAATTTAGAAAAAGATATTTACGTTATGCGCAAAAATCTTGATGGTGGACTTTTACATGCAATGCATGCCTTCCTGAAAGTGATTGATAGCGGGAGTTTCACGGCTGCCGCTGAACAGATGGAACTGACAACTGCGCAAGTTTCGCGATTAATTAGCGAATTAGAAGGGCGTTTAGGTACAAAACTACTACAACGATCAACCCGCCAGCATGCCTTGACCGAAATTGGTGCAAACTATGCTGAGCAGTGTCGCCAAGTACTGGCGATGGTGGAGGAGTCCGAAGCACAAGCCATGGGCATGGCAGCCAGACCACAAGGACGGTTGCGCGTGTTGAGTATGGCCAGTTTTGGTCATCATTATCTGGCGCCGATGATGGCGGATTTCTGTCAAACCTATCCCGATCTTACGGTTGAATATCGGACTTCGCAAAATGTGCCTGATTTGTTAGGCAAGGGCATTGATGTCAGCCTATATCTCACCGAGTCATTGGCAGATTCACGGTTTGTGGCACGTCGAATTGGTACGATTTTTTCGGTGTTATGTGCATCACCTGCATACTTGGAAAAGTATGGCGAACCTCAATCCTTGGATGATTTGCAAAAGCATGCATGCTTGCGCTTGGTTAACCCTTCGATTACTCCGCAATGGCATTTGGTCAGTGAAAACAGCTGTTCTTATCAGATTGATATCAATGGTCCCTTGATTGCCGATACGCCTGAGTTGTTGCTGGATGTTGTACAACAGGATATGGGCATTGCATTATTGCCGACCTTCTCATCGATTGATGCGATTCGAGCAGGGCGACTGCGCCGTATTTTACCTGCTTGGCGATCACCTGATATCGGGGTGTATACCTTATTGCCATCGCGTCATTTTGTGGATGCAAAAACACGGGCATGGCTGGAGTGGGTCGAGCAGCATATTTCGCCAAAAATCCAAATGGATACGGATTATTTTTTATAAATAATTTTGAGGCGTGTTAGAAAAGGATCAAAAGAATAAGGATTAAAATTAAAACTAGAAAATGCTTCTTTAGAAAGAGGCATTTCGTACAGAGATAAATATTATATTTCAATAAATCGCATAGACGAGTTTCGTCCCACGATCGACATGGAACGAGAAAAAGGTGAGAGCTAATCAGCTGAGCAAACTTAATTGATTAAGCTTGTTGCCAAACGATAAGTGAATCCGAATCTAGGTAACACTAAGCACACTTTGTTTGCCAGTAGGCATTGCTGTAATTGGATAAGCTTTTTCGGTTTAAGACATGGCTAATATTTTGGCTGGCTTGCATCAGTTTTTCTAAATCAATCCCCGTTTCAAAGCCCATATGGGAGAGTAAGTAAAACAGATCTTCGGTCGCAACATTGCCAGAAGCGCCTTTGGCATAAGGGCAGCCACCCAGTCCTGCAAGGGATGAATCAAACACACGAATGCCTTGTTGTAAGGACAGGTAAATATTGGCAATCGCCATGCCATAGGTATTATGAAAATGCCCTGCTAAAACTTTGCTGTCGAGTTCCGCCAGACAGGCTTGCCAAACTTTTTTGACTCGATCTGGTGTGGCGGTACCGATGGTTTCACCCAAAGATACTTCATAACAACCCATGTCATACAGTCGTTTAACCACGTTCACCACTTGCTCAGGTGCAATCGCACCTTCATAAGGACAATCCACGATACAAGAGACATAACCACGCACACGGATATGCTGTGCTTTGGCTGCACTTAGCACATCAGCGAATTTTTCAAAGCTCTCGTCGATTGAGCAGTTGATATTTTTACGGGTAAAGCTTTCAGAAGCTGCGGTAAATACCGCAACCTCCTTGCATCCCACCGCCTGAGCAGCCTCAAAGCCTTTGATATTGGGGGTGAGCAGGCTTAAATTCAGATCGGTACCTTGCGGGAGCTGCTTAAACAGCTCATCGCTTTGTGCCATTTGCGGCACCCATTTGGCAGACACACAGGAACCCACTTCAATCGATTTTAGTCCAGCATTTATCAGATCATGAATGAAGTTTAGACGTTGTTCGACGGTCAATGCCTGTTTTTCATTTTGCAGACCATCTCGGGGTCCAACTTCCACGATTTTGACAAACTCACTCATGCAACTTCCTCCTGTAAAGGCTGAAATTCCACCAGTTCATCGCCAGCTTTGACCTGATCACCCACCTGAAAATAGGCATCAACAATCACGCCATCTTGCGGTGCACGGATGGTGTATTCCATTTTCATGGCTTCAAGCGTCATCAGGATATCGTCTTTTTTGACATTATGATTAGCGCCGACCAGAACCTGAGTCACTACACCCGGCATGGGTGCTTTGAGATGGCCTTGATCTGCTTGGCTATCGTCCTGATGATAATCTTGACGAATATAAGCAAATTTATGGCTTTCCCCATTATGGAACAGGGTAATGCCTTGCTGACTCTGGTTAAAAGACAGTTTTTGTTGGGTGCCATTGAGATGAATCACAGCGCTATGTGCATCCAGTAATTGTCCAGAAATCTGGTAACTTTCACCGTTATATTCCGCATTAAAACCCTGTTCAGCCGCACTCAGCTTGATGTGAATATTCTGATCTAGATAGTTCAGTTTAATGGTTTGCTGAAAAGCAATATTTAAACGCCATAGTGGTTGTGCTTGCCATAACTGTTTTTGGCTAGAGCGATTGTGATTGAGTTTACTTAAAAATTCGATAAAGGCCGTGGCGACCACCAATTCAGGTTTAATCTGTTCAGGGCGGAACAAGAAATCATGCTCACGCTGAATCAGATTGGTATCCAGTTTGGCTTGTTTAAATGAATCACAACGTACAACTTTTTCCAGAAAGGCAATATTATTTCCCAAACCATCGACGTGGAATTGACTGAGCGCATGTTGCATTTGGATTAAAGCCGCTTCACGGTTTTTGCCCCATACAATTAATTTTGCAATCATTGGGTCGTAATAGGTGGTGATTTCATCACCTTCTACGATACCGCTGTCAACACGGACAGACTGGTTTTGCGTTGGATAGTGTAGATAGTCAATTTTGCCAATGGCAGGCAGGAAGCCTTTTTCGGGTTCTTCAGCATAAATACGTGCTTCAAGTGCATGACCATAAATCTGTAATTGATGTTGCAGTTTCGGTAGCGGTTCACCATCGGCGACACGCAGTTGCCACTCCACCAGATCTTCACCGGTAATCATTTCGGTAACGGGATGTTCGACTTGTAGACGGGTATTCATTTCCATGAAATAGGCGGTACCATCCTGTTCCACAATAAACTCGACTGTACCCGCACCGACGTAATCCACTGCACGGGCAGCATCAATCGCAGCCTGACGCATGGCATCCAGTTTTTCAGCGGGCATTTGCGGTGCAGGAGCTTCTTCAAGTACTTTTTGATGACGACGTTGTACCGAACAATCACGTTCAAACAGATGCACATAGTTACCATGCGTATCGCCAAAGACTTGTACTTCAATATGACGTGGTTGAATCACATAGCGTTCAATTAGGACATCATCATTACCAAAGCTGGATTTAGCTTCACGTTTGCATGAGGCTAAGGATTGCAAGAAATCTTCACTACGCTCGACCAAGCTCATGCCTTTACCACCACCGCCAGCACTGGCTTTGATCAGTACTGGATAACCAATTGCATCGGCTTGCTGTTTTAAAAACTCAGCCTCTTGATTGGTTCCGTGATAACCCGGTGTTAATGGCACACCTGCTTTTTCCATCAAGGCTTTAGAGGTGGCTTTGAGACCCATGGCTAAAATCGCATCCACAGGTGGGCCAATAAAGCAAATATTGTGTTGTTGGCAAGCGAGGGCAAATTGGTCATTTTCAGACAGGAAACCATAACCAGGGTGAATTGCTTGGCTGCCCGTATTAATCGCCGCCTGAATAATACGATCCACCTGTAAATAGCTTTGTGTGGCAGGGGATTGCCCAATATAAATCGCTTCATCGGCCAATTTAACATGCTGTGCATTGGCATCTGCATCTGAATACACCGCAACCGTTGCAATACCGAGTTTTTTTGCAGTACGAATCACACGGCAGGCAATCTCGCCACGGTTCGCAATTAGAATCTTTTCAAACATTGTGATCGTCCTGAATTGTTGTTATTGGAGAGTGGAAGTCCACGCAGGTTGTTGTTTATTTAAAAAGGCATTGAGTCCTTCTTTGGCTTCACTGCCTTGACGAACTTGAGCAATATGTTGTGCAGTCTGCTTGAGTAAATCATCACTCATCGTTTGGTGGCTGACCATCTGAATTAATTGTTTCGATGCAGCCTGCGCCTGAGGTCCACCGAGCAGCAATGCATCAATGATTTCTTGAACTTTTTGATCTAAGTCTTCGGCATCGGCGACTTCATGAGCCAAGCCAATCTGTTTGGCATCGCGTGCTGAAATACGCTCTGCCGTCAAGAAGTAACGAGAAGCTTGCCGAGCACCAATGGCGCGAATCACATAGGGACTGATGGTAGATGGCGCAAGACCAAGTCGAACTTCTGAAGTCGCAAATTTGGCGTCAGTACTGGCAATACAAATATCACAGGCCGATGCCAAACCCATGCCACCACCAAAGGCAATACCATGCACACGCGCAAGTGTCGGTTGTTTCAAAGTTGCGAGTGCATTTAGCATCTGTGCAAGTTTGATCGCATCGGCTTCGTTTTCTGAGGAAGAGGCTTGGCCTGCCTGTTTCATCCAGTTCAGGTCGGCACCTGCTGAAAAGCTTTTGCCACGTCCAGCCAAGACCACTACACGCACATCATCACGCTGATTTAAGCTGTTAAAGCAGGCATGTAATTCTTCAATCAGCGTAGTATTAAAGGCATTGTGCAGTTCAGGGCGGTTTAGCCAAACATAGGCCACTTGACCGTGTTGTTCCAGTTGTAAAAATTGATAGCTCATAGACACCTCTTACATACGGAACACGCCGAATTTGGTCGGTTGAATCGGTGCATTCAGCGCAGCAGCAAGGCTCAGCCCCAGCACATGACGTGTTTGAGCAGGATCAATCACGCCATCATCCCAAAGGCGGGCAGAGGCATAGTAAGGATGGCCTTGGTGTTCATATTGTTCACGGATCGGTTGTTTAAATTGATCTTCTTCCTGTGCTGACCATTGTGCGCCTTTTTGCTCAATCTGATCACGTTTCAAGGTTGATAACACGCTGGCAGCCTGTTCACCACCCATCACTGAAATGCGCGAGTTTGGCCAAGTCCATAAAAAGCGTGGTGAGTAAGCACGTCCACACATGCCATAGTTACCTGCACCAAAAGAACCGCCAATAATCAAAGTCAGTTTCGGTACATTGGCTGTGGCAACCGCCATCACCAACTTGGCACCATTTTTGGCAATACCTTCATTCTCATATTGACGACCGACCATAAAGCCAGTGATGTTTTGGATAAACAGCAATGGGATATTACGCTGAGTACATAGCTCGATAAAGTGTGCGCCTTTCTGTGCAGATTCAGAAAATAAAATCCCGTTATTGGCAATGATGCCAACAGGCATACCGTACAAAGAGGCAAAACCTGTGATCAGAGTTGAGCCAAAACGTGCTTTAAATTCATCAAAGCGCGAGCCGTCTACGATGCGGGCAATCACTTCACGGACATCGAAAGGTTTACGCGCATCACTGGGCACAACCCCATAAAGTTCGTTGGCATCAAATAGTGGTTCATCTATTTGCTTGTTTAATTCATTGGGCTTTTTATTCAGATTGGCAACAATGTTACGGGCGATCGCAAGCGCGTGTTCATCATTTTCAGCCAAATGATCGGCAACCCCTGAGAGGCGGGTATGTACATCTCCACCACCCAAATCTTCACTACTGACCACTTCACCCGTTGCAGCTTTGACCAATGGCGGGCCACCGAGGAAAATCGTACCTTGATTACGTACAATAATGGTTTCATCAGACATAGCAGGGACATAAGCACCGCCAGCGGTACAGCTGCCCATCACCACCGCAATTTGTGCAATGCCTTGGCTCGACATACGCGCTTGATTATAAAAAATACGCCCAAAATGATCTCGATCAGGGAAGACTTCATCTTGCATCGGTAAGAATGCACCGCCTGAATCGACGAGATAAATACATGGCAAGTGATTTTGCTCTGCAATTTCCTGCGCACGTAAATGCTTTTTCACCGTCAATGGATAATAGGTGCCACCTTTGACGGTTGCATCATTGGCGACGATCATGCAGGTCACACCATTGACTTGACCAATACCTGCAATCACACCCGCAGCAGGAATGTCATCTTCATATACCTTGTAAGCAGCCAACTGACCAATTTCTAAAAAAGCGGTGCCGACATCAATCAGTTGATCAATACGATCGCGTGGTAAAAGTTTGCCTCTGGCCAAATGTTTTTGGCGGGCATTTTCGCCACCACCAAGTGCGACTTTTTGAGCCACTTGTTTCAGATCGCTGACCAATGTTTGCATGGCATGTTGATTGGTTTTGAAGTCTTCACTTCGAACATTAATTTTGCTGTGTAATTGGTTCATAAGCTGCATCCTGAATTATGGTTATTATTTGGTTTCATTAAACAGTTCGCGGCCAATCAGCATGCGGCGAATTTCCGAAGTTCCTGCACCAATTTCATAAAGTTTGGCATCACGCCATAAACGACCAGCCGAAAATTCATTGATATAACCATTACCACCGAGCGTTTGAATAGTTTCACCCGCCATCCATGTGGCTTTTTCTGCTGCATATAGAATTGCACTGGCCGCATCTTTACGTAAACTACGGTCATGATCGGCTTTGTCACAGGCCGCACCAACTGCATAGACCAAGGCTTTACACGCCAGCCAAGTGGAATACATATCCGCCAGTTTGCCTTGCATTAGTTGAAATTCACCCAAGGCCTGACCGAATTGTTCACGTTCATGCAGGTAGGGAATCACTACATCCAAACACGCATCCATAATGCCTAAAGGCCCAGCACTTAAAACCGCACGTTCATAGTCCAGACCACTCATTAGCACTTTGGCACCATTGCCAACGCCACCAAGTACGTTTTCAGCAGGCACTTCTACATTGTCAAAAAATAGTGGATAGGTATTAGAGCCACGCATCCCGAGTTTGTCTAAATGCTTACCATGACTAAAGCCGGGCATGTCTTTTTCAATTAGGAAGGCGGTCATGCCTTTGGCACCTGCATGTGGATCAGTTTTGGCATACACCACCAATACATCAGCATCGCCGCCATTGGTGATCCACATTTTTGAACCATTGAGAACAAAGTGATCGCCTTTTTGATCAGCACGTAGTTTCATACTGACCACATCCGAACCTGCGTTGGGTTCAGACATCGCCAAAGCACCAACAAAGTCACCTGAAATCAGTTTGGGTAAATACTTCTGCTTTTGTTGCTCGCTGCCGTTGCGGTTAATCTGGTTAATACACAAGTTAGAATGTGCACCATAAGAAAGACCAATGGATGCGGATGCACGTGAAATTTCTTGTAAGACAATGATATGTGCCAGATAGCCTAGATTGGTGCCGCCATATTCTTCAGAAACGGTTAAGCCCATCAATCCCATGTCTCCAAACTTTTTCCAGAGATGAGCAGGGAATACATTGTCCTGATCGACTTGTTGTGCAATAGGTGCAATTTCCTTTGCACAAAATGCAGCAACCGAATCTTGTAGAGCAATTAACGTTTCATCCAGACCAAAGTTCAAGCTACGTAGGTTCATTGTGTTGTCATCCCAGTGATTATATTTGTTGTTCCATTAAGCGTTGTTGTGTGTGCTTAGGAACTACCTTACAATGAATTTTTAAAAAAGTGAATAGTGATTCATAAAATGATTTACAATTCACTTTATTTGTTAGAGAATAAAATTTATGAGCTATAAACGATCAACTTTAATGCAGGAGCGGATGGAGCAAAATCGTAAATCGATTTTGAGTTCAGCCAGAAAATTAATTTCAGAGGGAGGGTTCAAAGACGCACAGATACAAACCATTGCTGAGCAAGCAGGGGTCTCAAGTGGTCTGGTGTATCGCTACTTTGACAATAAAAGTCAGGTGTTAATTGAGGTCTTGTCAGAAGCCATCAATACCGAACTGTTGGTGATTGATGCCATCACAGAAAGTGATCTGACCGCACAACAAAAATTGCACAAGGCAGTCGCGACCTTTGTAAAACGGGCCTTGAACAGTCCGCAGCTGGCATATGCACTCATGTTTGAACCCGTGGATTCAAGCGTTGAACATGAGCGTTTTCGGGTAAAGCAGTTGATTAAACAAAGTATTAAAAAAATCCTTGCAGATGGAAATGCAAGTGGTGAATTTGTTTTGGATGACTTAAACACAACCGCCATGTGTGTGGTCGGGGCAATGACCTATGTGGTGGTTGAACCGTTGGATCCAGCACAAAATACCAAGTTTGATCATGCGCACAAAGACTATTTTTCCAAACAGATTGCTGACTTTTGTGTGGATGCAGTACAGAAAAAGTAGGGCAGACAAAACGGTTTAACATCACAACAACAGGTAGTTTGAAGAATAGTTGCAGTTACAACAATTAGATCAGGTAAGAACAGAATTAAAAAAGAATCAAGGAGAATGATTCAATGCAACATGTACGGTTAAGCTATGCCTCTGGAACCAGCTCGCAGCCCCTGTTGGGGATGACGATTGGAGATAAATTTGATCAAGCCTGCCAGCAATATGCTGAGCAAGAGGCGATTGTCAGTTCACATCAGAACCGACGCTTAAGCTACAAAGAACTACAGCATGAAGTGAATGCATTTGCCTGTAGTCTGCTCAAGCTGGGTTTGAAAAAAGGGGATCGCTTGGCGATCTGGTCGCCTAACTGTGTGGAATGGACCGTGACCCAATTTGCCGCATTTAAAGCAGGTATTATTTTGGTGAATCTAAATACTGCCTATAAAAGTCATGAACTGGAATATGTACTCAATAAAGTCTCCTGCAAAGGCTTGGTTATCGCTTCACAATTCAAGACCACAGATTATCAAGAATTGCTGAGCAAGATTGCACCTGAACTCGCGTCCAGTCCTGGTAAGGTATTGAACGCAGCTCGGTTACCGCATTTAAAATATGTCATTAAAATTGATGAGCAACAGCATATAGGCATCCATCGTTTTAGTGATTTGCTCGAAACCCCAAATCAATCTCAGCTCGATGAATTACAACGCTTAGCCAAGCAGTTGCAGTTTGATGAAACCATTAATATCCAATTTACCTCTGGCACAACAGGTAATCCGAAAGGAACCATGTTGACGCATCATAATATTTTGAATAATGGTTATTTTGTTGGTGAAGGGATTGGCTTAACCCCCCAAGATCGAGTCTGTATCTCGGTGCCTTTATTCCATTGTTTTGGCATGGTGATGGGCAATCTGGCCTGTATTACCCATGGTGCTACCATGGTTTATCCTGCATCAGTGTTTAATCCGTTGGAAAGCTTAAAAACCATTGAGCAGGAAAAATGTACGGCAGCCTATGGTGTGCCGACCATGTTTATTGCCATTTTGGAACATGAGCAATTTGCCGAATTTGATTTGAGCAGTTTAAGAACGGGCATTATGGCAGGCAGTCCATGCCCGAGAGAAATTATGCAGCGTGTGATTGACCGTATGCATATGTCTGAAATCACCATCTGTTATGGCATGACCGAAACCTCTCCAGTCAGTGTGCAGAGTTATATTGATGATTCAATTGATAAACGCGTTAGCACGGTTGGGCATGTTCATCCGCATTTGGAAGTCAAAATTGTCGACTTGGAGGGCGAAATTGTGCCGCAAGGAACACTGGGTGAACTTTGCGTACGTGGTTATTCCGTAATGGCGGGGTATTGGGATGAACCTGAAAAAACCAAAGAAGTGATCGACGCAGCAGGCTGGATGCATACGGGTGATATTGCCGAAATGGACAGTGAGGGCTTTGTCAAAATCAAAGGTCGAATTAAAGATGTAGTGATTCGTGGGGGTGAAAACCTGTTTCCCAAAGAAATCGAAGACTTTTTATATACCCATCCTGATGTCTGTGATGTGCAAGTGATTGGTCTACCTGACATGCGTTATGGGGAGGAACTCTGCGCCTGCATCATTTTGCATGAACATCACCAAAGCAATGAAGACAGTATTCGTAGTTTTTGCAAAGAGCATATTTCACATAATAAAGTGCCACGTTACGTTAAGTTTTTTGATGAGTTCCCAATGACCGCGTCAGGCAAAGCACAGAAATTTAAATTGCGGGAAATCATGCGGGTAGAGCTGAATTTGACTGCTGAAATTTTTGATTAAACCGTATTCCTCCTTTGTGTATTGGGGCTGAGGAGGAGCTTTGATGTTGTGGTTGCCATCTAAACATAGGGTATCAGGATCAAGAAATGAAGATTAGAAATGATTGGTCACGTGCAGAAATACAGGCTGTGTATGAGCAGCCTTTATTAGATTTGCTGTTTCAGGCACAACAGTTACACCGACAATATTTTGCTGCGAATACGATTCAGGTCAGTACTTTGCTGTCTATTAAGACTGGCAAATGCCCTGAAGATTGTAAGTACTGTTCGCAATCAGCGCGTTATGATTCAAAACTGGAAGCAGAAAAACGCATTGCCGTCGAGAAAGTCATTCAAGAGGCACAAAAATCCAAAGCCTCAGGCGCATCTCGGTTTTGTATGGGGGCTGCATGGCGCAATCCACACGAGCGCGATATGCCTTATGTACTGGACATGGTGCGTGAGGTCAAAGCTTTGGGACTGGAAACTTGTATGACCTTGGGCATGTTGAATGCCTCTCAGGCGGAGCGTTTAAAAGATGCAGGTCTGGATTATTACAACCATAATCTGGATACCTCGCGGGAATATTATTCCCACATTATCAGCACTCGAACCTTTGATGATCGACTGGATACATTAGATCATGTTCGTCAGGCAGGGTTGAAAGTCTGTAGCGGTGGTATTGTCGGTTTAGGTGAAAGCCGAGAGGATCGGATTGGTCTTTTACACGAGTTAGCAACTTTGCCGCTACATCCCGAGTCTGTACCGATCAATATGCTGGTGCCGATAGAAGGGACACCATTGGCTCAAGTGGAAAAACTGGATGTGATTGAATGGATTCGGACCATTGCAGTGGCACGATTAATCATGCCGCAAAGTTACATTCGACTCTCTGCAGGCCGTGAAGCATTGACCGATTCAGATCAAGCTCTGGCATTTATGGCAGGTGCCAATTCGATCTTCTCAGGTGAAAAACTGTTGACCACTGCCAATGCGGGTGAAAATCGTGACCAAGCCTTATTTCAAAAATTGGGCTTAAGTATCGAAGCGAGTAAACTTTCTATAAAGCAGTTATCAGTTGATGCAATGCTGACCGTTTAAGGCTTTTAAAAATAGAGGATCAAATGGCGAAAGATTTTAACAGTCAAAAAGTTGTGGAACGATATGACGATCATATCCGTCGTCTGATTCCGGGTTATGAGCTGATGCATCAACAAGTCGATGCAATTTTACAATCCGCTTTAAGTGTAGACGCAGAGATTTTAATTGTTGGTTGTGGCACTGGCTATGAGCTTGAATATTTATTGAAACGGCATCCGACGTGGACTTTTACGGCTGTTGATCCTTCTTTAAGTATGTTGCAGAAAGCACAAGCCCTGATTCAGGCACTGGGTCAGTCCGAACGAGTGCAATTTATTCATGGTGAAACAGCTGCATTGTCTACACAGCCAAAATTTGATGCGGCCTTGTCTATTTTAGTTGCGCATTTTGTGCCGCATGCGCTTAAACCGAGTTTCTTTGCTGAAATATCACAGCGATTAAAAGCGGATGGATTGCTCATGACATACGACCTGATGGCCTGTGAAGCTACTCAACAATTGAAAGCATTGCCACTGCTGTGTCAGAGCAATGGTCTGAGTGTCGAGCAGAGTCAAGCCATGATGGAGCGTTTGGGGCACGACTTTTTCACGCTCACTTTTGACGCCTATCAGCAACTTCTTTGCAGTACTGGTTTTGAACAGGTGCAAGGTTTTAGCCAAGTTTTAACTTATCAGGGACTGATTGCCCAGAAAAAACAGGAGGATATTTTGACCTCGGAACTTTCTGGTAAGGCTGTTTTCACTCAACAAGGAATTCAACATTAAAACAGCAACTTAATTTTTAGCTTCTAACCGATGTTTTTTAACAGTGGCTGCAATTGCCGCTGCAAGGTTCTGTTGTCTTTAAAAAAGTGGTTATTCACTTAGATAGGAGGTGAAATCTCAATAAATCAATGGTTTGAATTTTTAGAATAAAAAATGTGATGTGGTACATCTGTGCGACAAAGGAAAAACACAAACAAAGAATGATCTTAAACCTAGTTTTAAGATCAGCCGAAAAGGAAATTGATTTTAATGAAAAAGTTTATTTTAACGGTACAAAAAAGCATATTGGCAACGGCAGTTTTAACGGCCATGTCCTCTGCTTATTCGGGAACAGAAAGTGCTGAAATTGCACAACTCAGACAAGAAGTTCAAGAGTTGCGCGCCATGCTGCAACAGTATGTAAAACAACCTGCTCAGACACAATCGACAGCTCCAGTTGCCGTAGCTGCTGCGCCACAGGTGACGGAAGCACAAGCTCCAAAACTGAATATCAGCAAAGGCGGGGCTGAAGTCAGTTTATATGGTTATCTCCGTGCCGATGCTTCTTATCAGGCCAAAGGTGCATCGACCATGTATAACAATATCAGTGGCGTACCACTGGAACATACTGCCGAGGAAGCTCAACAAAAAGATCGTTTACATTCAACCGTCAATGTCACCCGTTTGGGTTTAAATTTTAAAACGCCTACAACTGTAGGTGATGTTGGTGGCAAGCTGGAAATGGATTTTTTTGGCGGCAGCACACGTGATCAATTCCGTATTCGTCATGCCTATTTAACCTTTGATAAATGGTTGATCGGTCAGACTTGGTCTACTTTTATTGCGCCTGAATATTATCCAGAAACCATTGATGCGGGAACCTATGTGGGTGGGGCATTACAACGCTCTCCGTTGGTACGTTATAGCGATAATTTATCAGCCAATACCAGTTTTGCTGTCGCAATTGAAGATCCTAAATATACCGCAACTTCTGACCCTGATAATGAAATGCGATTGCCTGCTTTAGTGGGGCAGTTGAACCATAAATTTGCCAATGGTTCATTGTTGTCAGGTCGTACTTTTATGGCCGAGAAAAAAACCAGCAATGACGAAGAATGGGCATGGGGTGTAGGGCTCGGCGGTAAATATCAGCTGACACCACAAACCTTCTTAAAAGCCGATTATTACCATGTCAAAGGTGATGGTCGCTTCCTGCTTTGGACCAATAACAGCTATGTAATTGATGATAAAAATCATATTCAGAGCAATGAATTCGACACCATTTCAGCAGGTCTAACCCATCAATTTAATTCGAAGCTTCGCTCAACCTTGGGTTATGGCTATATGAAAGCCAAGGATGACAATACCTTCGCTGAAATTCAAAAAAATAATGCAACTCAAAACAAGGAACTTTGGCAGGGCTGGATCAATGCCATGTACAACCCGTATAAACCGATTACCTTGGGGGTGGAGTATGTCTATGGCGAGCGTGAAACCTTTGATGGCCGTAACGGGATTGATAACCGCTTCAATATGATGGCGAGTTACGATTTTTAATCAAGACCTTGAATAATCTGTTTTTTCTTTAGGGTGCAGTATGTCTTTTTAAAAATGAACAAGAATTTATCTCATAGAGGAGATGATTAAATGGCAACATCGACGTTGAATGTCAATGCAATTATTGACCAAGCAAAATTTACCCCTTTTCACTGGAGCATTTTGCTTTGGTGCTTACTGATTATTATTTTTGACGGTTATGATCTGGTTATTTATGGTGTGGTTTTACCTGTGCTGATGCAGGAATGGTCACTCACCGCGGTACAGGCGGGTATGTTGGCCAGTACCGCTTTATGTGGAATGATGTTTGGTGCCATGCTATTCGGGGCTTTGGCAGATAAAATCGGTCGCAAAAATGTGATCTTGATTTGTGTGACTTTTTTTAGTGGTTTTACCTTTTGGGGTGCATTTGCATCGACGCCTTTTGAGTTTGGGATTTTAAGATTTTTAGCCGGTTTAGGCATTGGCGGCGTGATGCCGAATCTGGTGGCGTTAACCTCTGAATATGCACCGAAACGGATACGCAGTACCTTGGTTGGGAGCATGTTTAGTGGCTATGCCATTGGTGGGATTATTTCGGCATTGTTGGGCAGTTATTTAGTTGAAAGCCAAGGCTGGCAAATCATGTTTTTGATCGCCGGCATTCCATTATTGTTGTTACCGATTTTATGGAAGTTCTTACCTGAGTCACTGACCTTTTTAGTGAAAAGCGGTAAGACTGAGCAAGCCCATGCCATCATTCAAAAAATTGCACCAGAGCAGGCATTAAGTCGTGAGACACGCTTATGCTTGAATGACGATCATCTGGATACCGGCAGTTCTGCCAAAGCTTTATTTCAACATGGTCGTGCTTTAAGTACACTGATGTTCTGGCTATTATTCTTTATGTGCTTGTTGATGGTCTATGCATTGAGTAGTTGGCTGCCAAAACTAATGCTAGCAGCAGGTTATTCATTGGGTAAAAGTATCCTATTCCTATTGGCGTTGAATGTCGGGGCCATGCTTGGGGCAATTTTTGGTGGGATACTGTCAGATAAATTCCACTTAAAGCCTGTGATTTTAACCATGTTTGTTGCGGGTGTATTTGCCCTGATCGGGCTAGGTTATAACTCGCCAGCTTATATACTATACGGTTTGGTGACGATTGCAGGCGCTGCAACTATTGGCACTTCAATCCTTTTATATAGTTATGTGGCGCAATTTTATCCATTGAGTGTTCGCTCGACAGGGATTGGCTGTGCATCTGCAGTTGGCCGAATTGGCGCTATCGTCGGGCCGATTCTAACAGGGATGCTGCTGACCTTAGGTCTACCACATAAGATGAACTTTGTGATGATTGCCATCCCAGCCATTATTGCGATTTTTGCGGTGTTGGTGCTGAAACGGCATGAGTCAGACAATGGGAGTAAAAGCACAGTCAATCCAGCGACAAACATCGTTGAAACAGGCGAAGCATAGCAATGCATCATGCTTGATAAAACAAAGTCGATGAGCTTAGTTCGTCGACTTTTGTATTCTGCCTTTGCTTAAGTCAACGACATGATTCTGGTTTTTAGGATATCCATAAAGGTTTTTAAAATCATATTGTAGTTTTTGCCTTTATGGGTGATCAGACAGATCGGGGTACTGTAATGCATCAGGTCCTGTAAAATCGGTTGCATAAAACCATCTTCCACCCATTTCCTCGCATAATGATCAGGTAAAAAACCGAGAAATTTTCCTGTTAAGATCAGAAAGGCGATGCCTTCACGGTCTGTGGCCGTTGCTGAACAATCCAGAAGTTGATGTAATTTTGATGCTTCTGCGGTAATTGCATAGTTGGGAAGCACAGCTTGCCAGTTTTTTAAATCAGCAGTGTGTAGATCACCTAAATGCAGGTACAGCGGATGATTTTTACCGCAGTAGAGCAAAGACTTTTCACTATACAAATCAAAATAATCCAATCCAGACAATGGAGTGACTAAGGGGATTGCACCGACATGTAGGCGACTGTCCATGACACGACATTCAATATCAGACAGGGTACTCATACTGATATTAATCACCACCTCAGGATTTTCTTCAGCCAATAGCGCGAGGGTATTGGTGATATAGGCGCTGGGCATGGTGACCAAATTGTTAATGATCCCAATATTAAATTCACCTTTGAGCTGATTATGCATTTGATTGATTTTGGCTCGAAAGTCTTCAATCGAAGCAGTGAGGACTTCGATATATTCCAGAATTTCACGACCTTCATCGGTTAGGGCAAAGCCTGCTCGACCACGCTGACACAGTCGAATACCGAGCCGATTTTCCAGATCACTCATATGCAGACTAATCGCAGAACGACTAATTCCAAGCAGACTTTCAGCAGAACTAAAGCTGTGGCAGTCACACACCGTTTTAAATATTTTAAGCAGTTTTATATCAAAATCAGTCACTTGATTTAATTTTTTAGGCTTCATTTAGTTTTGCTTTTTTATATCTAAACTCAAGACCATTTGAATTTATCAAAACTATAACGCGCTGTACACTCCAAACATAAGCCCAAAACAAGAAGAGTGATTATGTTTGATATTGACACCACAAATGACCGTGATGATGCATTGGAAGCCAGTCCTTCAGACGCTGCTATGAAGTTAAATTATCAAGCGCATTGGATGCCGTTTACCGCCAATCGTAACTTTCATCAAGATCCACGCATCATCGTGGCTGCCAAAGGCTCATCTTTAATCGACAGCGCAGGGCGTGAGATTTATGACTCATTGTCAGGATTATGGACCTGCGGCGCAGGGCATAGTTTGCCTGGAATTCAACAAGCAGTGAGTCGCCAATTGGCAAAATTGGATTATTCACCTGCATTTCAATTCGGACACCCATTATCTTTTCAACTGGCTGAAAAAATTGTGCAGCACATGCCTGAACAGCTACAGCATGTATTTTTTACCGATTCGGGTTCTGAGTCAGCAGATACTGCGATCAAAATGGCAAGAGCTTATTGGCGCATTAAAGGTCAACCGAGCAAAACCAAATTGATTGGACGTGCTCGTGGCTACCATGGGGTCAACGTGGCAGGCACAAGCCTAGGAGGTATTGGTGGCAACCGTAAAATGTTCGGTCAATTGATGGATGTAGATCATTTACCACATACCTTGCAAGCGCATCTGAGTTTTAGCAAAGGCTGCGCTGAAACAGGTGGAATTGAACTGGCCGATGAAATGCTCAAGCTGATTGAGCTACATGATGCATCGAATATTGCTGCAGTGATTGTTGAACCGGTTTCGGGCTCGGCAGGTTGTATTGTGCCGCCAACAGGTTATTTAAAACGCCTGCGAGAAATCTGTGATCAACACAATATCCTGCTGATCTTTGATGAGGTGATTACGGGCTTTGGGCGCATGGGCACATGGACAGCGGCTGAATATTTCGATGTAACGCCTGATCTTCTGACCTTCGCCAAACAAATTACCAATGGCGCCATTCCATTAGGCGGCGTTGTCGCAAGCCGCGAAATCTATGATGCCTTTATGCAACAAGACTTGCCTGAACATGCAGTTGAATTTACCCACGGCTATACCTATTCAGGGCATCCCGTTGCCTGTGCGGCTGCTTTAGCCACTTTAGATGTATTGGAAAATCAAAATCTGATTACTCAATCTGCGGCTTTGGCCCCAAGTTTTGAAAAACTGATTCATGAATTAAAAGGTGCACCGAATGTGATTGATATTCGCAATTGCGGTTTGATTGGGGCGTTACAGCTTGCGCCACGAGATAGCGATGCCACCATTCGTGGATTTGAAATTGGTATGAAGTTGTGGAAAGCCGGTTTCTATGTGCGTTTTGGCGGAGACACCATTCAGTTTGGTCCAATGTTTAATAGCACCGAAGCGCAATTATCACGGTTGATCAATGCTGTGGGTGAAACCCTTTACCAAGTGAAATAAAGCTTGGCTGAGTACCCGCCAAAAGCAAACGGAAAATAATACACAGAGACAAGGAATACAGATGAATAATTTAGAACATTTTAATGCCGATGAATTCAACAATACGGATTCAGCTCAAACATCAACCCCTCAATTGATTGGGCATTTTATTCAAGGCGGTTTGGTCACCAAATCCAGTCGAAAACAAGCGGTATATAATCCGGCAACGGGTGAGATCAGTAAAGAAGTTGCATTGGCGGATACAGCGTTAATGAATCAGGTGGTGCAGATTGCAGAACAGGCATTCCCTGCATGGTGCGATACACCGGTGATCAAACGGGCGCGGGTGATGTTTAAGTTCAAACAGTTACTGGAAGAAAATGCTGAAACCCTGTGTGAATTGATTGGACAGGAGCATGGCAAGATTTGCCATGACGCCAAAGGTGAATTGCAGCGTGGCATTGAAAATGTGGAATATGCCTGTGGCGCGCCTGAGTTTTTAAAAGGCGAATATTCTAAAAATGTTGGTCCAGATATTGATTCTTGGAGTGAGTTTCAACCTTTAGGTGTGGTTGCAGGGATTACCCCTTTTAATTTCCCTGTAATGGTGCCGTTGTGGATGTTCCCGATGGCGATTGTCTGTGGTAATTGCTTTATTTTAAAACCTTCGGAAAAGGCTCCTTCAGCTGCACTCTATTTGGCTGAGTTACTTAAACAGGCGGGCTTGCCAGATGGGGTGTTTAGTGTGGCCAATGGTGATAAAGAAGCCGTCGATGCTTTACTAAATCATCCTAAAATCCAAGCCATCAGCTTTGTTGGATCAACACCAATCGCGGAATATATTTATCGGACTGCCACCTCGACAGGAAAACGCTGTCAGGCCTTAGGTGGTGCAAAAAACCACGCGATTATCATGCCCGATGCCGATATTGATAATGTGGTGACCTCTTTACTGGGGGCTGCCTTTGGTTCATCGGGTGAGCGTTGTATGGCCTTGTCTGTTGCGGTGGCCATTGGTGATGAAGTGGCCGATGTGGTGATTGCGAAGCTCAAGCAAGAAATGCAAAAGTTGAAGTTTGGACATTATGCCGATAGTAATAATGATTTCGGGCCGCTGATCACGCAAATGCATAAAGATAAGGTACAAGCCTATATTCAAAGTGCAGAACAGCAAGGCGCAAAAATTGTGGTGGATGGTCGAGACGCCAAACCTGTCGGTTATGAACATGGATTCTTTGTCGGGCCGACCTTGATTGATCAAATTTCAGCAGAGATGACCAGCTATCAGCAAGAAATTTTTGGGCCTGTATTACAGGTGATCCGTGTCGAGACCATGCAAGAAGCCATGCAGTTGATCAATGACCATGAATATGGCAATGGCACCTGTATTTATACCCGTGATGGCGAAGCGGCGCGTTATTTTAGCAATAATATCCAAGTGGGCATGGTCGGGATCAATGTGCCTTTACCAGTCCCTGTTGCCTATCACAGTTTTGGCGGCTGGAAGCGTTCACTGTTTGGTGATTTATATGCCTATGGGCCAGATGGCGTGCGTTTTTATACCCGTCGTAAAACAATCACCCAACGTTGGCCATCTGCACAAATTCGTGAGGCGAAACAATTTGCTATGCCTACTTTAAATTAATTTTTGCTAGAGGGGAGACCATTGGTTTCCCTTTTATTTTTATAGGAATTTAAACATGTAATTAACGGTTTTTTTGAGACGTATTTTTAAGGAATAAAATATGAATAGTGCAAAAACAACAAAATTAGGTGAAGGACTTTCGAACCGCCATGTCACTATGATCAGTATTGGTGGTGTCATTGGTGCAGGTTTATTTGTCGGTTCATCTGCTGCCATTGCCAAAGCAGGCCCAGCTGCAGTATTGGCTTATATTATTACAAGTATTTTAGTTTTTCTGGTCATGCGTATGCTCGGTGAAATGGCCGTGGCACAACCAGATACAGGTTCATTTTCAACATATGCCCGTAAAGCAATTGGCCCTTGGGCGGGTTTTAGTGTGGGTTGGTTGTATTGGTGGTTTTGGGTTTTAGTGATCCCGATTGAAGCCATTGCAGGTGCCGAAATTCTGCATGCTTGGTTTCCACAGGTATCCAGTGCAATTTATGCCTTTGCATTTATTATTCTGCTGAGTTTGGCAAACTTCTTTAGTACCAAAAGTTTTGGCGAGTTTGAGTTTTGGTTTGCGTTGATCAAGGTGATTGCGATCCTTGCATTTATTGTGATTGGTGCATCAGCTGTGCTTGGACTGTGGCCCTTAGCCAAAGATGTCAGTGGTGTGGGCAATCTATTTTCAAATGGCGGTTTTATGCCGCATGGCATGGGTGGTGTTCTATCTGCGATTTTGATCTCGGCATTCTCCTTCTTTGGTATCGAAATTCTTTCGATTGCTGCGGCGGAGTCTAAAAATCCTGAAGAGAAAATCAAACGAGCGACTAATTTAGTCCTGTATCGGATTATCTTATTCTTCGTGGTTTCAATTTTCCTGGCAGTTGCCTTGGTCGATTGGCGTTCACCCGACTTACAAAAATTGGGCACCTTTCAGTATGTCTTGGTCAGTTTGAATATTCCTCAAACCAAGTTAATTATGGATACCGTGGTGTTTATTGCAGTGGCGAGTTGTATGAATGCTGCTGTTTATACCTCTTCACGTATGCTATTTGCATTGGGTGCACGCCAAGAAGCCCCAAAAATGGTCACCAAAATTAATGCAGCAGGTGTGCCAACCATCGCGGTATTTGCATCGACATTGATAGGATTGATTTGTTGTGCAGTGAATTATTTATTTCCCGGACAAGTATTTGGATTTCTACTGTCAACTACGGGTTCGATTGCATTGGTGGTTTACTTAGTCATTGCCGTTTCACAACTACGGTTGCGAACAAAATTAGACAAAGTTGGCGCTGCTGTGCCTTTTAAAATGTGGTTATTTCCATGGCTGACTTGGTTTGTGATTATGGTGATTATGAGCGTGTTGGGCTATATGTTCTTGTCACCTCAATATAGCTATGAAACCACTTTATCTTTAAGTGTCACTTCTCTGGTGGTGATTTGTGGACTGATTGTGACCCGAAAGAAAAAAACAAATAGAAGCGTCGCAATACGTCTAGATTGATAACATATGATCATAAGGCCTGTGCTTTAAAGTTTAGGCCTTATTGTTTTTATAGGAGAAATAGGAGCAACCCGCACAGGAGAGCATAATGATGGCAATGCCCGTGATTTGATACGGGTTGAGATGTTCTTTTAAGATCAGCCAACCGGCAAGGGCACTGACCGCAGGAGAGGCACTCAGTAAAATTCCAAACACTTTCGGTTCGAGCTTTTTCATTGCAAAGATATCCAGCAAGAACGGAATGGTACTGGAAAGCAGCGATACCAAAACACAGAGCAGCAAAATCCAATAAGACTGAAATAGCTGAGTCAGATCAGAGATACCAAAGGGCAGCGCAAATAGAGTGGCCACCAACATGCCTATCGCCACCGTATTGCTGCCTCCTTTGGCGACTTTGGTACCGTAAATGATATACATGCCCCAACAGAATGCTGCAGCAAGCGCATAAAACATGCCGATATAACTGAAATTCTGATTGGTACTGCCCAAAGGTAATAACATCAGACCGATAAATGATAAGACACCCCAAAGCAAATCCTGTTTCTGTTTTGACATGACAATTGCAACGGTGAGTGGGCCCAAGACTTCAATTGAAATAGCAATACCAATCGACAGATGTGAAAAAGCCTTATAAATCATAAGATTCATTAAACTCAGAATCAGCCCATAAATGATCAGATTTTTCCAATCCATCTCGCTATGGAAAGTACGCCACGGTTTGAAAATCATCCACAACAACAGGGCCGAGAAACTTAAACGAATCAGCGCAACCCCTTCGGCACCAAAGATCGGAAATAGGGTTTTCGCAATTGCAGCCCCAATTTGTACCGATGCAAGCGATAGGCATGCTGCAGCTAAGGCAAATTCTTGTTTATTCTGAACAGAAGCATGCATGTCGATGACCAATGGATTGATCATGAGATTTTAGTTCTAGAATGATGATTAAATAGTGCTTATTGATTGAAACAAATGAGTAATTCACTCTATTATCGAACAAAGATGAGGAATTAATTCATGGTAGAACTTTCACTCGATCATTTTGATTATGCAATTTTAAGAATATTGCAGCAGGATAATAAAATTTCACATCGGCAGATTTCTGAACAGATCGGATTGTCTCAGGCATCGGTGCAGAGACGTATTGTTCGAATGGAACAGGAAGCAATTATTGAAAAGAATTGTGCGGTACTGAATCCAAAGCGATTTGGAGAGAAAGTCACATCCATTATCGAGGTCCGTTTAAGCGAAGATCGTTCAGTGGTGATGGATCGGGCAAAGCAATACTTTGCGGCAGTTGAAGAAATCCAGCAATGTTATTTCGTCAATGGCGGTGTGTCTTTTATCATGATTATGATCTCCAATAACTTATCTCACTTTGAAGTTTCCGTGAGAAAGCATTTTGCAGATAATCAGGATGTAAAAACCTATCGAACCTTAATTGTTTTAGATCGGGTTAAAGTCAGTTTAGATCTTTGTTTTTAATTCGGATTGAACTGCTGATTCAGTTTCACTTGGTTGAGGTGTGAATCCATACAAGGACTGTTGCCTAGATCTCCTAAACCAAGTGCTATTTTATTGTGATCAACGGTTCTGCGGAAAAAGCTCAATACCATTTTCGATCAGACATTGACGTAAAATACTAAAGGCAAAAGTCATGTCTTGTTCTTGAACACAGGCAAAGCCAAGCAATAGCCCTGATTGAATTGGCGTATCCACACCCGAATAATATTGTGACAATGGGCGAACATTTACCCCGCGTGAAAGTGCCAGTGCAGATATTTCAACATCATTGGCATGATCAGGTAATTTGAGTACCAGATGTAGCCCAGCATCATGATTAAACTCATGTACAAACACATCGCCCAGATAACGGTGAATCAGTTCAACCAGAAACTTACGTCTTTTGCTATACAGCAGGCGCATCCGGCGGATATGAGCTGCATAATGTCCTTCACGAATAAATTCAGCTAAGGCGCGTTGAGTGAGCAAGTGACCGCCTCGATACAGTTCAGCTGAAATCGTTCGTAAGGGCTGTACCAAATTTTTCGGAACCACCATATAGCCAATACGTAAGGCTGGATAAATGGTTTTACTAAAGGTTCCAATATAAATAACGGGAGGATTGTCCTCCAAACCCTGTAATGACGGATAAGGTTGACCTGAAAAACGGAACTCACTGTCGTAGTCATCTTCAATAATCCAGCTGCCATGCTGTTTAGCCAAATCCAGCAATTTTCTGCGGCGAGCTAAACTCAGGTGAGAACCTAAAGGATATTGATGAGAGGGGGTGACGAAAATCAGGCGAGGGGGTATGGATGGTTGTTCTTCTGGGATAATCCCTTCGGCATCGACAGGCATTGGAATAATATTTAAGCCATTGATACGAAGAATATTCTTAGCACCCCAATAGCCTGGATTTTCAATCCATACATGATCATTTAAATCACATAAAGCACGTGACACCAGATCAACCGCCTGATGAATGCCTTCAGTAATAATAATCTGGTCTGTTTCACAATTGACTGAACGAGCAATGCGTAAATAATCCGCTAATGCATGGCGTAATTCAATACATCCCCCAGCATTGCTATAGATCAGATTGGCAATTTCAGGCTGTCGACTGAGACGCGATTTGATCCGATTAAATTCAGCATGCGGAAATTCAGTCACATCGGGTGCACCGGGCACAAAGGCGCCCCATTGATACGGGGAGGCAGCGGCATGTTGAAGTAAACTTGCCCCACGATGAGATAGGGTGTGTGTTATTTCTTCTTTGGTTGCAGCAGCATAGGTTGGTGTTGTGCTGACCTGAATATAGCTTTCAGGTAGTGTTTCTGATACCCAAGTACCTCGACCTGTATGTGCCTGAATATAGCCTTCGGCACGTAATTGCTCATAGGCATTGAGTACGGTATTACGCGAAACATGTAATTCATTTGCTAAATCACGTGAAGCAGGAAGACGAGTATTGGGTGCAAGAATACCTTCCAAAATAGCATCCCTTAAACAATTAAAAACCCGAGCGGGTAAGGTACCTTCGCTGGCCTGTTGTAAGTGCTGTAACAGGTAGTCTCCTAACAGGGTACGCAATTGGCTCTCTCCTTTAGTCCAAAAGTGGCTCTCGTCTATTCCATTTAAAAGGTACACATTAGGTACTTATAACGCATTTTAGGATTGTTTCAGCAATACATTGCCATGAAGCAATTTAAATGCTCAAAAAGATTATTTTTTTGTCGTATCAGAGGTAACAAAATGGATGCAAAGCATATTGCAATAAATGCTCGTAAACAGCAAGCAACTCCACGTGGTGTTGGCGTGATGTGTCAATGGTATGCTGAACGTGCCAGCAATGCGACTTTGTGGGACACGGAAGGCAACGAATATATTGATTTCGCAGGTGGAATAGCAGTTTTAAATACTGGGCATCGCCATCCAAAGGTGATTGCTGCAGTTTCGGAACAACTGAATAAATTTACCCATACAGCATATCAAATTGTACCTTACGAAAGTTATGTGTCTTTGGCTGAGCGGATTAATGAACGTGCGCCAATTGATGGTCCTGCCAAAACCGCATTTTTCACTACGGGTGCCGAAGCGGTTGAGAATGCCGTGAAGATCGCCCGCGCTGCAACGGGTCGTCATGGCATTATTACCTTTGGTGGAGGTTTCCACGGTCGTACTTTTATGACCATGGCCATGACAGGCAAAACAGCACCCTATAAACGAGACTTTGGTGTGATGACAGCCGGGGTATTCCATGCACGTTACCCAGTTGCTTCTAAAGGCATCACGGTTAAAGATGCACTGATTAGTTTAGAGGAAATCTTTAGCGAAGATATTGCAGCACATGACGTGGCTGCAATTGTATTGGAACCTGTACAAGGTGAAGGTGGTTTCAATGTTGCCCCAGTTGAATTTATGCAGCAACTGCGCAAGATTTGTGATGAGCACGGTATTCTTTTAATTGCAGATGAAGTGCAAACCGGTTTTGCGCGTACTGGAGAATTGTTTGCAATGCAGCATTATCCTGTAAAAGCGGATTTGATTACTATGGCCAAAAGCTTGGGAGGTGGTTTTCCATTGTCAGGTGTGGTCGGTCGTGCAGAAGTGATGGATGCACCGAATCCAGGTGGTTTAGGTGGTACTTATGCGGGTAATCCACTTGCCATTGCCGCGGCCACTGCTGTGATTGAGGTGATTGAAGAAGAACAGCTATGCCAACGTGCCAATGTACTCGGTGAAGAATTAGTTGCAATGCTCAAAGCAGCACAGAAATATTCGAGCGATATCATCGATATTCGTGCATTAGGTTCGATGGTCGCGGTTGAGTTTGGTGATCATGCAACAGGTCAGCCAAAACCCGAAGTGGCGAAAGCGATTCAGCAATATGCAATGGATCAGGGCTTATTGCTTTTAACTTGTGGTAAGCATGGCAATGTGATTCGTTTCTTATATCCATTGACGATTCCTGAGATTCAGTTCAATCAAGCCTTGGTGATTATCCAAGATGCAATTGCAGCACAACAACCTGCATTACAACAGCTTGCAGGGGCTGAAGTATGATTGATAAAAATTTACAGGTCTTATTAAAGCATCCAGACATTCGTTTTGATGCAGCTCAGACTGGGAACTATTTCGTGGTTGATGATGCAGCGACAGGTCAAGCTTTGGCATGGGTTAAAGCATCAGACCAAGCCGAAGTTGAAGCTGCGATTGCTCGCTCGGCAGTTGCCCAAGCTCAGTGGCAGCAGCAAACGGCTTTAGTCCGTGCGGATATTCTACTGGCATGGTATCAGTTGATTTTAGAGCAGCGCGAAATTTTGGCGCAAATTTTGACCGCAGAGCAAGGTAAATCACTGGCTGAAGCACGTGGTGAAATTGCTTATGCAGCCTCGTTTATTCGTTGGTTTGCAGAACAGGCGCGCCGTGTCGATGGTTCAGTGTTAACACCTGTTCAATCACAACAGCGTTTGATTGTACTTAAGCAAGCGATAGGGGTAACAGCCGCGATTACGCCGTGGAATTTCCCGGCAGCGATGATCACCCGAAAAATTGCACCTGCTTTGGCTGCGGGTTGTTCAATGCTGGTCAAACCTGCGGAACAGACTCCATTAACGGCTTATGCTTTAGCGGTACTGGCAGAGCAAGCTGGCTTACCTACTGATCTATTTATTTTGATTAGTGGTGATGCGGTTACTGTCGGGCAAACATTATGTGAAAGTGATACGGTACGTAAACTCAGCTTTACAGGGTCAACCGATGTTGGTCGTATTTTGATGAAACAATGTGCGCCAACCATCAAAAAGCTTTCTTTAGAACTTGGTGGTAATGCGCCAGTCATTATTTTTGATGATGCAGATGTTGAACGTGCTGTACAGGGGATCATGGTTAGTAAGTTCCGTAATAGCGGGCAAACCTGTGTCTGTGCCAACCGTATTTATGTTCAGGCTGGGATTTATGAAACCATTTGTGAGCGCTTAAAAGTAGCAGTTGAACAGCAACTTCGTGTCGGTGATGGGCGTGAAGACGGTGTTACCCAAGGTCCATTAATTGATCAAGATGCGGTTGAAAAAGTGCAATCACATATTGCCGATGCAGTGAGTCAGGGTGCTTCGATTATTGCTGGTGGTCAACCGCATGCATTGGGTAAAACCTTCTTTGAACCCACCATCTTAAGAGACGTCACTCAGCAGATGAAGGTTGCTAAAGAAGAGACCTTTGGTCCATTAGCACCTTTATTCCGTTTTAATGATGAAGCGGAAGCCATCGCGATGGCTAATGACACTGAGTTTGGCTTGGCCAGTTATATTTTTACCAAAGATATGGCACGCCAATGGCGCGTAGGCGAAGCACTGCAATATGGTATGGTGGGTGTGAATACAGGACTGATTTCCAATGAGGTTGCACCTTTTGGTGGAATTAAACAGTCAGGTTTAGGTCGTGAAGGTTCTCAATTTGGGATTGAGGAATATCTGGAACTGAAATATATGTGTGTTGATATTTCTTAAGCTGTAACGATAACAGTTAAAAGCCCAAACTGCTTGGACCCAGCAGTTTGGGCTTTTATTGTTTACTGAGATAGATTTACTTCCTCAAACTAAATATTTAAAACGCCTAAATTTTTAGGTTTTCTATTTAAGCCATTTAATACGGAATGGACGAGTAGATTTTTATTGATATTGATTTAGCTAAATTTCTCTAAGACTGAGTAAATTGGAGAACCTTGATCATTTTTAAATTCAATTGCATCAGAGATAAGATATCGATCTTCAATTCTTTTTATGATTAGAATCGACACGCCATAGATAAGAAGAGCGTTGTGGTAAATTTTTTCGACTCTACCATTAATGTATTTTAAGTGAACTAAATAGATATTTTTAGATAATAGTTTAATTTTTTGAATTTCATATCTACATTCACTATCATTTAAGTTTTCCAGAAAATGATAGATCGAATTTTTTATAAGAGTTTGATCTTTGTTCATGTAATGGAAGTCTTGAGTAAAATATTTCTCAGCTTGATGGTAGTCTATCTTTTTTAGTTTAGAGAGGTTGTTTAATAAGTTTGTTATGTATATAGATATGCTTTCTATTTCTGACATAAAATTAACCTCTATATTTTTATTGTTTGATTATAGTTTTATTTACAAAAGAATGCTGTTTTTCTAAGATTTTGTCCTAATTTGTCTTTATTTTATGTTTTATGTGTCTACTTGATTTATTGTGATTGTTGGGATGAAAAAAAAAGATCTTATGGTTAATTTTAGTGTTCTTAATGTTTATTTATCTTTCTTTATTTTTAATATGATGACTCTTTTGTTTTGAGATTTGATAGTGAAGAAATGGATTTGCAAGAATTGTGGTCTGTACAAAAAGATTGTTCCAAGTCATATTAAATCAGGTCGAAAAGTTTTTTTCATACAAAATATCGATAATATAAATAAAACAATAAAAAAAGGTGCTGTTGTCAGCCGAAATAAAGACCTGCTGATCATACTGAGTGACGGAATTTTATGTATTGTGAAAGACACTGATGTTTACCCTGAAGATGCACCTGTGTATTTTGTATATAATATGTTTGGTATGTGTGAGTGTTCATCTAAATAGATTAAAAATTTAGGTGTTTTATAGTGTGAAAATGGCACGCAAAGTCAAAGAATTAAAAAAGTGTCAAGTTATATCGTGCCAGAGATTTATAATTAAAATATAAATATTGCCAAAATTTAAATGTAAAAAACATGGCTAGATTTAAATCAATAAATTTTATCCATATGAAAAGGGCATTACCTCAATTTTATGGGTAAAGCAGTCATGTCTGGAACATGTTTTGAAAAGGGATAGATCCGATGCCTAAATATGTAGTGATGAAACAGAGCTTCAATGCACCAATCGACTTTATTTTTCTACTTTTTTCTAAACACCGAACATTCAATACGGTTTTGTGGCCGCTTCAATCTGTAATGATAAAATCGTCTCAGGATGTTGAAAATAGCGATGGTGTGGGCTCAATTCGAAAAATGGGGATAGGACCATTCAAGCCGATCCAAGAACAAATCACTCAAAGTATGTCCAATGAGCTGATTGAATATAGAATGTTAAAAAATAATCTGTTTTCTTACCATTTAGGCCGATTGGAATTTGAAAAGGCTGGCAATTGCACAAATTTAACCTATACGATTTGGTTAGACAGCAGAATTCCTATAGTTACCAACATTGCCCTTATGCAGCTCAAGTCTTCGGCTACACGTGGTTTGAAAAAAATTGCAATTCAAATGAATCAATTTAAGATTAAAGAACTGTAATTTTTCTAGCATGTCATTTAAGAAAAAGAATGAACACAAACATTGATCTGAAGTTACTGCTGTTAGAAGCTTTGTATCAGGATGTTCGGTAATATCGTAATTAAGGAATCATAATGAATTTAAGTAAAAAGACGATCATTATTACAGGTGCCTCAAGTGGGATTGGCGCAGAGGCGGCGATTCAACTTGCTCAAGCAGGAGCAACAGTTTGCCTTATTGCACGTCGTATTGATGAGTTACAGAAGATTCAGACAACGATTCAATTTCAATCAGGTAAAGCCTCTATTTATCCAGCGGATATCACCGATCCCGAGCAGCTTAAAGCTTGTTTAGATAAAATATTGTCTGAACATCAAAAGATTGATGTATTAGTAAATAACGCTGCACGTTCAATTAGACGTCCAATTGTTGAATCGCTGGATCGTTTACATGATTATGAACGTACCATGCAGATTAATTATTTTGCTGCTGTGAATATGACACTGCATTTATTACCTCATTTTCTGAAAAATGGTGCAGGGCATATCGTGAATATTTCAACCATGTCGACGCAGGTTCCAATTCCTTTGTTTTCGGCCTATCTTGCCAGTAAATCTGCACTAGAGTCATTTTCACGTTCTTTGTCGATGGAATTAAAGGACAAAGGAATTGATGTCAGTATCGTGTATTTTCCGATGGTCAGAACGCCAATGTCATCGAAAACAGCTATTTATAAAAATATGAAAATGCTGGATACGCCTGCCGCAGCGGGATGGATTGTAAAAGCAATAGAAGGAAAAGCTTATCGGGTCAGTAGTAAAGCGGGACTGGTTGCCAATGCATTATTAAATACGACGCCGACATGGATGATGAATCTGTCTAGACCACTGTTTCAGTTAATGGATAAGCGCTTAAAAAGTAAATTAAAAACGGATGCTTAAGTTCAAAAATTTGGTTATCGATTTTTTGATATAAGAAAAGCAGCGTGTGCTGCTTTTCATCATTAATAAATAAATTTAGAAATTTTTTCTGCAGTTTGAATAACCGCCTCGGCAACATCATTTCTAAAATAGTGTTCATCATAACTACCGAGTGGGCAACTAACAGATAAAACGGCAGCCATTTTATGGGTAGATTGTTTATAAATCGGAGCAGCACAGGCAGCCATGTCGTGATTGTAATGCCCCCAACTCACCATAGAGCGTTGGGTTTTAACGAAACTCAGGCGTTGTAACAATGCTTTAAGATTGGTCGGGGTTAACTCTGAAAAAGTGTCCCATTGATTAAAACCTTTATAGCGCTCTTTAATTTCTGTTTCGGTTAGATCCGCTAACAGCATTTGTCCAATCACGGTTGCATGCGCGGGCCAACGCGTACCTAGACCAATATTACTGGTGAATGTGCCATTGGATTGAATATTATTAATAAAGACAATATGTGTACCTTCTAATATAGAAAGATGCACTGCAAGTTGAGTCTGATCGCGTAACTCTTTCATTAGCGGTGTTGCCAAGTCTAGTAACGACTGTTTGGCTAGGCTATTAAAACCAAGCTCCATAACCTTTGAATCGAGTGCATAGGTTTTTTGTGATGCTTTTCTCAGAAAGCCACAAGACTCCAAAGTATAGATCAGTCGAAACGCACTAGACCGGTTCACATCTAAAATTTCGGCAATTTCAGTAATAGTCATTTCTTGGGTTTGCTGGTTAAACGCTTGCAAGATTGCCAAACCACGCACTAAGCCAGGGACTAAATAGCGTTCCTCATTTTTTATTGCATCAGATTCTTGGGAGTCTGTTTCAATTGTTGAATTCATGTGTTCAATTTTCCTATCAAAAAATCGCAAATCAGTACATTTCGTTTTCTTAGGATTCTATTGTAACTGCAAATAGATTGTTTAAATATTTTTTTATATATAAAACAAAATTTTTTTAGTAAAACGTAAAAGAATGTGTTCTAAAAATCAAGTTATTGAATTTTAAAAATATATTTAATTTGACAGAAAAATCATCATAGGAGTATTCTTATCTAAAGTTTATTATATCAAATAATGTTTTATATATAAAACAAATGAGGATGCAAGGATGAGTTGGATCTCAGTTTGTCAGCAAGACGACATCACCGAAGACGAGCCGAAAGCCATTGAAGTCGACGGTAAGAAAATTGGCGTATTTTTCATCGATGATAATTACTTTGCCATCGAGAATGTTTGCCCACATGCCTTTGCCTTGTTAACAGAAGGCTTTATCGAAGATCAAACAGTGGAATGCCCATTGCATGAGGCGATTTTTGATATCCAGACAGGTGAGTTGAAGAGTGGACCAGGATGCCGTGATTTGTGCACCTATCCAGTACGTGTTGAAGGGCAGGACGTTCAAATTCAACTATAAGTTTTATTTTAAAGGATGGAATCTCATGAAAACTTTTAATGAGAAGCTAGCGAACTGGATTCATGCCACGCCAGCGACCGAAGCAGGGATTAACAATATTCAGATACCGGGACAGGCAGAGCTGCTGGTTTGGCAAACACGTTATAAAGAGCCAACTGTCTATGAACAGGATTTTGTTCAACATCTCATCAAAGCCTTTTCTACAGGCGTCACTGAACTCACTGATTTAGTCCAGTCTTTAAACCAGCAAGGTTTTCGCTGTGAATCTGGTGAGCTTTGGACTTCTGAAAAGTTCTCAGAAGAAATGCAACGTTTAGGTTATTAATTCAAGGAAGAATAGTGATGAACGCAGCAGTATCAGTTACTCCAAGTGTAGAAGAGTATTTAGATTTAGGTTTACGTGATCAGTGGCATCCTGTGTTAGCAAGCTGGGAAGTGGCTGCAAATCCAGTCGGTATTACCCGTTTAGGTGAAAATATCGTGGTTTGGCGTGACGCAGAAGGTCAGGTTCATGCTTTGGAAGATCGCTGTCCGCATCGTGGCGCACGTCTTTCTTTAGGCTGGAATCTGGGCAATCGTGTGGCTTGCTGGTATCACGGTGTTGAAGTTCGCCATGATGGCGTGGTGGAAGATGTGCCTGCTGTACATGATTGTCCAATGAAAGGCACTTCATGTGTCAAAAGCTATCCTGTGATTGAACAGCATGGTGCAATTTTCATGTGGTTTGGTATCGATGCTAATGAAGCACCTAAGCCGCTAGATTTTCCTGAACAACTGGCAAGTGAAGAATGGAGTTCATTCTTATGTCAGGCGGACTGGAAAGTAAATCATCAGTATGCGATTGATAATGTCATGGATCCGATGCACGGTAGCTATTTGCATTGCACCTCACACTCAATGGCAGAGGGCGACCGTACTGCGGAAATGAAACACCGTTCAACGCCAAATGGTTTTGTTTTTGAGAAAGAAGGCCAGGTTGGGGTGAATTTTGACTGGGTTGAATATGCCAATACGGGTGCAAGCTGGTTACGTCTCTCGATTCCGTATCGTAAAGACTTTGGCCCAGGCGGCGAGTTTTGGATCGTGGGTTATGCAACGCCAATTGATGCCAACAATACCCGTGTATTTTTCTGGCGCTGTCGTAAAGTCAGTGGCTGGCAACGTAATGTCTGGCGCTTCCTTTACCGCAACCATTTAGAAAAATTGCATTGGGATGTATTGGAACAGGATCGCATTATTTTAGAAAATCTTGCACCGAATGCCCGTCAACACGAATTCCTTTATCAACATGATGTCGGACTCTCTCGTTTACGCCGTTTAATGAAAAAAGAAGCGGAAAAACAGTTAAAGAAAATTGCAGCACTCAATACCTCAAACCGTATTGAAATGCAGGAAGAAGTTCATGGTTAATGTCGCATTGTTACAGGACAAAAAAGTCCTTGTCACAGGTGCGGCAAGAGGCTTGGGTCGAGACTTTGCACAAGCGATTGCGGAAGCAGGCGCTCAAGTGGTCATGGCTGATATCTTGACTGATCTGGTACAAGAAGAAGCTGCTACTTTGCAAGCACAAGGCTTAAAGGTCGATGCGGTAAACATTGATCTAGCAAATGCTGACTCGATCCAGCAAGCAGTTCAGCAAGCAGCTGAGCGCATGGGCGGAATGGATGGTTTAGTGAATTGTGCCGCACTTGCAACCAATGTTGGCGGTAAAAGCATGATGGATTATGACGCAGATCTTTGGGATCGTGTCATGAACATTAATGTGAAAGGGACTTGGCTAGTAACCAAGGCTGCGGTGCCTTATCTCAAACAGTCCAGTGCAGGCAAGATCATTAATGTCGCTTCGGATACAGCGTTGTGGGGTGCTCCCAACCTCATGGCCTATGTTGCGAGCAAAGGTGCCTTGACTGCAATGACGCGTTCCATGGCGAGAGAACTTGGACCATTCAATATTTGTATTAACACGTTGTCACCAGGCTTAACTTTGGTTGAAGCAACAGCTTATGTGCCGCAAGAGCGCCATGATTTATATGTCAACGGTCGTGCGATTCAACGTCAGCAATTACCACAGGATTTGAACGGAACAGCCCTTTATTTACTATCAGATTTGTCCTCGTTTGTGACAGGACAGAATATTCCAGTAAATGGCGGTTTTGTCTTTAATTAAGGAGTAATCTCATGATTACAGGGATTGAGATTTTAAAGTTTGGCGTTGAAGACAGAGCTGCTTCGAATAAATTTTTGACAGATTTCGGTCTCAAGCAAAGTCAGTCAGATATTGAAGGCACTGATCTTTACCAGACACAAAATGGCAGCAAGATTTACTTATTTGATTGTGATGATCATCGTTTACCAAAAGCCATTGAGTCAGGTTCAACTTTACGTGAAGTGACTTGGGGGCTAGATGATGTTGCACAGGATTTGGCAAATTTAGCACTTCGTCTGAATGATGTGGAGGGTTATCAAGCCAGTACGGATATGGTGCAATGCATAGATCCAAATGGCATGACCATCCGTTTTCAAAAGAGTTTTACCCAAGAGCTGCCTGCATTAAAAACAGAAGGCATTAACCAATATGGCAATGTGCAACGTGTCAATGCAGCAAGTCCTGTATATGAAAAAGGACAACCTGTTGCGATTGGTCATGTGGTGTTTTTCACACCTGATTTAGCAAAAACTGAAAATTTCTATCGTGAGAAACTTGGTTTCTTCTTATCAGATGCTTATCGCAATCGTGGTGCATTTTTACGCTGTCGCGGTAAAGGTTTCCACCATGATCTGTTCTTGCTTTCAGTGCCAAATAAACCTGCAGGACTCAATCACGTCGCATTCGTGGTGCGTGATATTCATGAGGTGATTGGTGGCGGATTGCACATGAACCGTTCGGATTGGTCGACTTTCATTGGTCCGGGACGTCATCCGATTTCTTCAGCTTACTTCTGGTATGTCAATTCACCGCTTGGTGGTGCGTTTGAGTATTACACCAATGATGATTATCTGACCGAAGAATGGCAACCACGCATCGAAGAACATCGTCTGGAACTCTTTACAGAATGGGCGATTGAAGGCGGTCTGGATGATCATACCCGTCGTCAGGTTAAACCTGCATAAGTACAGATCAGGCAGGGAGAACAAGCTATGGAAAGAATCGTAATTGTGGGTGCAGGACAAGCAGCAGGTTGGGCAGTCAGTACTTTGCGCCAGAATGGATATTCAGGTGAAATTCATGTGGTCTCAAATGAAGACCGTGTGTTTTACGAACGCCCACCATTGTCAAAACAGGTACTTTCAAAAGAAGCCACTTATGAAAGCTTGCATCTGTTTTCTCCAGAGCAGGTGCAGGATTTTAATATCCAATGGCACAAGCCAGCAGTTGCTACTCAGGTAGATCGCCAGCAGAAGCAGGTGGTTCTGGAAAGCGGTCAGGTTTTACCCTATGACAAATTGTTGATTGCCACAGGTAGCCGTGCGCGTGTTCCTGTGAATACGTGGCAGTTTATTCCCAATGTGGTGACGTTACGCAATGTTCAGGATTGTGAGCGTTTAGCCGAAATCTTGCAGCATTCGCAAAAGTTAGCCGTGATTGGTGGTGGCTGGATCGGTTTGGAAATTGCGGCGACCGCACGTAAACAGGGTAAAGAAGTTCATATTTTTGAATACGGTGATCTTCTTTGCGCACGTAGTGTCAGCCCTGATGTCTCTGCTTTTCTGAAAAGTATGCATGAGCAACAGGGTACTCAGATTCATTTAGACAGTAAAAATCTGCATTTGATTGAAGCAGGTCAGCAAAAAGTTGAAGTGGTCAATCATCCGAATGCAAGCGAGCTGTTTGATTGTGTGGTTGTAGGTGCAGGTGCTGATATTGCCAAAGAGCTTGGCGTGAATGCAGGCTTGGACGTCAAGGATGGCATTGTGGTGAATTGTTTTGGGCAGACTTCTGACCAAGATATTTATGCCGCAGGTGATGTTGCGATTCATCCAGGGCTTGGATATTGCATCCAATCATGGGCAAATGCACAGAATCAGGCCATTGCCGCTGCAAAATCAATGCTGGGTATTGAAACCGAATATAGCGATATTCCGTGGTTATGGTCAGATCAGTATCACTTCAATATTCAGATTTTAGGTACTTATCAACCTGAGAAAACCGAGCAGATCGTGGTTCGAAAAGGCGCAGATGATCAATGCAGTTATTTGTATTTAGATGATCAAAACCGGTTGTTGAACATGATCGCAATCAATGATTCAAAACTGGTCAAACTGGCAAAGCGCTGGATGCAGTCGAATACCGAGTTAGACCCAAAATTATTAGCAGACCCTGAATTTAATGTAATGAAATTAAAACCGTAAAGCTTAGGGTCTGTTGACATTTCAACCATGCATTGCGTTATCGGCTAAAACGACATAAACAAGGCATGAAATGCAGGCAATGGCGATCCCCTTGTCAAGTTTCATAACGAAGTTTAGGGAAGTTTTAGCCATAACCCTACGGGACAGAGACATTTTTTGCCGCTACAGCGTTAGGTATTGTTTACTTAGAGTGGCTAAGTTTCACAAAACCTGCCTTGTACCGTCTAAAAAATGTCTGCTGTCGCAAGCATCTGTGAAATGTCAACAGACCCTAGGTCCGGTTCATGACTCAATCGAAGGAATGAAGTATGAGTAATGAAGAGAAAAGTGGATTAAAGCATTGGGTTCCTGCTTTTGTCCTAATGGTATGTGTCGTTCTGGCATTCTTCGACAAAATTAGTATCGCGGTCTTGTTTGCTGACCCGCACTTCCAAGGTGCGATGGGAATTGCAGAAGACAAGGCAAAACTCGGATGGCTCATGACCAGCTTCTTGTTGGCTTATGGCTTCTCTTCGGTATTTTTGAGTTTCCTTGGCGATATTTTTAACCCGAAGAAAATGCTGTTCTGGAGCGTCGCATCATGGGGCTTGCTCATGTTCTGTATGGGTTTTACCACCAACTATACAGGCATGTTGATCCTGCGCGTTTTGCTTGGTCTAGCTGAAGGACCCTTATTTGCACTGGCGTATGCCATCGTGAAGCAAACTTATACCGACCGTCAGCAAGCACGTGCTTCGACCATGTTTTTATTAGGAACCCCGATTGGTGCATTCCTCGGTTTTCCAATTACTGCTGCAGTATTGGCAAAGCATGATTGGCATACCACATTCTTCGTGATGGCGGGTTTAACGGTCATTGCATTACTTGCGATTGCATTTGGTTTACGTCATTTACAGCTCAAGAAAACCATTGAATTGGAGTCGACCAGCAAACGCGTCAATTTCAAAGGGCACATTCATAACACCAAGGTACTACTACAGAATCGTGCATTCTGGTTGGTGTGTATTTTCAATATCGCATTGATGACCTATCTATGGGGCTTAAATAGCTGGGTGCCTTCTTATCTGATTCAGGACAAGGGCTTTAACCTGAAAGAATTTGGTGTTTATTCAAGCCTTCCATTTATTGCCATGCTGATTGGTGAAGTGATCGGTGCTTTCCTTTCGGACAAGTTAGGCCGCCGTGCTGTTCAGGTTTTCAGTGGCCTGTTGGTGGCAGGTATCTTTATGTATGTCATGGTGATTATGACTGACCCAATTCTCGTGATCGCAGCGATGTCTTTAAGCGCAATGGCTTGGGGCTTTGGTGTCGCAGCCGTATTCGCTTTACTTGCCCGTGTAACAACTGCCGATGTTGGTGCAACTGCGGGTGGAATTTTCAATGGAATGGGTAATTTTGCCAGCGCAATTGCACCTGTTCTGATCGGTTACATCGTGATGCAAACACATAGTTTTAATTTAGGAATTACCTTCTTGGCAGCCGTCGCTGTGATTGGATCATTCTTCTTAGTTCCTTTATTGAAACGTTATTAATCAAACTATTGAACAAAACCTAGGAGTTAAAACATGACTACTCAACAATTCGAATCATGGACACAACCTGAAGGTACAAATTTACAAGACTGGTTGAATACACGTATCGCACGCTTTGAAACACGTAAATATGATTTCGATGCCTTGAAGTTTCAGGCAGATTACGACCCGAAATATCGCCGTGCACAAATGCGTTATATGGGTACAGGTGCAACCGGTGTGGTCAATGATGGTAATACCGTTCCAGCAGAAAATTTCACCTTTTCAACCATGGTACTTCCAGCACAGTGCGAAGGGCCTTTGCACATTCATCACGATGTGGAGGAAGTATTTTTCATGTTACGTGGCGAAATTGACCTGTTCATTGAACATAACGGCGAAAAATTCGAAACCCGACTGAAAGAGCGTGACCTGATTTCAATTCCACCTGGAATTTATCGTGGCTTGTTTAATCCGGGTCAGGAAGATGCCTTGATGTGTGTGATGTTAGGTGCTGGTAAACCAACCATTCCGAACTATCCACCTGAGCATCCATTGTCTCAAATCAAACGTTAATCCGATTGATCTTATAAATGTTGAAGGAATGACATGATGATACTGATTGAGCGTTTAGCGAAATACCCAGTCAAAACTATTGCCGTAAATGGTCAGGTGCAAGCCTATCGTGAGGCAGGTCAAGGTCAGCCGCTGATTTTATTGCATGGGATTAGCTCGGGTTCAGCCTCTTGGGTCAATCAACTAGAGACACTCTGTCAGCATTTTCATGTCATCGCTTGGGATGCACCGGGCTATGGTTTATCCGATGGTTTAAACACAGATCAACCCAATGCAGCCGATTATGCAGAACGGGTATTGGCTTTGATGGATACGTTGAACATTGCAAAAGCCGTTGTAATTGGTCATTCATTGGGTGCCTTACAGGCCAGTGCGTTTGCCTATCTTTATCCTGAACGGGTACTGACTTTAGTGCTTGCCAACGCAGCACAAGGTTATCAACGTTCCGATGAAGATACCAAAGCACAGGTTTATCAAAAACGCCCGAATATGTTGAAAAGCTTGGGCAATGCAGGCATGGCTGCCAGCCGTGGACCGCATTTGATTTATAAACAAGACCCTCAGGCACTGGCTTTGGTCAGTGAGGTGATGGGGCAACTGACATTAGACGGTTTTACCCGAGCATCTTATTTGCTGGCGTATGACGAAATTCGAAATTATTTAACAGAACTTACTGTTCCTTGTGTGGTGATTGCGGGTGACAAGGATGGAATTACGCCTGCGCAAGCGATCAGGGAACTTGCAGTAGAAATGCAATTGAGCCGATGTCATCTCATTACAGATGCAGGTCATCTGAGTTATGTCGATCAACCTGAACAGTTTAACGACATTGTTTTATCGGCATATTAAGACTTAAACGAGAGATATGGATATGAGCTTCCAAGTTGAAGGAAAAGTAGCAGTTGTAACAGGTGGCTCGTCAGGCATTGGTTTGGCTGCAGTCGAAATTTTAGTTGCAGAAGGTGCCAAGGTGGCGTGGTGTGGTCGAGATGAGCAGCGTTTGGCGGCATCAAAACTGTATATTTTAGAAAAATATCCGCATGCCAATATCTTCACCAGTATCTGCAATGTCTTGGATAAAGAAGATGTAAAACGTTTTGCTCAACAGGTCAATCAGAATCTGGGCAATGTCGATATGCTGATCAATAACGCAGGTCAAGGACGTGTCTCTAATTTTGAAAATACCCAAGATGAAGACTGGATGAAGGAAATTGAACTGAAGTATTTCAGTGTATTACATCCAGTACGGGCATTTTTAAATGATTTAAAACATTCAGCATGCGGGTCGATTACCAATGTCAACTCATTGCTGGCACTACAACCAGAACCGCACATGATTGCGACTTCATCTGCACGTGCAGCATTGCTGAATTTAACTCATTCACTGGCGCATGAATTTACCCAGTACGGTGTTCGTGTCAATTCAATTCTGTTGGGCATGGTGGAATCAGCACAGTGGAAACGCCGTTTTGAAACCCGTTCTGATCCCAATGCGACTTGGGAACAGTGGACAGGCAACATTGCCAAAAACCGTGGCATTCCAATGCAACGTTTAGGTAAGCCAGAAGAGCCAGCACGTGCCTTGGTGTTCTTGGCATCACCTTTAGCATCCTATACCACAGCTTCGACAATCGATGTCTCTGGTGGATTTAACAAACATTTATAAGGTGTTCACATGAAACAGTTGATGATGATTGGTTTTGGAGCGATGGCGGCAGAAGTGTATGCCCACATGCCACAAGACCTGCAACTTAAATGGATTGTGGTCCCTGCACGCAGTGTCGAAAAAGTACAGGCACAGGTTGCAGCTGATGTACAGGTGATTTCTTCAATTGATGAATGTCAGGGGACACCTGACTACGTGATTGAAGTGGCAGGCCAAGCTGCGGTGAAAGAACATGCGCAAAAAGTTCTGGAAAAAGGTTGGACCATTGGCCTGATTTCAGTGGGCACCTTGGCCGATAACGAATTTTTAATTCAACTGAAATCAACCGCAGAACAACACGATGCGCATTTGCACCTTTTAGCGGGTGCAATTGCAGGGATTGATGGTATCTCAGCAGCCAAAGAAGGTGGTCTGGAAAAGGTTACTTATAAGGGCTGCAAAAGTCCAAAAAGCTGGCGTGGCAGCTATGCAGAACAACTGGTCGACCTCGATCAGGTTAGCGAAGCAACGGTTTTCTTCCGTGGCACAGCCAGAGAAGCAGCCTTGAAGTTTCCAGCCAATGCCAATGTGGCAGCCACGATTGCACTGGCAGGACTGGGCATGGATGACACTATGGTTGAGCTGACGGTTGATCCGAGCATCAACAAAAACAAACACACCATTGTAGCGGAAGGCGTGTTTGGTGAAATGACCATTGAACTGGTGGGGGTCCCATTGGCAAGTAATCCCAAAACCTCAACTTTGGCTGCATTAAGTGTGATTCGTGCTTGCCGCAATAGTGTTGAAGCAATTCAGATTTAAAAGGATTTGATCATGGTAAAGGAAATTTATATCGCTGGTGAATGGCGATTAGGTAAAGGCGCTACGATTCAAAGTTTATTTCCAGCAGATCAATCGGTGAATGCTGAAATTTCAACGGCCAGTTTAGATGATGTCAATGAAGCTATTGAAAAGGCAGATGCGGCTTGGCGTAAAGCCGAGTGGCGCAACAGCATGCCGCATGAACGTGCCCGTATTTTATATAAAGTAGCAGACATTATTGAAGCGCGTGTCGATGAGCTTTCAAAGCTGCAAACTCGTGATAATGGCAAGCCATTGGCTGAAACCCGTGCCTTGACCATGAGTGCGGCAGCAACAGCACGTTATGTAGCAGCAGCCTGCGAAACCTTGAATGACGAGTTGACCACGCAACGTGCCGCAGATTTTATGACTATGAGCGTGCATGAACCAGTGGGTGTGGTCGCTGCAATTACACCGTGGAACTCACCAATTGCCAGTGAAGTGCAAAAATTAGCACCTGCACTTGCGGGTGGTAATGCGGTGATCCTAAAACCTGCGGAAGTGACTTCTTTGATTGCGTTGGAACTCGCACAAATCTTTGAAGAAGCGGGTTTACCGAAAGGTTTGCTTAGTGTATTGGTCGGACGAGGTTCGGTGATTGGTGATGCAATCGTAAAGCATCCTTTGGTACGTAAAATTTCATTTACGGGTGGAACCACCACGGGTCGTCATCTGGCACATTTAGCAGCTGATAAATTGATCACAACCTCTTTAGAACTTGGTGGAAAATCACCAACGATTGTATTGCCAGATGCAGATATTGAACTGGCAGCCAAAGGTGTGGCTTACGGTATTTTCAGTTCAGCTGGACAAGCTTGTATTGCAGGTTCGCGTCTGTTTGTGCACAGCAGTATCTATGATCAATTCCTAAGCCGTTTGGTTGAAATTACCAAAGGTTTGCGTGTTGGACACCCTGAAACCGCAGGCGTACATCTTGGCTCTTTGATTAACCCGAAGCATTTGGCTTCTGTCGATGACTATGTTCAGCTTGCGAAACAAGAAGGTGGACAAGTCCTTGTGGGTGGTCATGCCTTAACCGAAGGTGAGTTTGCCAAAGGTAGCTATTACTTGCCAACCATTATCACGGGCTTAAGCAATTCAGCACAAACCTGTCAGGAAGAAATTTTTGGCCCTGTGCTGGTAGTGATGAAATATGACGATGAACAAGATTTACTTGCACAAGCCAATGACAGTTGTTTCGGTCTTGCCGCAGGTATCTGGACTGAAAACTATCGTAAGGCATGGCAAATTGCCCGTGCTTTAGAAGTCGGTACGGTCTGGATTAATACCTATAAGAAATTCTCGATTTCTGCGCCGTTTGGTGGTTTTAAAGAAAGCGGAATTGGGCGTGAAAAAGGTCGTTTAGGCATTTTGTCTTACATGCAACAAAAAAGCATCTATATGGGATTAAGCGAGCAGCCAAATCCTTGGGCGAATTAATACATTCATGGAATGAACAGTTTTTGAGGAATATACAAATGACAGAACGTGTAAATGTCGGCGAAGCCATCGCCCGTGTTTTAGAAGCACACCAAGTAGACAGTATTTATGGAGTGATCTCGATCCATAACTTACCGATTGCCGATGCAGTTGGTCGCCGTGAAAAAATCCGTTTTGTGGCGGCACGCGGTGAAGCAGGCGCAGTCACGATGGCAGATGGTCACTCGCGTTTTAAAGGACTCGGTGTGGCGCTCACCAGTACGGGCGCGGGTGCAGGTAATGCAGTGGGCTCACTGATTGAAGCGATGAATGCAGGCAGCCCAGTGTTACATTTAACTGGGCAGGTGGAACGTGAATATTTGGATCGTGATGCCAGTTTTATTCATGAAACCAAAGATCAACTGACCTTCTTACGTGCATCGAGCAAAGCTGCATTTCGTATCACCAGCCCTGACAATGCGGTGGGTGTGATCCGTGAAGCGATTCGTGTAGCTACGACAGTACCAATGGGGCCAGTCAGTGTTGAGTTACCGATTGATGTACAAGCAGCAGAAATCGATTTGCCGCTGAACTTGGGCCCAGTAAAAGCCCTTGAATTACCACAGGCTGAACAGGTCGAAGTCGATTTAATCGTTGAAGAACTGAAAAAAGCCAAACGTCCAGTGTTTTGGATCGGTGGCGGTACGTTGAATAGCGTTGCGGAAGTCAAAGCCATCGCTGATCTTGGTATTCCTGTGGTGTCATCAACACATGCGCGTGGCGTATTGGCCGATGATCATCCGCGTAGCCTAGGTGCATTCCATAACTCGGCTGGTGTTGAGCAATTGCTTAAAGACGCTGATCTATTGGTAGTGGTGGGTTCTCGTTTACGTAGTAATGAAACCAAAACCTATTCAGTGCAATTCCCTGACAATATTATCCAGATTGATGCCAATCCTGTGGCACAACAGCGTAATTACAAAGTGCGTAACTTCATCTGTGGTGACGCTAAAGATGTATTGCAACGTGTATTGACTAGCTTGCAAGGTATTTCAAAAGTCGATGCGGATTATGATGCCGCGATGGTGAAGGCAAAACAGGCGGCAATCGATGCGCTACGTACGCAGTTAGATCAGTACGCTTTAATCTGTGATCACTTACGTGCTGCATTACCACAAGACGGTATTTTCGTACGTGACATCACCATGTCAGGCAGTACCTGGGGCAGTCGTTTATTCCCGGTACAGGCACCAAACCAGAATATTCATTCTTTAGCAGGGGCCATTGGTTTGGGGCTGGCGACCGCGATTGGTGCTTCGATTGCCAACCCTGATAAGAAAGTGATTGGCTTGGTCGGTGATGGCGGTTTGATGTTAGGCATCGGCGAAATTGCAACCATGGCGCAAGAAAATACCAATATGGTGTTGATGATCATGAATGATGGTGGTTATGGCGTGATGCGTGGTATCCAAAAGAATTACTTCGGTGGTCGCCAGTATTTCAATGAATTGCATACCCCAGACTATAAAGTTTTAGGCGAAGCAATGGGTGTGAAGAGCTGGAAAGTGGGCAGTGCTGATGAATTCAAGAGCGTGATTCAGGAAGCTGTTGCATTCCAAGGGCCAAGCGTGATTGAGCTGGATATGCATTCAATTGGTCCATTGAACTTTGCAGGGCCACCACAGAAAAAATTGTACTAACCCCGCTGAGCATTGGCAGTCCGTGCTGATGTGAAGACCGTTTTATGGGCAAATTTTTTTGCTCATAAAACGATAAAAACTATGTTTCATAGGTAAAACAAAAAAGCTAACCAACAGGATCGTTGGAACAAAAACCAAGGAATCAAGAGATGAAAAAGACCTCTATAGCAATGCTATTTGCTGCATTTTATTTGGGTACCACATCCCATGTTTTTGCGCAAAGCTCAGCCCTAGAATGGAAAAGTGAAGATGGAACGGATTCGGTAAAATTGGGTGGCGTGGTGCGACTCAACCAACGTTATGAAAATTGGGAAGGACCCAATGGCGGTTTTGGAAAACTGTATTTTGATATTTTTCGGGTGGATTTAAAAGGCAAGTTTGACGACGCTTATTTTAATGCCAGTTATCTGTTTCAGGATCAAGAGAAACGCTCGATTGAGAAAGCTTATGTCGGCTATAACCTTGATCAAAATAATAGTATCGAAGCAGGTTTTGTCTATAAACCTTTTGCAATCTATCCATATCCACAGAATGGCTGGACCTATCATATTCCATTCTTCCTCGGCTATGGCAATAACATTGCACCAGGTTTGAACTGGAATTTTAATAACAAGGATTGGGATATCAAACTGGGCTATTATCCGCAAATGCTGGATACCAGTCTGCGCTACTCACCTGAAAGTGCCACCTATGATGATTTGGCCGATAATGCGTTTCCAACCCAAAAAGCCTATCAAAATGAAAAGCGTCATCAATTTAACACGCGCATCGTACGTAAATTAGAAACAGATTTTGGTAAGCAAGAATTTGGTGTGTCGGGTGCTATTGCGCAATTGCATAATAAAAGCACTGATAAGAACGGCCAATATTATGCGGTCGGTCTACATACCGATAATAATTACAAACGCTTTAATTTACAAAGTTCTGTGATTCATTATCAATATGATGCCAAAAACCCAGATGGGGTCAGCAATGATGTGACTTTGATGGGCAATAATGGCTTTACCCCTGCCTATTTCATTGCTTCGGAAGCCACCGTTGCCAGTTTAAACCTTGCTTATACCTTGCCTGTACAGGACATGGGTAAACTCAAAGCCATCCGTTTCTATAATGACTATAGCTATATGGACAAGAAACGTGATGACTGGTCGGCTTCACAAATGAATACCACAGGGATGATGTTTATTGCTTCCCCATTTATGGTGTGGGCTGATTATACCTGGGGTAAAAACTCCAATATTATTGGTGGGGCTTCCAATGCCACAGGTTATACCTCAACCGTTTCGCCGTATAGTGACCAATGGCTTTACCGCATCAATTTAAATATTGGATTTAGTTTCTAAATTTCCAATTGGTACTTTTTTAGAAGGAGTGAGTCATGCCCATGATTCACTCTTTTTGCTTTTGAGAAGTTTTTAGCTGAGATGGCTTTTTCGATATTCTGATGGAGTCAGGTGTTCCCATTGTTTAAAGGCACGGCTAAAAGCACTCTGTTCGGCATAACCGAGTAGCAGTGCAATTTCAGTGAGAGACAGCTCTGATTTGACCAAATAGCTTTTTGCTAGTTCTACACGAATGCTTTTAACCAGATCGCTGTATTGCAAATTATAGCTAGTCAGCTTGCGATAAAAGCTTCTTAGCGACAGATTCATCTGTTTGGCAATATTCTCAGCAGAGGGTTCACCAATCTTGAGCATACTAACGATGAGTAGCTGTAAATCTTTTAAGAAAGTATCAGGATTGGGAATGCTCTTGAGCAGTGCTTCTGCCTGCTGATCTAATAGTTTTTTAAGATGCGGATCACGACTTGGAATGGGCAGATGCAGGATTTCAAGTGGTAGCCATAATCTTAATACATCTGAATCGAAACTGACGGAGCAGCCATACACTGCTGCATAGGGTGCGATATCAACAGGTGCAGGAGCAGAAAATTCGATTTCTAAAGGGCAAATCTCAGGTCGCTGCAAGATCTTACGGATGGTACTCAATACGCCTGAAAGCAGCACTTCATTCGAAAGTTGAGAGTTTTTATGTACCACAGGCGTCCAGCACATACAAAAGCGATCTTCTTTTTGCACAATCGAAAATGAAGCCGAGTTTTGCAACAGTGGTTGGAAATTCTTAAAACAATTCAGAAAGCTGATCAGGTTCGGACTGGATAATGCCAAGTAACCTAATATATGGATATGATGAGGTTCTGAGAGTTCACCAATATAATGTCCTAACACAGGCGTTGGATGTTGCTGATAGATGTGTTCAAGCAGACTCCACCATTTATGTAAGGGCATTCTCGATTGATTGGCATACTGTTGGGTGAGTTCATTGAGTTGATTATTCGAAATATTGTGTTGCTGTAGATACTTGTCGATGAGTTCTAACAGAACCGATGGAATACTTGGAATTTCAGTCATAATTGTTCTGCTCGTTTCGAAGTCAAATCCTTTAACCCAATTACAGATAAATCATCGCAGCGATCACGTTGTTGATTTACGTTTTTATCTTAGCCGATGCAATTTAAAATTTTTGTATCATCAAAGGACAGAATCATGCGCTTTGATCTCAAAATCTCTTATTAAGAATCAATAAAATAAGCCATAATTTCATCATAACTCTTTCATTTGACTTTGGTTATTTCAAGATGGCATCCACGGTCAAGCCTTTATAGCTGAATCTCATTATTTTCCATAGATATGTCTTTTAATCCATTTAAAAAAGGATTGAACGATTCTACTGACAAGGTTTTATCAGTTTGGAGTGGGAAATGTCAGATTTAAATCAAGTTACTGTTGTGGATGATTATGCTCTGGATGTTGTGATTATTGGTGCAGGGTTTTCAGGCATTGCAGCAGGAGTAAAGCTTCAGAAAGAAAAAATGAATAATTTTATTATTATTGAGAAATCAAATGAGGTGGGTGGTGTTTGGCGAGAGAATACCTATCCAGGTTGCGAGTGTGATGTACCATCTTCTATTTATTCTTACTCATTTGCACCGAATCCGAATTGGAGTCATATTTTCGCAAAACAGAAAGAGATACAGCAGTATATTAAAGATGTCGCAAGACGCTTTAACATGGATCAGCATATTTTATTCAATACCGAGCTACGTCAAGCTGCTTGGTCACAGCAGCAACAAGCTTGGCTGATTGAAACCAGCAACGGAACATATAAGGCAAAATTTATCTTTTTTGCCACAGGTCCTCTAAGTGAACCCACCACACCTGATGTGATTGGTTTAGATCATTTTCAAGGACATATTTTCCATTCTGCACAGTGGGATCATTCAGTTGATCTGAGTAACAAGCGTGTTGCCGTGATTGGTACAGGTGCATCTGCAATACAGATTATTCCGGCGATTCAACCCATTGTGAAGCAACTGTATGTGTTTCAACGAACGGCACCATGGGTAATTCCAAAGCCCAATATGGTCATTAACAATACCTCCAAAAATGTACAGCAAAAAGTACCATTTACCCTGAATTCCATCCGTAAATTGACCAGTGTTTCCATGGATATGTTTAGTTCAAGTGTCAATCAACCGCAAACCTTGGAGGTCTTAGGCAAGGGCTTGATTCACTGGATGCATTATCAGATTCAGGACCCTGTTTTACGCGAGAAAGTCAGACCAAAATTTACTTTGGGATGTAAACGGATTTTATTTTCAAATACTTATTATCCAGCACTGGCTGCAAACAATGTGGAGATGATTGATCAAGGCGTAAAGGAAATTACACCGAATGGGATTCTGGTTGATGGTCAAGAAGTTCAAGTCGATATCATTGTTTGGGGAACAGGTTTCGAAGTGGCAAAACCACCGATTGCCAAACGGATCATTACTAAAAGCGGAGATTTATTGGATGATGTTTGGCAAAAAAATACAGTACAAGCTTTTAAGGGCTGTGTAGTTAAAGACTTACCGAATGCATTTATGTTACTTGGGCCCAATAGTATTAGCTATAACTCATTAATTACAGCGGCAGAAAATCAAATTGACTATGCGATTAAAGCAATTCGCTTTGTGCAGAATAATCAATTGGGTAGTTTTGAAATCAGTGCATTCGCAGAGGGGCATTTTAATCAGAAGTTGCAAAATAAACTGAATGGCACTGTATTTAATCAAGGTGGATGCGCGAGTTATTATCTAGATAGCAAGCAAGTGAACGTTGCCAATTATCCATGGACCATGCAATACATGGAAAAGGATATGGTTGAATTTGATAGTGATTGTTATACCTTCACAAGTAGATGATATTGGAAGGCCTTATATTGAGATAAGGCCTTTTTACATTGCTTAGCCGAAAAAAAGGCACTGAATAAGTGCCTAAAAAGAGGAAAGTTTCAGATTCAAGACATTAACAGGCGCGGAGTTTAGTTAAGGCTTGTACCGCAGGAGAATGATTTAACACCTGTAATGCTTTGTTGGTATCTCCCTCATGATAAGGGTGATAGTTCGGTTTAACCCAGTGTCTTAAGCTAGAAATCATCGCGAAAAAACTCGGCACTTGTTTACTGCGCGCATGTTCAATGGCTGTATGTCTTAACGCCCGAATCAGTCCGTAGTTTTTATACGGATCTGCGCGCTGATCTTGTTGTGCCAGCTTCTTAAAGCAATGATAAATGGCAAAGGTGAATAGAGGAGCAACGGCCAGCATAATCGTTTGGCGTTGTAAGTAGGCAAAGGCTTTGTTGTTTTCGCCACATAGATGCATATATAAATCGAAAGCCACACTTCGATGCTCAACTTCTTCTGCCAAATGCCATGTCATTAAGTCAGACATCATTTCATCAGCAGTTTTATTTTGCCATGGTTGATCATCGAGACACCATGTGCCTAACATCGTTGTGAAATGTTCAACTGCCGCGGCGATACCAACGCGAATGGTGAGCCAACGATACTCTAGGGAGCTGGAAAGGCTTAAGCCCAAAGGCGCAGTATTGATTTGCTTAAAGATGTTATCTAAAGATATAAGAAACCCATCGATGTCATAGTCATAATGGCGTAAATATTCTTGGGCTACCTTGTGCGCAGAGGCGTGATGCGCTTCCTGATGCACAAAACCTTTTACATCGGCACGTAATTTTTCATCTTTGACGTAGGGAAGTGCTTCATTAAAAGAGCGGCACATCCACAGTTCACCTACGGGCAAAATAAGATGAACAGCATTAATTAAATGGGTAGCAAAAGGATTGTCATAGATCCAATGCTCTGGCGTATTACTGAAATCGAATTGCACGCGACGTTGTTGCAGATAATGATTTTCGAGTCGTTGTTGGGGATGCATAACACTTCTCCTTAGTTCACGGCATTCATAAAATAATGGCTGAGTTGCTCGGCATTTTGAGCAGGAATCCAATGTGTTGCATTCATATGGACTTCTTGATATTGGCCAGTAAAAAACTGTTTATTCAGTTCGGCACTTTTTTTACCGATGGCGATATCTTTATTTCCCCACACAAACAGGGTAGGTACTTTTACTTTTTTAAAGCTTGAACGAATCGGTGCCAAAGGCATACTTCGATACCAATTAATGGCTGTGCCAATACGGTTTTCCTGAATAAAATGTTGGTTGAAGTCGATGATTTGCTCGGCACTCATGCCAGAATTTTTTAACAACAAATGACTGAGCGATTTCGCTCGTTTAAAGAGTAGTTCAGGAATAAAAGGCAGTTGGAAAAAGCCGATATAATATGAGGTGAAGATTTGTGTACTGCTGAGCATTGACTTTAAAAATGCACCTGTATGTGGCACAGAAACTAAAGTCAGATGCTTTACCAATTCTGGATATTGCAGCGCTAATTCACAAGCAACGATCGAACCCCAGTCATGACCGATGACGTATACAGGCTTTCCTAACAAATCAATGAAAGCTTTGACATCGGCAACCAATTCATCAATCGAATATTGGAAACGACCTTTTGGAGCAGCGGTTAAGCTATAACCACGTTGTTCAATGGCAAAGGTGCGGAAGTTATGCTGATTGAGGATTTCACTGGTTGCCTGCCAACTTTGTGCAGTTTCTGGAAAACCATGTAAAAGAATAACGGGATTTCCATCCATGGGACCAGAATCAATCACATTAAAAATCAGGTTATTACGACAATATTGGCGATATCGTTTCTCTGTCTGTTTTGCCATGCTGACCTACTTATCAAAGATGTCTATTTCAATCGATAGTAATCAGCGCTATTGGCACAGTCTTGACAGTAGAGGATAGGATTTAACTTCTTGTGCCATGACAGCAGCTTTTGGCACATCAAGCATATTGCTTGGCATTTAAAGACAGTTATTCGCTGTTTAATTTGCGTTTAATTGATGGTTTATCCGCTGTTGTTATTCATTTTTTGATTGGTCAAAACGCTGTTGAAGTACAGCGGTCATACGTTGCAGTAATTTTGAGATGAGACCATCTTTGTCCCATGCATAGATTGAAACAGTCATGCTGGGTGCCTTGCCCAAAGGAAGGTATTCACGAACCCGATGTCCTTTTGTTGTTGCTACAGGCAAGAGTGATAAACCTAGACCTGTTTCAACGCCAACCAGTACACTTGCCAAGCTGTTACTGGTAAAAGCGATATACCAATGTTTGCGTTCGCGCTCAATACGTTCGAACATTTCCTCACGGTAGAGTCCACCTTGTGGGAAGGTCACCAATGGGATTGGGTCAGTCCATTGTTTGCTGTGATCGATGCTTTCAAACCATGCAATTTCTTCTGGAAATGTTGCATGGTGATCAGAGCTTGCAGCCATTTCTTTGACAACCACAATATCAAACTGTCCGCTGCGATAGCGTTCCATGAGATCACGGCTTAATCCTGCTGTCACATCCAGTCTGACAGTACGATTTTCCTTACTAAATGCGCTCAACGCCAAAGCCATGTCGGTATTCATTATATCTTCTGGCAAGCCGATTCGAATCGGAATGGTACCTGCTGGATCGCCTAGAATATTTTCAGCCTCTTGTTGTAAAGCTAGAATCCGCCGTGCATAACTAATTAAATATTCACCTGAGCTTGTGAGTTGTAAGGGCCGTGCATTTCGATCAATCAATTGTTTGCCCACGGACTCTTCCAATCTGGCCAGTTGTTGACTGACCGTGGATTGAGTCATATGCAAGCGTTCAGCAGCTAAGGTAAAGCTACCAGCTTCGAAAATAGTGACGAAGGCTCGGAGTAAGCGTGGATCGAACATAGACAGCAACCTTTGCACACACGGGGGCGATTTGAATGATTCAACTATTCATAATCTTAATACATTCGATTAATTAATTTAATTTTTAAATATCAATGAATCTGATTATCCTAGGCGCAATTGTTCATTTAATCCACTTGTCTAGGTAAATCCTTGGAGCTTGTATATGCACAAATCATTAATGTCAGCTGTATTTACACTAGCGGTGACGGCATGTAGTCATGCAACTTCGGGAGATCCTATGCAAGAAGATGCCTTACATACTGCTGCTGCGCGCAATGATGTGGCTCATATTCAACAATTACTCGCTAAAAATATTCAGATTGATGCGCGTGATGCTTCAGGCTCAACCGCTTTAATGATCGCAACACGTGCAAACAATGTTCATGCAGCACAATTTCTGATAGATGCAGGGGCGGATGTCAATGCCAAAGATCGCATTCAAGATAGTCCTTATCTTTATGCTGGCGCGCGTGGCTATTTAAAAATATTGAATATGACTTTGCAGCATGGTGCAGATTTAAAAAGTACCAACCGCTATGGTGGTACAGCGTTGATTCCAGCAGCTGAACGAGGGCATGTGGATACTGTACGTACGCTGATTGCAGCGGGTATCAATGTTGATCACATCAATAACCTAGGGTGGACGGCTTTATTGGAAGCGATCATTTTAGGTAATGGCACTCAACCATATCAACAGATTGTCGATTTGCTGATTGCAGCGGGAGCCAATGTCAATATTGCTGATGGTGATGGCATAACGCCGCTTGAACATGCACATGCTCGTGGCTATACACATATTGAGAAAGCATTATTAGCCGCAGGTGCGAAACCAAAATTTATGGAGCATTAAGATGGAACAAACAACAGATTTTCTCCGTCAGGCCATTGAATTGGCCTATCAAAATTGCCAGCAAGGAGGCCGTCCTTTTGCTGCGGTAGTTGTGAAAGATGGAGCCGTTATTGCCACAGGTGTGAATGAGATTTTAAAAAGCAATGACCCGACAGCACATGCCGAGTTACTGGCAATACGTGCTGCAAGCCAACGTTTGGGTACAGCCAATCTTGAAGGCTGTGCCGTATTTGCCAGTGGGCATCCTTGTCCGATGTGTATGGCTGCAATGCGTTTAGCTGGGATTCAGGCGGTGAGCTATGCTCATTCGAATGAAGATGGTGAACCGTTTGGGTTATCAACAGCAGCGATTTATGCTGATCTTGCTAAACCCTTTGCAGAGCAGTCGATGAATATTCGCTATATTCCAGTCCGAATAGAAGAAAAACCAGATTTATATGTTTACTGGAAATCCACGACCTAAGCGGTGTGATGGGAAAAGACGAATATGCAAAATAACCGAATATTTTTGGTGACAACGGTTGCCTTGGTTGGATTAAATCTTCGACCATTTATGACCAGTGTAGGGCCTGTTGCCAATCAGATTCGGACAACAACTGGTCTGAGTTTACAAGGCATTGCACTTTTAACGCTGGTGCCAATGTTGCTGATGGGACTAATCGCTTTTGTTGGTCCTATCATACTCAATGCTGTTGGTGAGCGTCGTGCCATTCTCAGTGCTTTGGCAATGATTTGCTTGGGCTGTGCATTGCGTTTTCTTGTCGTAAATGGATGGACTTTAATATTTACCGCCGCCATCGTCGGTTTTGGTGTGGCTGTTGTTCAAGCGGTTTTTCCAAGTTTGATTAAAAGAGAGTTTCGAGATCACCTTAGCCCAATGATGGGGCTGTACTCAGCCATGCTGATGGGTGGTGGGGCGCTCGGTGCTGTTATTGCACCTGTTGTTTCGAATAGCAGTGAAAGTTGGAACATGGGTCTGTCCATTTTTGCTGTTCCAGCATTACTTGCCATCGTCTTTGCTAGTTGTTTTTTGACAAAAACCTCACATCAATCTAGAAAAATCCCTGCCGTAAGTGTGCTGTTAAAACAACCACGAACTTGGTTGCTCATTTGTTGTTTTGGCTTAATTAATGGGGGCTATAGTTCGATTGTTGCGTGGCTTGCACCTGCATTTCAAGCGCATGGTTGGACTGCTACTGCTAGTGGAAATTTGATGGCTGTGCTGACGCTGAGTCAGGCAAGTGCCGCATTGGTTCTACCGTATTTATCGCGTAAGAACAAAGATCGTCGCGTTTGGATTGCTTTCACCCTGATCTTACAATTGATTGGTTTTGCTGGATTGGCTTTTGTACCAGATACTTTTCCTTATGTTTGGGCGATAACCGTAGGTATGGGATTGGGTGGCTGTTTTGCTTTATTGATGATTGTAGTTCTAGACCATTTACCTGATCCTGCGCATGCGGGGCAGCTTTCAGCCTTGATGCAAGGTGGTGGTTTTCTGCTTGCAGCAATTGCACCGTGGTTAGTTGCCGTATTGTATGGTATGACTGGGACTTATGCATCAGGCTGGATTTGGCATTTGAGTATGGTGCTTGTCGTGGCAATGCTTATGATCAGGCTTGATCCGGTACATTATGCGAAGGTGATTGGGGTAGAAAAATAAAAGTAAATGTCTTGCCGAGCAGAAAAGAGACCTGTCTTAAAACGTAATAATCATTAAGTTCACAAGATAATCCGAAAAATCAAATAAAGTATGACATTTATTGTCACGTAGACAGGGCTGTATAGACATTGAATCGTTTTTTTGAGTAAAATATGCAAAATTTAATGAAATGTTCTATAAATAATGTTGGCTAATATATTTCAGGCCTTGGATAGTTTGGGCCTTACAGCACAAAAACGTGCGATTCATATTCAATTTTCTAATCAAAATTTAAATTCGCAGGTTTTTCTGCAACGTATTGATGGTCAGCATCAACTCAATGATGGATTTAAGGCAGAACTGATTTGCCTATCGACCAATGCCACCATTCCACTAAAGCAATTTATTGGCAGCCAAGCTGCGATAGATAGCGTGACTGATCAAGGCCAGTTGACCCGTGTCACAGGCATTATCACCCAAGCCTTACAAGGACAATCAGACGGTAGCTTAACTTTATATAAACTGACACTCGAAGACCCAACTGCACTGTGGAAACAACGCCGTAACAGCCGCGTGTTTATGAACAAGAGCGTGCGCGATGTGGTAGAAGTTGTCTTTAAAGAATGGCAGAGCAAAAGCCCTTTATTTGCATCGAGCCTAACGCTTGACTTAAGTGGACTGAGTCAAGACTATGATGTCCGCCCATTCATTATGCAGTCTAATGAAAGCGACTATGACTTCCTCACCCGCTTGATGAGAAGTGAAGGGATTAACTGGTTGATTGATGAAGCCGAGCGCACAGTTCCTCTCAGCAGTGCCGCGATTCAGCCGCAAAAACTTCGTTTGATTGATGACAATAGCCAGTACCAAGCGTTAGAGCGTCGACAGATCCGTTATCACCGTAGCAGTGCCACTGAACAATATGACAGTATGACCAGCCTAGTTGGACAACGTTCATTACAGCCCAGTAGCGTGCATGTACAACGCTGGCAAGCCGATGCCTTAGAACAGGAAGATGGTGCAGGCAGTGTGCAAAGCACTCACAAACACAGTGATCAACATGACAATGCCAGTCTTGGTCTAGAACAGGCATGGCATTTTTCACCGGCATGGATGCAAGACCTCAATGGTGAAGATGGTGCTACCCAATCGGGCAATGCACAGATCGAAAAACTAAATCAGAACTTGGGTCAATACTATGATCTGCAATCCAAACAATTTACCGCCAATACCACCGTGCGCGACACCCATGTCGGTTACTGGTTTGAACTTGCCGAACATCCTGAAATTGATCAACACGATGGTGCAGACAAAGAATTCCTGATTACAGGCAAAAACTTCTATAACCAAAATAATTTGCCTAAAGATCTACATCAACAGATCAATCAATTATTAGCACAAAGCAATTGGCAAATAAAAGAGAGTGACGAACGCCAAGCCAACCAGCTCACCCTGCAACGTCGTAGCATCAAAACCGTACCCGAATATAATCCATTACAACACCGTCCAATTGCTTCACCACAACGTGCCAAAGTGGTCGGACCAAGTGGAGAAGAAATCCATGTGGATGAATGGGGGCGAATTAAAGTTCGTTTCCTGTTTACTCGCAATGAAGATCATAGCCACGATGGTGGTGCAGGTGCTAATGACAACGACACCGATTCAGCTTGGGTCGATGTCCTGACCCCTTGGGCTGGTGAAGGTTATGGTGCACGCTTTCTGCCGCGTATAGACGAAATCGTGGTGATTGACTTCTTTGATGGCAATATTGACCGTCCATTTGTAGTAGGACGGATTCACGAAGCGCATCGTAGCCCAACGAAGTTCGACAATGCAGGTAAGCTGCCAGACACCAAGAAACTGGCAGGGATCAAATCGAAAGAATATCAGGGCGAAGGCTTTAACCAGTTACGCTTTGATGACACCACCGGACAGATCAGCGCGCAACTGCAAAGTAGTCATGCTGCCAGCCAACTCAACTTGGGTAAACTGAGCCATCCGAAAGCCACAGCGGAAAGTGAAGACCGCGGTGAAGGTTTTGAACTGCGTACCGATCAATGGGGTGCCGTGCGAGCATGCGAGGGTTTACTACTTTCCACGCATAAACAGGATCAGGCGCAAGGCGAACATCTAGATGCCCAAGTTGCTAAACAGCAGCTTGAGGGTAATCAAAACAATGCCAAAGCCTTAAGTGAAGTGGCTAAGAACCAGCAGACCGATGAGATTGAATCCGTTGATCAACTGAAAGAATTCGCTGAACAGATTCAAGAGAAAATTGCGCAATTTAAAAAATCACTATTATTGCTGAATTCACCTGCGGGTATTGGTTTAAGTAGCAATGAAGATATTCATTTATCTGCGGATGGGCAGATCAACCAGTTTGCAGGTGATAGTATTAATTTAAGTACACAGAAAAATCTAATTACGCATGCCCAAAACAGAATCAGTGTGTTTGCAGCCCAAGGTGGGATCAAGCAGGTTGCTGCAAAAGGGAAGTTTGAGGCCCATGCCCAATCGGATGGCATGGATTTGCTTGCCAAGCAAGGGATCCAGATTATTTCGACTGAAGACCGTATTGAGATCAGCAGTCCGAAAGAGATTGTGATTACTGCTGGTGGTTCTCAGATTAAGCTGAATGGTTCGGGTATCTTCCCAACCACAGGTGGCAAGTTTGAGGTAAAGGCAGGGCAGCATTTGTTTATGGGTGGGGCGAAAGTTTCTGCTTTTCTTCCAATGATGCCTAAATTAGGTGGATATAACATCGCTTTTGATGCAAGGGATAAAGAGACGAATGAAATTTTAGCATTTACTGATTATGTTTTAGTCAGCGATTCGGGGCAAATGCATTACGGTAAAACAGATGCCTCAGGTAAAACAAAAAAAATTTATTCAAATCGTCCCGAGAGTTATACATTGCAAATTTTAAATAAGATGACAGTGACTGATTTTAGTCATGATGAGGAGACAGAATAAAATGGCAAAATATAGTCAGCCTCATATTGCACAGCTATTCGTTAGTGAGGTACCAAAACATTTAACAATTTTACGGTATCGATATAGGGTTACAATTAAATCTCCAGATAAAAAGAGGAACTCAGTTTCTCAAAAGTTATCATTTATGAAGTCGGCAAAGACAAATGTCATAGAAGTATTGGATGATCAAGAGAAGGTACAAGTTGATATTTATTTAAATGATATTTGGATGGGTGGTTATATTCTTCGGCACTATAAGAAAGATGCAAAAATTGCATATGACCAAACACGTATTAAATCTACGACAGCACAAAACTCTGAGAGTCCAAATCACGTAAAAGAGGTGAAAATTACACAAGATGCGGAAGTAGGATGGAAGCTGATAAAGAAAGAGCAAACTTTTGATGAGTTATTAAGAGAAATCTATAAAAAAGTACCAAATCATACTGAGCGAGATATTTTTAGGCATGCCAATGCTCACCTTAGCGATTTACAGGACTTAAATTTTAGTAAAAAAATCAAACCTGGTCAGATTATTCTTATTACAAATAAAAAGAGTTCACCTGAATTAACAGAGTATAAAAAGTTAGCATTAGAGGCTGAAAGAATATTTCAGTTTTTATGTAGGCAGAATGGATTTGACCCAAAATTCTTTGCAAATAATTTTGAACTTTTAATGGATTATATAGCCTTAGCACAGCAAGTTCAGATTGCTAGAGTTGAGTATCTTAAAACGGTGGAAGGACATAAAGAAAGCTATTGTGGTGATATTTCCTTGAATAAAAAAGTTGAATCTGCTAATGCTGCGGCTATTTATTCAGATCAAACTAAACAAAAAATGGATGATCATAAGCTGCAACGGTTGAATCAAGAACTATTAGCTAAATTAAATAATGATATAACGGCCCTTCAAAGAGCTTATAATACTGAAGCACAAAGAAAGACCAAACTTAGTAATCCAAAGCATGATGCTGATTTCAAAAGAAAAAATTATCATTTGTATCAACGTATTGAACAAACGATTGCAGGTAATTTTGTTAGACTACAAGATAATAAAGAGTTTGCAAAAACACTAAAAAATGTTGTAAGAGATACATCCGGTGTAAAAGCCCCAGATTTCATGGGGGGGTTAAAGCTCAATGTTAAAATGATGGAGACGATTGGACGGGCAACTATAAGCCTTAAACTTGGTATGAAATTAGTGTTGTATTTTTATATCGCAGAGTCTGCAGTGAAGGTTTATGGAGCATCACAGACAGGGGATACAGCCTATACGATTAAAGTAGCGACAGTAGAGACAGCAAATATAGGAGGAGGAATCTTAATGGGAGGGCTAGGTGCTGCTGGTGGTGCAAAGCTCGGTGCGTTGGCGGGAGCAGAGATTGGCTTGATATTAGCACCTGTAACAGGGGGGACATCTATCGGTATAGGTGGAGTTATCGGGGCAGGTATCGGTGCCGTAATTGGTGGAGTTGGTCTAGGTTTTGCTGGTAATTATGTAGGTACAACTGTTGCAAGAAATATTACAGGTGTATGTAATTAGGAATATAAGTTATGTTTGAAGATTTAAAAAATATTAGAATTAGAGATATTATAGTTACTGATGATATATTTCTTGTTTGTGTTTTTTTAATTATTCCTTTTGGTATTTTCTTGTTGTTGTTCACATATATTTATAATAAGATTTATATTAAAAAAAATAAGAGAGATTTTTTGGTTTTTTTCTTTGGAGAGAGAGGAGGAGAAGATTTTTCTAGAGTTGGAGGAGATTTGGTTGTGGTTGCTTATTGGTTTTTAATATATTACTCAAATTATAAAACTTTTTCTGCAAAGTTACACTTTCCATCTGTAAATGATGAAAAAAATAAACCAATACCAATTATTCCAAATACATATAGAGAGAATGTGAAGGTGTTTGAAGAAAAACATAAAAAATGGCTATTAATCAATCTTTCCTCCTTGTATTTAGGTTTTGTTCTTGGGTCTATATTCTTAGTTTATGGTTTTTTCTTTATGGATTAATAAATGAGATATTTTTGTTTTTTTATCAATTTTATTAGTGAGCTTAACAGGTTGTGATGTACAAGCTAATAAAGTTAGTGGGGAAAGCCAAGGTGTTAACCTAGATTTGTCTAAAATTGATAACGTTGTAACAAGTAAAGACAATAATGAAAAAATAAAATATTTTAATGCTTTATTGGTTAAGGCTGAAAATAATGATCCTGTTGCACAAAATTTAGTAGGGGTGGTTTTTGAAAATGGATATTTTAACCAAGAGAAGGATGTAAAAAAGCAATATATTGGTATAATAAGGCTATAGATAATAATAATGGGCTGGCTGAAAACAATATGGGTAGCCTGTATGCTCATGGTAATGGTGTAAAACAGGATTATAAGAAAGCATACGAATACTATGAAAGTGCAATGAAAAAAAATATACCTGAAGCAATTAATTCCATAGGGTTTATGTATTTTAATGGCTTTTACTTTCGTCAAGATTATAAAAAAGCCTGTGAGTATTATAAAAAATCTGCTGATTTGGGATATTACCCTGCGCAATCAAATCTGGCTAATTGTTATAGTAATGGTTGGAATGGTTCAGTAAATCAAGATAAATTTTTTGAATATTCACTAAAAGCTGCTCAACAAGGCTCTATTCCATCTCAATTTAATGTAGCGGCTGCATTTCAAAGAGGTATAGGTGTTGATAAGTCTATTCCTGATGCCATTGTTTGGTATAAACGGGCTTTAGATGGAAATGATTCGAGAGCTGCATTTAATTTAGGTGTTATTTATGAAAATGGTAATGGAGTGGAACAAGATATTAATCTTGCTTATGCCTATTTTTATTTGGCCAAAGAGCTTGGCTTAGATATTGCTCAAGAAAAATTAGATAAGCTCACTACTAAAGTGAATAAAGAAAATATTAGAATTTTAAAGAATGATGGAAGTATACAAATTGCAGTAGATCAACCAGATGGGGAATGGAAAGTTTATGATGAAGAAGAGGTTGGTGGGTTGGAAAATCTACAGAAAAAGAAATAATGGAATTTGTTATTAAGTTAACATTTTTTCATTTCTTATCAATGTAAAGAATGGAAAAATTATATTACAAGTTTTTTGTGTCTTAAAGCGTCTCCATTAAACACATTCCGTAAAGACCGACTTTATAGTTTAAGCATTGTTTGTCAGCGTGAATTTCTTCATTTTCTTATGAGGTTAAACAAGGACGTACAACAATGAAAAAAGCACTGCTTTTCTTAGGCTCAATGAGTGTATTGGCAAATACGCCAGTCTGGGCCGCCGATATCAGTATCGGTGACCCGAAAACCCAAGCGGGTGAACTGAAACTGACAGGTGCAATCCGTACCCGCTATATCCATAAAGACTATATTGTCGAAGCCAATGAAGGCTCCAAAAATGATGACTGGCGACTAGCCGATATCAAGGCGGTCTTGAGTTATGAAAACCCAGACTGGATTGCATCGATGGATGTACGTTGCTACCAGTATGACCGCTTATGTGATGCACTGTTTTTAAAAGATGCTTGGGCAGGCTATAAGTTTTCAGATCAGCAGCGCGTGACAGTCGGTTTTCAATCGGTTGATTTTGGCTTTGGACGACTGTGGGGCAATAGCTATTATGAAACTTTACTCAATACCGTTGGACTGGAAGATATCCAAAATCTTGGGGTGAAGTACCAGTTTAAGGACAATCTGTATAACTTCATTCTCGGTTTTTACCCAACTGATGGCGGGAACTACAAAGGTACCTCAAAGGATTCCAGTCGCTATAGTGGTAACTTTGTCCGAGCAGATGATCTGACTCAAGGTACCGATATTGATGAAAAGAATATGTGGGTGACGCGTTTATCTAGAAAGTTTGAGCTAGATCAATCTCAGAATTTCTCCACGGAAATTGGTGGCTCTTACTGGTATTCGGAATTGGAAAATAACCGAACCAATAAAGATGGGCATCGTAGTACATGGAGCATTTTTAGTACCACCAATTATCAGGCATGGCAGTGGTTGTTCTTGGCAGGAGAGCAGAACATTAAAAATGCAGATGATCTTTTACCGAAAAGTTCGACCATTGGTGCATTTGATTATCCCTATCAGGTGGCCAACAAAGGTAAATATATGGCCAATGAAATTAACTATACCTTTGCCAAGCCTTTCCAGCAGTTAGAAAATATTAAACCCTATGTCTCGTATAGCCGTTTTTATAAAGATGAATCAGGCTATCAAGATTCGGATCGCTTAATCGCAGGTCTATATTTTAACTATAAAAAAGTCGGCATACAGGGGGAATATATCTGGAGTCGAAATGACCCAATGACGGGCAGTGGCGCAGATGGATTGGCGCAAGGTGAGAGCAATCAATGGAATAAATTGTTCTATTTATCGTTGGGTTATTACTTCTAAATTCAGCTTTGAAAATGAGCCAGTCTGTTTGCGATAGACTGGCTTTTTTGCTTTAGGCGGTTCTTAAGATCAAAGCACCAATTAAAATGATGCATGAGGAGATAATCCGTACCGCATTGATGCGTTCTTTTAGAATAAAGATCGAAATCAGCGTGGCAAATAAAATCGAGGTTTCTCGTAGTGCGGCAACAATCGCAACGGGTGCAAGCGTCATCGCCCACAGTGCCAAACCATAAGAGAAAAATGAACCGATCCCACCGATTAAACCTAAATGCCAATTATGGCGAAAATACGCACCCATCTGTCGATATTGCATTTTCAGGGCAAACATAAAAAAGATCAGTCCTGAGAGCACGAAACTCCATAGGATATAGGCAATGGCTGATCCTGCAAGGCGAACGCCATGACCATCTAGCAAGGTATAGCCCGCAATCAGGACGGCATTGACTAAGGCCAGACCAATGCCTTTGCGTCCCGTTTTGGGCGCAGCCAGAATCATCGATAAAATGCCGACAGAAATAGTGATGATGCCTAGCCATGCATTAAATTGCAGTTGTTCATGCAATAACAAAGTGCCTAAAACGGCCACAATCAGCGGCGCTGTGCCACGCATTAACGGATAGGTTAGCCCCATATCGGCAACACGATAGATTTTAGCCACCATGCCAAAATACAGAATTTGTATTGCCGTTGAAGCCAAAATATAAGGCCAGCTCTCGCGATGTGGAATCGGGAAAAAGGGCAGCAGAAGCGCTGCCAAAACTGCTGCTGATGCGGTGACCAATACCGTGGTTAAAAACTTATTTGTACCCGCTTTTACAATGGCATTCCATGTGGCATGACATGTCGCTGCAAGTAAAATAAGGCCAAATATTGCCGTGCTCATAAGCTGCCTGTTAATTCATGATCTTACTAATGTGCATGATGTGGTTGAAAAAAGAAAGCAGGCAGCTTAGCGCGATTATAGAAATACTTTCTCTGTATTTGGATTGATCGGTTCAATCGGTTGGATCAACTGACCACGGCTTAGGTTCTGGATATGCTGTAAACGGTTGATCAGTTCATTTTGAATAAACAGGATACAGGTCTGTAATTTAGATGAGCTTTTTAAACGTGAAGGATAGACCGCCCATACATCGGCGTCTTGCCAGTATTCAGGCAAGATATGCTGTAACTGACCGCTAATCAATTCATCCGCCACATCCCAAATCGAACGTAAGATAATGCCATGTCCCTCAATCGCCAACTGGTGAATAATCTCGCCATTATTGGAAATGAAGCGCGGTGTGACATGTACCGACCGATCTTCCGAGAGATGACGCAATTTCCATAATACCGAGGATTGATCACGTTCACTGATGGTCAGGCAATCGTGGTTGCGTAAATCTTCCAGACTTTCAGGCATACCTTGTTGTAGCAAATAGCTGGGTGCAGCACAAAAAATTCGGAAATTCGACATCAGTTTTTTGGCAATCATATTCGGGGCAATCTCATTGCCGATGCGAATATCCAGATCAATGCTGTGTTGTATCAGATCTTTGGTGTTGTCGATGGTATCAAACTGAATTTCCAGTTTAGGGTACATGGTCATCAATTTAGACAATATAGGCGCAACATGTTTACGGCCAAAACCGAAGCTGCTGACAATGTCGAGATGACCTGTGGGCGTGCTTAAAGGGTTATTCACCAGCTCACTGATTTCATCAAATTCATCCAGAATATTGGAGACCCGATCCAGAATCAGTTTGCCATCTTCGGTCAAACTGACATGGCGGGTACTGCGATGAAACAGTTTACAGTTCAGGTTGGTTTCTAAAATGTTGATGCGTTTGCTGATAAATGCAGGTGAAGCACCCAGCTCCTCAGCTGAATCGACAAAACTCTTGCGTTTGGCGACTGTGCAAAAAACCTTTAAATCCGATAGGTTAGGTAGATTATTCACGATCCGTGTCCATTGGGGTGATAGTTTTCTTATTGATCATTGCTGCCGAAAACAGCATGTTTACAGCTAAGGATATTAATCAAAGGTGTAAGGGAGCGTTATGGCAAAAAAGTATAAAGTTGCCACGATTGCGGGTGATGGGATTGGTTTAGAAGTTCTACCAGAAGGCATCAAGGTTGTAAAGGCAGCAGCAGACAAATATGGCATTCAACTTCAAATGGATAGCTTCGATTGGGCCAGCTGTGATTATTACCTTGAACACGGCAAAATGATGCCGGATAACTGGTTTGAAGTCTTACAGCAATATGATGCAATTTTCTTTGGTGCGGTGGGTTGGCCTGAAAAGGTGCCAGATCACATTTCACTGTGGGGATCATTGCTGCAGTTCCGCCGCCGTTTTGATCAGTATGTGAATTTACGTCCGGTTCGGTTAATGCCTGGGGTGAAATGTCCACTGGCTGGCAAACAACCAGGCGATATCGATTTTTATGTGGTGCGTGAAAACAGTGAAGGTGAATATTCAGCGATTGGTGGTAAAGCCTTTGAAGGCACTGAACGTGAGTTTGTCCTGCAGGAAGCCGTGTTTACCCGTCATGGCGTTGATCGCATTTTAAAATATGCGTTTGAATTTGCCGATCAGCGTGAGGCTAAGAAAATCACGGCTGCAACCAAATCCAATGGCATTGCAGTCAGCATGCCGTACTGGGATGAACGTGTCGATGAAATGGCAAAACACTATCCGCAAATCAAGGCAGATAAACAGCATGTCGATATTTTAGCGGCACGTTTTGTTCTACAGCCTGAGCGTTTTGATGTGGTGGTGGCATCGAATTTATTTGGTGATATTTTGTCGGATTTAGGCCCTGCATGTACCGGTACCATTGGTTTGGCGGCTTCGGCCAACCTCAACCCTGAGCGTAAATTCCCGTCATTGTTTGAACCTGTGCATGGTTCAGCACCTGATATTTACGGACAGCAAATTGCCAATCCGATCGCGGCGATCTGGTCAGGTGCCATGATGCTGGATTTCTTGGCAGATGGAGATGAGCAGGTGATTCAGGCAGGGCAGGAAATTATGCAGGCGATTGAGCATGTGTTGGTGCATGGCCCGAAAACGCCTGATGTCGGTGGAACTGCCAAGACCTATGAAGTGGGTGATGCGATTGCATCCTGTGTGACTCAGCAAAAAATGGATTTATTCGCGATGGAGTAAGTACCCCTGAGGGAATAGTCACTATCCGAGATGGATTGAATAGATATGGATAATCAAATTACAAAGCCTTATACAGATAAGACGCTTGCGATCACTAGTCTTGCCGTTGTATTTACTTCGGTGGCTGGTCTGGCAATCTACTCATCTGAATCAATACAACTGGCTGCAAAATGGATGCAGTGGACTACGTCGGTGTTTACCACGCCAGTCCTGTTATTTGCTTTTTTATCAATTATTTTTACCTTCGGTTTGGCCTTTAGTAAATACGGCAAAATCAAGCTCGGTGAAGGTAAGCCCCAATACAGCACCATGTCATGGATTTTCATGTTCATATTGTCGGGGATTGGGTCATCTACCTTGTACTGGGGCTTTCTAGACTGGGCCTATTATTATCAAACGCCGGGTTTGAATTTAGCCCCTGAGTCGGCTGAAGCACTGAAATACAGCGTGGCTTATTCCTTCTTTCACTCTGGTTTGAGTGCATGGTCGATCTATGCTTTGGCATCGATTTCACTGTGCTATAGCTACCATGTCAGAAAGAATAAAGGCTTGAGCCTAGCTTCAATGGTCGAAGCGGTCACTGGCTTTAAAGCGACAGGCCCCGTTGGACGTGTGGTTGACCTGATGTTCTTACTGTGTATGTTTGGTGCCTTGACCATTTCACTGGTTTTGACTGCGGTCACTTTTACCAACATTCTGTCGCAACTCACGGGTATTCCGAATACCTTCATGACCAAAGTCATTATCATCTTGGCGGTATCCATTCTATTCGCACTGAGTTCTTATGTCGGTATGGATAAAGGCATGCAACGTTTGAGTCATATGGTGTGTTTGGGCGTGGTGCTGTTTGCGATCTATGTGCTGTGCTTTGGACCAACCCAATTCATTATGAATAATTCATTGATGAGTTTTGGTCTGATGGCGACTAACTTTGTCGATATGAGTCTGTTTACCGACCCGATGGGTGATGGAAAGTTCACACGTGAATGGACCGTATTCTATTGGTTGTGGTGGATTTCTTATGCACCCGGTGTGGCGTTATTTGTGACCCGTGTATCTAAAGGACGCACCATTAAAGAAGTGATTCTTGCCATGGTCATCGGTGGTAGCGTTGGTTTATGGTTCATCTTTGGGGTATTTGAAAATTACAGCGTTCACAGCTTTATTCACGGCATGGTCAATGTTCCGCAAATCTTGAGTCAGCAAGGTGGTGAAGTGGCGATTGGTCAACTACTCGGCTTATTGCCAATGGGCAAACTGATGATGTGGTTGTTCCTTGGCATTATGGTGATTTTCCTTGCGGCACATATGGATGCGGTGGGCTATGCGGTGTCTGCAACCTGTACCCGTGGTTTAAGTGAAGGGCAAGATCCATCTCCGAATGCGCGCTTGTTTTGGTGTCTGATGTTAACCCTAGTACCGATTGCGATGATTTTCTCTAAGGCACCTTTAGACACCATGAAAACGGCCACCATTGTGACTGCCTTACCGTTTATTGTGATTATTCTGGTGCAGACCTATGGTTTGGTGAAATGGTTGATTGAAGATTATTCCAAAGTGCCATCGCATTTGATTGAACAGAGCAGCTTTAGTGATTTGGAAGCGCTTGAGCATACTGACACAAATCAACAGATGCAGATTGATATTGCGGCAACCGCATTGGCACATAAAAGCAGTCAAAAGGAATTGTCATGACACAGCAACCGAACATGCGCTATGAATTAAGTGAAGAAATGCAAAGTCTGGTGTACTGGAGCAGCATTTATTCAGCAGCGGATAACGATATTGATTCAATTCGTGCAGCCTATGATGCGATGTGCCTGCACTACACCTTGCCACGTGATGGTACGGTCAATATTGAAGATAAAACCGTTGCGCATGCCACTCATCCCGTCAATGTTCGGTTGTATTCACCCTTGGGCCAAGCACCTGCGCAAGGTTGGCCTTGCGTGTTGTTTATCCATGGGGGTGGCTGGATGCTGGGGAATCTGGATTCGCATGAATTTATTACCCGTTATTTATGTCGTGATTTGAATGTTGCGGTACTGAGTGTGGATTATCGTTTGGTGCCCGAACATCATTTCCCAGCCGCTTATGAAGACTGTGAAACGGTTTATCAGTGGCTTCGTGCACATGGCGCAGAATGGAACATTGATCCAACGCAGATTGCCTTAGCAGGCGACAGTGCAGGCGGCAATTTAGCCGCGGCACTGGCGGTTCAATTACAACATACAGGCAATCAGGCATGTGGTTTGGCTTTGATCTATCCATGTTTGGGCAGTAGTTTTGATACCGCGTCTTGTCAACAGCACGCACAGGCGCCGTTATTGACGCTCGAGGAAATGCATTATTACCTGAAGGAATATGCGCCGAATGCAAGTGACTGGGAAGATACACGTTTAGCGCCACTAAATGCACAGGATTTTTCTGACATGCCACGTAGCTTTGTTGCGGTGGCTGAATACGATCCACTGAGTGATGACGGGCGTATTTTCGTGGACAAGTTAAAACAAGCCAATATTACCGCCGAGTTTTATCTCGGCAAAGGATTACTACATGGCAGTTTACGTCTAGTACGGGATTGTCCTGTGGTGCAGGATTTATATCAGCACATGCTGAGTTCGTTAAAGCAAATGTTCAAGTGATTTGAACATCAGCCAATTTTGATAAAACGGTCGTTAGGACAAAACAGTTTAATGGAGTAAAACCATGAATGCAGTTGAAAAATTACCAGAAGATTTCTGTTCAAACCCAGATGTGGCATGGACATTTCCAAAAGTGTTCTATACCTCATCTCAGGTGTTTGAGCGCGAAAAAGAAGAAATTTTTGCGAAAAGCTGGATTTGCGTAGCACATGGCAGTGAAGTTGCCCTAGCCAATGACTATATTACCCGTAAGGTGATTGGTGAAAACATCATCGTGATTCGCGGTAAAGACAGCGTATTGCGTGCATTTTATAATGTCTGCCCACATCGTGGTCATGAATTATTAAGTGGTAGCGGTAAAGCCAAAAACGTGATTACCTGTCCGTATCATGCATGGACATTCAAGCTGGATGGTAGTTTGGCACTGGCACGTAACTGTGATCATGTTGAGTCTTTTGACAAGCAAAACTCCAGCATGGTGCCGTTAAAAGTTGAAGAGTATGGTGGTTTTGTCTTTATTAATATGGATGAAAATGCCACTTGTGTTGAAGATCAATTGCCTGAATTTGCACAAAAACTGAATGAAGCTTGTGCCGTAATCAAAGACTTGAAACTGGCTGCACGTTTTGTAACGGAAACACCTGCCAACTGGAAAGTGATCGTGGATAACTATTTAGAATGTTATCACTGTGGTCCAGCGCATCCTGGTTTTGCTGACTCGGTACAGGTGGATAAATACTGGCATACCACCCATCAAAATTGGACGCTGCAATATGGTTATGCACGTTCTTCAGAAAAGTCATTCAAGCTCGATCCATCGGTGAAAGACCCGACATTTAGCGGTTTCTGGACTTGGCCATGCACCATGTTTAACGTACCACCGGGTGCGAACTTTATGACCGTGATCTATGAGTTCCCGATGGATGCGGAAACCACTTTGCAGCACTACGATATTTTCTTCACCAATGAAGAATTGACTCAAGATCAGAAAGACCTGATTGAATGGTATCGCAATGTCTTCCGTCCTGAAGACCTCGAACTGGTTGAAAGCGTACAACGTGGTTTAAAATCACGGGGTTATCGTGGTCAAGGGCGTATCATGACCGACAAGCAACGTTCGGGAATCAGTGAACATGGTATCGCTTATTTCCAGAATCTTGTTGCGCAACACCATCAATAATTTTGTCTCAGGTATTAGATCAGGGAGGTGTGGCAAACGATAAAGCCACACCTTGCTTCAATCGATAGGAACATGACATGTCAAGTTTGCAAGCAAGTCCGTTATTTCAACAACACGGGCTGATCAATGGTCAATGGGTGAGTGCACAATCTAATGCCACCATTCCTGTCACTAACCCTGCGACAGGTGAGGAAATTGGCGTCATTCCCAATATGGGTGCAGTAGAAGCCACCGAAGCAGTCGAAGTGGCGTATCAGGCTTTAGCGCAATGGAAAGGATTAACGGCACAAAAACGGGCAGATCTGTTATTGGCTTGGTATCAACTGGTTTTGAGCCACGCGGATGAGCTGGCACGGATCATGACCATTGAGCAGGGTAAACCCTTAGCCGAAGCTTTGGGTGAAGTGAAATATGCAGCTTCATTTATTCAATGGTTTGCGGAAGAAGGCAAACGTGTTTATGGCGATGTGATTCCAACCACCAATAGCCAGCAGCGTTTTATTATCACCAAAGAACCTGTGGGTGTGGTTGCAGCGATTACGCCGTGGAATTTCCCGATTGCGATGATTACCCGTAAAGCAGCACCTGCTTTGGCGGCAGGCTGTAGCATCGTGATCAAGCCTGCCAATGAAACGCCGTATTGCGCACTTGCGCTTGCTAAACTGGCAGAAATGGCGGGCATTCCAGCGGGTGTCATTAATGTGGTGACAGGCAAATCGCAAGAGATTGGTTCGGTATTTACCAGCCATGAAAAAGTCAAAAAACTAACCTTTACTGGTTCTACACCTGTGGGGCGTTTATTGATGCAGCAATGCTCAGGCACGATTAAAAAATTGGCGCTGGAACTGGGTGGCAATGCACCATTGATCGTGTTTGATGATGCGGATCTGGATAAAGCGGTACAAGGCGCAATCTTTGCCAAGTTCCGTAATGCAGGGCAAACCTGTGTTTGTGCCAATCGAATCTATGTACATGACAAGGTTTATCAGGCCTTTACTGAGAAATTTGTGCAAGAAGTACAGAAATTCAAAATCGGCAATGGTTTGGAACCGAATGTACAGATCGGACCGCTAATCAATGACAAGGCAGTACTGAAAGCAAAACAGTTAATTGATGATGCTTGTGGCAAAGGTGCCCAAGTGGCGTGCGGTGGTAAACAACATGCACATGGACAAACCTTCTTTGAACCGACCGTGTTAACCGATGTTTCGCGTGATATGGACATTGTTCAGGAAGAAATTTTTGGCCCAGTAGCACCTTTAATTCGTTTTACTGAGGAAGCGGATGTGGTCGCGCAAGCCAACGATACCATTTTTGGTTTGGCAGCCTATGTGTATAGCGAAAACATTTCACGGATTTGGCGTGTCGCTGAACAACTGGAATATGGCATGGTCGGGATGAACTCAACTGCTATTTCAAATGAAGTGGTGCCATTTGGTGGGGTTAAACAGTCTGGTGTAGGTCGTGAAGGTTCTAAATATGGTTTGGAAGAATTTATGACTATTAAATATATGTGTTTAGGATTATAGCAACAATGCCTGTTGGGACTCTCTTCATCGAGGGTCAACAGGCAATATGCAGTTAAAATTAGAAAATGCTTAGATGAGCAGCATGCGGTAAAGAGGATTTAGACATGGCTAGTCATTATGAAATGTTTGCATCAGTGGTCACACGGGTAGAGCAACTGACTCCACTGATCAAACGATTTACATTTAAACGTCAGGACGGACAAAATTTCCCTCAATTCAATGGTGGCAGTCATATCATTGTGAAAATGAATGATCAGCTATCCAATGCTTATTCATTGATGAGTTGTGCGCAAGATCTTTCGACTTACCAAGTCTGTGTACGTAAGGATGTCGAAGGTAAAGGCGGATCCGTTTATATGCATGATCAGTGCAATGAAGGCTGTGAAATTCTGATTTCTGAACCAAAGAATTTATTTCCGTTGGCGGAAGAAGGTGAGAAACATATTTTAATTGCGGGTGGTATCGGGATTACCCCATTTGTGCCGCAAATGGATGAGCTGGCAGCGCGTGGTGCAGACTATGAGTTGCATTATGCCTACCGTTCGCCAGAACATGCTGCATTGTTAGATGAACTCAAGCAAAAGCATGGCGAACATATATTTAGCTATATTGATTCAGATGGAAAATATCTTGATCTCGATCAATTGATTGGCTCTCAACCCAAAGGTACGCACGTCTATGTGTGTGGGCCTAAACCGATGATTGATGCAGTGATTGATCGTTGTAATTACCATCGTTACCGCGATGAATATATTCATTGGGAACAGTTTGCATCTACGGTACCTGAAGAGGGTGAAGCATTTACAGTGGTGCTAGCAAAATCCAATCAGCAAGTCGAAGTGCAAGGCAATCAATCCATTTTACAAGCGATTGAATTGCTCAATATTGATGTGGAATGTTTATGCCGTGAAGGAGTCTGTGGTACGTGTGAAACCATCATTCTGGAAGGTGAAGCAGAGCATTTTGACCAATATCTCAGTGATGATGAAAAAGCCTCACAGCAGTCGATGATGATTTGTGTGTCGCGTGCTAAAGGCAAAAAACTGGTACTTGATCTTTAATTTAAAGTTTTGAGTTTAAAAATATAAAAAAGCAGCCTAAGCTGCTTTTTTATTGATCAGGAACATTAATTCAGATTTATTTTTTGCCTTTCTTGGTTTTTAGATATTCTTGATAAGATTCTTCGGCAAAGCGTCTTAAGGAATCCCCAATAGCAGCATATTGGTATTCATTCAGGTTGGCCAATGATGCACGGGCAGAAGGATGCTGTACTCCAAAGCCTGAACCTGGTAAAAGCACCACACCCGTTTCATCAGCAACGCGGAATAATAATTCGGTTGGGTTCTTATTCTTCATGACCCAATCTGCAAACTCATCCCCATACAGTGTTCGAGAGGTATTTTCCAAGTTTACTAAAGTGTAGTAATCGACTGTGTTTGGATCAGCAGGAACTTCAACCCCTAATTGGCGATACAGCGCAGCATCACGCTCACGTACCACAGATTTAACCGCCTTCTTATAGTTCTGTTGCGAATCCATCATATTGAATAGGGCAAACAGTACCATTTGCACTTGTTGTGGTGTAGAAAGACCAGCCGTGTGATTGAGTGCCACATTGCGACTATCCGCGACCAGTCGATCAATAAATTTGATTTTGGCTGGATCGGTGGTTAAAGATGAATAGCGTTCTGCCAGCTCCTTCTTGTCTTTTTTAGACAGTGCCGCCAGTTTTTGATCCAGAATATTATTGTTAGAGAGGGCAATCACCCCCAATCTCCATCCAGTTGCCCCAAAATATTTCGAGAATGAATACACCAAGATGGTATTGTCTGGACAGATCGCAAACAGCGATTTGAAATTGTCTGCGAAAGTACCGTACACATCATCGGTCAAAATAATCAGGTCAGGTCGTTTTTTAACGATATCAGCCAATATTGCCAAACCTTCATCGCTGAGTTTTACTGAAGGTGGGTTACTTGGATTCACAAGGAAGAACGCTTTAATCGATGGGTCTTCCAATTTCCGTAATTCAGATTCTGGATATTGCCAGTCAAGCTTCGGATCTGCTTCGATCAGGACTTCTTCAAGCTGATAGTCATTCAGTTTTGGAATTTCTAAATACGGTGTGAAAATAGGTGCACCAATCGCGATACGATCGCCATTGGCAATAATTTTATTCTCTTTTAAAGAGTTAAAAATATAGGCCATTGCTGCCGTTCCACCTTCGACCGCAAACAAGTCTAAACCTTCTTTAGGCATGCCTTGGACGCCCATTTCACGTAGGATATATTCTTTGATGATGGACTCGCTAATGCGTAGCATGCGATCTGGAACGGGATAGTTACAGCCTAAAATTCCCTCGACCATTTCTAGTAAAAAAGCATCTGGATCTAAACCGAGCTGATCTCGGACATAGGAAATGGCTTTACCTAGAAACACCACGCCCGGTTTATCCCGATTGTGCATAATGAAGTTATCGAAGCGAGATTGCAGACCGACAGGGCGAGGGAAGCCGCCTAAGCCTTCTGGCATATAAGAGAAAGAGAACTCTGATTCCGTTGTTGAAAATAGCCCCAATTGGAAGAATGCCCGACGCGGAATCGTGGCTAAAAAGTTCGGATTTCCGCGGCCTGCATTCAGCATCATCCTGTCTGTTTTGCTTTGGGCAAGCTCAATTAAATTGTCTTTTAGTTCGAATGGGCTAAGTTTTGAGTATTTTGAGTAATCAACGTTCCCCATGGGAAGTCTCCTTAATTATAGTGACGGCAATAAAATTTTGAATATGGATTATAAATTTAGGCGAGGCCGACAATCAGTGGACCAAGCAGAGTTAAGAATACGTTTGCCAAGGCATAGGTAATTGCAAAAGGCACGGTCGGAATCGAGTTTCCAGCTTTATCTAGAATTGCACCAAACGCAGGGTTGGCACTACGGGAACCAGACAAGGCGCCTGCCATAACGGCAACATTGTCATAACGCAGCACATAGCGTGCGAAAAGCATGGAAAGAATTAGTGGTACCAGTGTGACCACGACACCAATCATAAATAGGGACAGACCACTGTCTTTAATGGTTTGGATGGCTTGTAAACCAGATTGCAAGCCAACCGCAGCAACGAATCCAGCAAGACCCAAATCTTTCAGTAGTTGCGACGCGGCTAAAGGCATGTTGCCATGGACTTGATTACGGCTGCGTAACCAACCAAACAGAAGACCTGACAGTAACGCACCACCACCTGCACCAAGTGTTAGAGGGACATCACCAATACGGACTACAAATAGACCAATTAATAAGCCAACGACCAAGCCTGCACCGTGGAAAATCCAGTCGGTTTTTAAGCTTTCTGGCAGCGCTGTACCTGCTTCTTTGACTAAACGATCAAGATCACTTTTAGTGCCATAAACCGTAATAACATCCCCTTGATGTAAAACAGTGTCATCACTCAAGCTCTGCGTTTCATCGTTACGTTTAATCGCCAGCACATAAATCCCATGCTTTAAATAGGCAGGCGTATTGCCTTTGATATCGCCGAGACTGCGATTGATATACTTGGAATTTCTTAGGATGACATCCGTCGTATCCATAATCATTTCCATACCTTGTGAAGACTGTAGTTCAGTACCAATTTGGTCTGAAATAGCAACAACACTGGCACGACGGCCGACCAGCAATATCACATCATCTGTTTGTAAAGTTAGTTCTGGTGCCACATCAATCAATTGATCTTTACGCTTTAAGCGCTCGATGGTAATGCTACTTTGTTTGGATTCAAGTTCTGCAACAGTTTGTCCATTGGCTTGTTTGACTTTATAAATACGTCCGACAATTTCAGGCATTGCAAGCTCTTGACCTGGTGCTAATTCAAAAGCACCTTTCAGACGTTCTGACTGGGCTTTCAAAGCATCATCGTGAATTTCTTTGCCCATAAATTTAGGCAGAATATTCACACAGACAATAATCGCACCCAATGAACCAAAAATATAAGTCACCGCATATCCGATTGCGACATTGGCCTGTAGTTTTTGAATCTCAGCCAAGGGCAGGTCGAGTCGAGAAATCGCATCACCTGCAGTCCCAATAATTGCAGATTGGGTCATACCACCTGCGGCTAATCCAGCTGCTAATCCTTTGTCCAAATGGAATAACTTTGCCATGACCAAGACTGTGATTAAGCCGCTGACCGCCATGAAGACTGCTAATAGGATTTCTTTGATTGATTGTGGACCCAATGATTTGAAGAACTGTGGGCCACTTTCAAAACCGACTGCATAAATGAACAATGCAAACAGAATGGCTTTGACCCCATTGTCGACGGGAACACCGATGAGACTGAGTACGACTGCAACAAGTAGGGAACCTGCTACACCACCGAACTGAAATTTTCCGAATTGAAACTGACCGATCCAGAAACCTATTGCTAAGGATAAGAACAATAGTATTTCTGGGCTATGTTTTAATTCGCCTTGTAACCATTCAATCATTTTTCGATCTCACTTTTATTATTCGATCTATCTTTAGGTTTGAAATTTATTTATTTTTCATGTGTTTTTTAAAATACTATGCTTCTGTAGCGAATACAAATAGACAGGATTTTAAAGCCTTGTTTTTACTAAATTATTTATATATCAATAAGTTATTTTTTTATCTAATTCAATGGATAAAGAACAAACATAAAATTTAAGCTGTTTATTACAATATGTTATTTTTCTATACAAAAAATAACACTTTAGGCGGTGTTTGATATTTTGTGAGATGAATATCACATTCAATAAATAGTGTTAAATTTTCGTCGGGCCTAGGCCTTTTTTATGGAAAAAGTATTTAATTTAAAACGGTGTGGCACTTAATTTTTGAATTTAATATTTTGCTTACATAAGTGCGTACAGAAAAATTGCAATTTCTATTGATGACTAAAAAATATAATGAATGTCCAATAAATTAATCTTCATTTAAGCCAAGGTAGTTAATTTAAAGATACGGACATAAGCCGTAGCAGCAATACACCTTTCGCCACATTTCCAGATGTGGCTTTTTTTTGCCTGATTAAATGATTTGGCGTAAATCGCGAGCCGTTTCTTGTAGCAAAGGTAAAATATGGGCAATTAAATAATCCTTGGTGGTGCGCATGGTCGGAGACACGATATTTAAGGCAGCAACCACGCTTGCATTGGAATCATATATCGGTACAGCCACAGCATGCACTCCCAGTTCGTGTTCTTCACAGGAATAGCACCAGTCTTGTTCTTTGATTTCATGCAGTAATTCTAAAAATTGATCAGTTTCGGTATGGGTATATTTGGTTAGACGTTTTAACGGGTATTTTTCTAACCATCGTTTTTGTTGTTCTGGCGTTAAATGTGCAAGCAGAATCTTTCCAGCAGAAGTTGCATGGGCAGGGAGTCTATTACCTAAATGTAAGCCATAAGGATTGACTCGATCAGTTTGTTGGTGAGCTGCACTACGGGCAATGGTAATTGCTTCATAACCATCTAAAACCATCACCGAATAAATCAATGAGGTTTGATTGGTTAAAAGATTTAATAAGGGCTGACATATTTTTGGAAGTGTGGAACCATCCAGATAAGCCCCTGAAAATTTCAGAATCTTGGGTGATAAATAATAATAATGTCCATCAAAATCTAAATAGCCTAAGTATTCTAAAGTGAGTAAATGGCGTCGTGCAGCCGCGCGAGTCATGCCGGTTTTTTCAGCGGCAGTACTCATATTTAAGCGATGTCGTTCAGGTCCAAAACATTCCAAAATTGCCAAGCCTTTCGCGATTCCTGCAATAAAGTCTTCATGCCGAATGGTCTTTTTATTTTCGTTATGATGAATCAAACGCGGATTCTTTTCCTGATCATTTTCCATAATTTAGACATCCTTGCTAAAACGGGTTCTTTATAAAAACATTCTAAGCGAAAGATGACTATTTTACTTGGATAATGTTCGATGATCGAACATAAAAAATAATCATCGAACAAAATGCACTTCAACGTCTAGAAGTGAGCGCAGAATTTATCAAGAATGAATAGAAGAAATCCGAACAAAGCACTCGACTTAATTTCATCGGTTTTCAGGATGAAAATACGAGTGATGCATCGTACAGGAAGTAGTCAGATGATTGATAAAAGCACGCTCTCATTAACCGAGGCGCTATCGCAAATCAAAGATGGGGCAACCATCATGATTGGTGGCTTTGGCACCGCAGGACAACCCGCTGAATTGATTGATGGATTAATCGAACTTGGCATCAAGGATCTGGTCATCGTCAATAATAATGCCGGTAACGGAGATTATGGTTTAGCTAAACTGCTTAAAACAGGTGCAGTACGTAAAATCATCTGTTCCTTCCCACGTCAGTCCGATTCATGGGTGTTCGATGAACTGTATCGTGCTGGCAAGATTGAATTGGAACTGGTGCCGCAAGGTAATCTGGCGTGCCGTATTCAAGCCGCAGGCATGGGACTTGGTGCAGTATTTACCCCAACTGGCTTTGGTACTTTATTGGCAGAAGGTAAAGAAACCCGTCATATCGATGGCAAAGACTATGTACTTGAATATCCAATCAAAGCTGACTTTGCCTTAATCAAAGCCCATCAAGGCGATCGCTGGGGCAATCTGGTCTATAACAAATCTGCGCGTAACTTTGGCCCGATCATGTCGATGGCTGCAGATATCACCATTGCGCAAGTCTCTGAACTGGTCGAACTTGGTCAGCTTGATCCTGAACATATCATTACCCCTGGAATTTTTGTACAGCATGTGGTCGCTGTCGATGCAGTCAATGGCACAGGAGCATAAACATGAGCTATCAAAAATTAAGCCGTGACCAGATTGCTGAACGTGTCGCACAAGACATTCCTGATGGTGCCTATGTCAATCTTGGCATAGGCCTGCCAACCAAGATTTCCAATTATCTTCCTGCGGACAAAGATGTATTCCTACATTCGGAAAATGGCTTGTTGGCATTCGGTCCACCACCAGCCAAAGGTGAAGAAGATCCTGAGTTAATTAATGCAGGTAAAGAATATGTGACCATGCTCACAGGCGGCAGTTTTTTCCATCATGGTGATTCCTTTGCCATGATGCGCGGCGGACATCTGGATATCGCGGTACTCGGTGCCTTTCAAGTGGCAGCCAATGGTGATCTAGCCAACTGGCATACCGGTGCAGCAGATGCCATTCCTGCGGTGGGTGGAGCAATGGATCTGGCTGTGGGTGCCAAGAAAGTATTTATCACCACCGATCACAACACCAAGCAAGGTGAACCGAAGATTGTGGAAACGCTTTCATATCCAGCAACTGGGTTGAAATGTGTCGATCGTATTTATACCGATCTGTGTGTGATTGATGTGACAGCAGACGGTTTAAAAGTGATTGAAAAAGTGGATGGTTTGAGCTTTGAAGAGTTACAGGCGTTGACGGGTGCGAAACTGATTGATGCAACTCAAGGATAATAAATCTCCCCTAACCCCTCTTTAAAAAAGAGGGGAACTCCTCCCTTTAATAAAGGGAGGTTGGGAGGGATTTTAGATAAAGGAAAAAACACATGAAAAACGCTTATATCATTGATGCCATCCGCACTCCATTCGGTCGCTATGCGGGCGGTCTTGCATCTGTACGTGCTGATGACCTGGGAGCTGTTCCGATTCAGGCTTTAATGCAACGCAATCCAAAAGTAGATTGGCAGCAAGTCGATGATGTGATCTATGGCTGTGCCAACCAAGCGGGTGAAGACAATCGTAACGTTGGACGTATGTCAGCACTATTGGCAGGCTTACCTTATCAAGTGCCTGCCACCACAGTGAACCGTTTGTGTGGTTCATCACTGGATGCAATTGCCATTGCTGCACGTGCGATTAAAGCCAACGAAGCTGACCTGATTATTGCAGGCGGCGTCGAAAGTATGAGCCGTGCGCCTTATGTGATGGGTAAATCTGACAGTGCCTTTGGCCGTAGTCAAAAGATTGAAGACACCACCATGGGCTGGCGTTTTATCAATCCAAAACTGAAAGAAATGTATGGTGTAGACACCATGCCACAAACGGCTGAAAACGTAGCAGAACAGTTCAATATTAACCGTGCCGATCAAGACCAGTTTGCGCTTAACAGCCAACAACGTACTGCAATCGCGCAAGCCAATGGCTTCTTTAAAAATGAAATTGTGTCTGTCAGCATTCCACAGCGTAAGGGTGATGCGGTTGTGGTGGATAACGATGAGCATCCACGTGCCTCAACGACTTTAGATGCACTGAGCAAACTCAAAGGTGTGGTTAAAGCGGATGGTACGGTGACCGCAGGTAATGCTTCTGGAATTAATGATGGTGCTGCTGCCTTATTGATTGCCTCAGATCAAGCGGTGGAAAAATATCAATTAAAGCCACGTGCCAAAATCATTGCTGCGACTACCGTTGGTGTTGAACCAAGAATTATGGGCTTTGCACCTGCACCTGCCATAAAGAAACTGCTTAAACAAGCTAATCTCTCTTTAGAACAGATGGACGTAATTGAACTGAATGAAGCCTTTGCAGCGCAAGCTTTAGCCGTCACTCGTGATTTAGGCTTGGCGGATGACGACGCACGAATTAACCCAAATGGTGGCGCAATTGCCTTGGGTCATCCACTGGGTGCTTCAGGTGCACGCTTAGTGACGACGGCTCTAAATCAACTTGAACAGATCAAAGGTCAGTATGCCTTGTGTTCGATGTGTATTGGTGTTGGTCAAGGCATTGCCTTGATTATTCAACGTGTTGAGTGAGGTCTGTCATGAGCCAGTTATACGCCAGCTTATTTTATCAGTCTGAAGTCACTACCATTTTTAGTGACCAAGCTTTATTGAAATATATGATCCAGACCGAAGTGACTTTAGCCAAAGCTCAGGCACAGGTCAAAGTGATTCCTGATTCTGCCGCCAGCATTATAGAGCAGGTGGGTCAAAATGCTGTAGCGCAAATCGATCTAGATGCACTGGCTACAGCAGCAGGGTTGGCAGGTAATGTTGCGATTCCATTAGTAAAACAATTCACTGCTTTGGTGAAACAGCAGGATGAAGATGCTTCACGCTATGTGCATTGGGGCGCGACCAGTCAGGATATTATTGATACAGCAACGATTTTACAGTGCCGTGATGCCTTGGTTTTGCTCGAAAAGCAACTGCACCAGGCATATCAAATTTGCTTAAAGCAAGCGCAGCAATATCGCGATCAGGTCATGATTGGGCGGACGTGGTTACAGCAAGCTTTGCCGATTACTTTAGGACATAAATTTGCCCGTTGGGCAGCAGCCTTGAAACGTGATCTTGATCGTCTACAGGCCATGAAAGGTCGCGTATTGACTGTACAACTCGGTGGTGCAGTAGGTTCATTGGCATCTTTACAGGATCAAGGCTCTGCGGTGGTTGCAGCTTTTGCAGCACAACTCAAGTTAACAGCGCCTGAATGTACATGGCATGGTGAGCGCGACCGTATGGTTGAGCTTGCCAGTATGCTTGCTTTGATTGTAGGCAATGTCGGCAAGATGGCAAAAGACTGGTCATTGCTGATGCAAACTGAAATCGCAGAAGTTTTTGAACCAGCAGCAAAAGGGCGAGGCGGTTCATCGACCATGCCGCATAAGCGTAATCCGGTGGCAGCGGCCTCAATTCTTGCCGCAGCCAATCGTGTACCTGCCTTAATGGCTAGTGTCTATCAAAGCATGGTGCAAGAACATGAGAGAGCTTTAGGGGCTTGGCATGCAGAATGGTTGGTAATCCCAGAAATTTTCCGGCTCTGTGCAGGCGCATTGGAACGTAGTTGCGATGTGCTTGAGCATATGCAAGTCAATGCAGAGGCGATGCAACGCAATCTTGAATGTACGCAGGGTTTGATCATGGCCGAAGCGGTGATGATGGCGTTGGCACCCAAGATTGGTCGTTTAAATGCACACCATCTGGTTGAGCAAGCCTGTCAGCAAGCAGTTGCTCAACAGCAGCATTTAAAAATCATCTTGTCAGCGATGGATGAAGTCAACACTCATTTTAATGATCAGGCTTTGGATGAGTTGTTCCAGCCAGCAACTTACCTCGGCAATATTCAGGACCAAATTGATGCCGTGCTACACGCAGCACAAGGAGAGTAAGCACATGATCACGCATATCAATAATCGTCAAGGACATCCACTTGCTGTCCTACATCAAGGCCCGAAAGATGCGCCAGTCATCATGTTCTCCAACTCTTTGGGAACTGACCACGGTATGTGGCAGGCACAAGTTGCAGCTTTGGCTGATCATTATCAAATTATTAGCTATGACACACGTGGGCATGGTGCAAGCGCAGTCATTGCCAATAGTACATTGCAAAATCTAGCTGAAGATGTGGTCGATATTCTAGATGCCTTAGCCATTGAAAAAGTTCATTTCTGTGGCATTTCAATGGGCGGGATTACCGCATTGGCTTTAGCGATCTATCATGCCGAACGTTTCCACAGTATTAGCGTCGCAAATTCAGCTGCAAAAATTGGTACTGCCGAAGCGTGGAATACTCGTGCAGAGAGTGTTGAGCAAAACGGTTTAGCTGAAATTGTAAAGACCACGCATACACGTTGGTTTAGTGAACATTTTGATTATGCGCATGATGTTTTAGCGCAAAAGACCATTCAAAGTCTTGCAGTGACACCTGCACAAGGTTATGCCAATGCATGTCGTGCTTTAGCTGATGCAGATGTTCGAGATCAACTGCATCAAATTCAGATTCCAACGTTAATTATTGCAGGGCAGTACGATCCTGTCACAACGGTTCAGGATGCAGAGTTTATGCATCAACTCATTACAACCAGTCAGCTTGAAATCTTGGCAGCGTCGCATCTATCCAATATTGAACAGCCACAGGTGTTCAATCAGACATTGTCCAAGTTTATTCAAAACATATAACCATAAGGGTTAGAAAGGAATTCGCCTACAAGGAGGCAACTATGGCACAGGAATTTGCTGCCCAAAAAAACAGTATGGATGCACAGGCACTGATTAATGAGGCACCTGTGAGCAAGTATCAATGGATGATCGCAATTATTTGTTTTCTGATTGTATTTGTCGATGGAATCGATACTGCCGCAATGGGTTTTATTGCACCTGCTTTGGCACAGGATTGGGGCATTGATCGCTCCCAACTCGGGCCAGTAATGAGTGCTGCACTCGGTGGCATGATCATTGGTGCACTGGTTTCAGGACCAACAGCTGATCGGTTTGGACGAAAAATTGTTTTAACCATCTCCATGTTAATTTTTGGTGGTTTTACCTTGGCTTCGGCTTATGCGCCAGACCTAAACAGTTTGGTGGTATTACGCTTTTTAACGGGTATTGGTTTAGGCGCGGCGATGCCGAATGCGACCACCTTGTTTTCGGAATATTGCCCGCAACGGAGTCGCTCTTTATTGGTGACCTGTATGTTCTGTGGCTACAACTTAGGTATGGCTACAGGTGGTTTTATCAGCAGCTGGCTGATTCCGACTTATGGTTGGCATAGTCTGTTTTTATTGGGTGGATGGACACCATTAATTCTGATGGTGTTGGTGATTTTCTTATTACCTGAATCTTATCGCTTCCTGATCGTGAAAGGTCAAGACCCTGCAAAAGTCCGCAAAATTTTAAGTCATATTGCACCTGAAAAAGTTCAAACAGTTGAGCATTTTCATATTCCAGAAGAACAGTCTGCTGTTGCAGAAAAGAAAAATGTGTTTGGCATGCTGTTCTCTAAACAATATGCCAAAGGCACAGTTTTATTGTGGTCGACCTATTTTATGGGGTTAGTGGTGATTTATTTGCTGACCAGTTGGTTACCAACCTTGATGCGTGAAACGGGCGCAACCATGGAGCGTGCCGCATTTATCGGAGGATTGTTCCAGTTCGGTGGTGTACTCAGTGCCTTGTTCATTGGTTGGGCAATGGATCGCTTTAATCCAAATCGCATTATTTCGGGCTTCTATTTTATTGCAGGCCTATTTGCAGTTGCTGTTGGGCAAAGCTTGAGCAATCCAACTCTATTGGCTGTTTTGGTGCTCTGTGCAGGGATTGCCATTAATGGTGCGCAATCGTCTATGCCAGCCTTAAGTGCGCGCTTCTATCCAACCCAATGTCGTGCAACTGGTATTGCATGGATGACAGGGATTGGTCGTTTTGGTGCCGTGTTTGGTGCGTGGATTGGTGCCGTGTTATTGGGCAATGACTGGTCATTTACCGCCATTCTCAGTTTATTGATGATTCCTGCTACGGCAGCAGCCATCGCAATTTTTGTTAAATCGCTAGTTGCTCATACCGATGCAACCTAAGGCTCATATTTTCAAGATGAGGAGCAACGTTCATGAATGATGAACAACGTTATCAACAAGGACTGAAAGTCCGTACCGAAGTGTTGGGTGAAAAGCATGTCGGCCGCTCTTTGGCGAACCTTAATGATTTCAATCAGGATTTCCAGAATTTTATTAGTCGTTTTGCTTGGGGTGAAGTGTGGTCACGTGAAGGCTTGCCACGTCATACCCGTAGTTTGGTCACGATTGCGATCTTATTGGCTTTGGGGCGAGAAGATGAACTTAGAATGCATTTACGTGCCTGCTTCAACAATGGTGTCACCAAGGATGAACTGAAAGAACTGATCTTGCATAGTTCTTTATATGCAGGTTTGCCAGCAGCCAATGCAGCCATGCATATGGCCGAAGAAGTCTTTAAGGAACTTGGCATTGACGTGCAGCCCATTGCAGCACAACCACAGGATTAAGGAGACAGGCATGTTAAAGCATACATTAGGTGCATACCCACAACGTAATACCGATGATCATCCGCCAGCATATACACCCGGTTATAAGACCAGTGTATTACGCTCGCCAAAGAATGCATTGATCTCAATTAATGAAACCTTGACTGAAGTCACTTCACCGCATTTTTCACCAAGTATTTTTGGTCCTAAAGATAATGACTTGATCCTGAACTATGCCAAAGAAGGTCTACCTGTGGGTGAACGTATCATTGTGCATGGTTATGTGCGTGATCAGTTTGGCCGTCCTGTGAAAAATGCTTTATTAGAAGTGTGGCAGGCCAATGCATCAGGTCGTTATCGTCATCCAAATGACAAATTTATTGGTGCCATGGATCCTAATTTTGGTGGTTGTGGCCGTACCTTAACCGATGAAAATGGCTTCTATATTTTCCGTACCATCAAACCAGGTCCGTATCCGTGGCGTAATCGAATTAATGAATGGCGTCCAGCGCATATCCATTTTTCTTTAATCGCAGATGGTTGGGCTCAGCGTCTGATTTCGCAGTTCTATTTTGAAGGCGATACGCTGATTGATACTTGCCCGATTTTAAAAACCATTCCTTCCGAAGATCAGCGTCGTGCCTTGATTGCACTGGAAGATAAAAACAATTTCATTGAAGCAGATAGCCGTTGTTACCGCTTTGATATTCATTTGCGTGGTCGTCGTGCGACTTATTTTGAAAATGATTTGACTTAAGGGAGACCAACGATGAATGCATGGAATTTTCAGGAATTAAAGGAAACCCCATCACAAACAGGTGGTCCTTATGTTCATATCGGTTTATTACCGCAACAAGCCAATATTGAAGTATTTGAGCATAATTTCAATCACCAGTTAGTCAATGAGCAAACGCAGGGGCAACGTATTCGTCTGGAAGGTCAAGTCTTTGACGGGCTGGGTTTGCCATTAAGAGATGTATTGCTGGAAATCTGGCAAGCAGATGCCAATGGGGTTTATCCAAGTCAGGCTGACACGCAGGGCAAAACAGCCGATCCACATTTTCTGGGCTGGGGCCGTACAGGTGCCAATTTTGAAACAGGCTTCTGGAGTTTTAATACGGTAAAACCAGGTGCTGTTGCAGGCCGTAAAGGTTCAATTCAGGCACCGCATATCGCAGTCGCAGTGTTTGCTCGTGGTATCAATATTGGTTTGCATACCCGTATTTATTTTGAAGATGAAGTGGACGCCAATGCCAATGATCCTGTTTTGAACAGCATTGAATGGGCGGTACGTCGCCAGACTTTAATTGCCAAACGCAGTGAAGTGGATGGTGAAGTGGTTTATCGCTTTGATATTCGTATTCAGGGTGATGATGAAACCGTGTTCTTTGATATTTAAATATATTAAAGAAACGTATGTAGAAATTAGCTACTCGGGAATGTCATCTGCAACCTGCGTGGGATCAACAAGATATTGTTTCTGCGATAGAAAGGATCGTTGACAGAATAAAACAGGTTTTGCAGATGACAATGCTTTTGCTTACTTTGGGCGAAACCAAAGTAAGTCCAGCTGAAAGCTTATCCGAAAATTGGATGAGAACTTAGCAAGACGCCGCAGTGTAACAACACAATAATTTTGACTAAGGAAAATATTCATGGATATGAAAACATTGGCAGCGTTAATGCTGCTGGTCAGCCCTTTATTTACGGTTCAAACAGCACAAGCGCAAGATCATCAGCAAAAGCAGGTTGAATTATCTGAACTGGCAAAGCTGCCTGTGAAAACTATTGTACCAATCACAGCCAAAACCAAAGAACAGGCAATTGCTCAGGCAAAAGTGATTGCAGCGAATGCTGATGCCGATCTTGCGGAGTTTCGGATTGATTTACTGAGTTTTGCCAATGATACAAAACAAGTGATTGCATTGGGGCATGAATTAAAACAGATTCTCGGTGCTAAGCCAATGATTGCCACTATTCGTACTCATAACGAAGGCGGGCAATTAACAATTAGCGATGCAGAATATGGCAAGACCTATCAAGCGTATTTACAGCAGCCATTTATGGACATGCTGGATGTAGAAATGTTCCGTGATCAGCAAATTGTGAAGAATACCGTCAAATTGGCGCATGCGAAAAAAGTGCTGATTGTGATGTCCAATCATGATTTTAAAAAAACACCACCTGAGGCCGAAATCATCAAGCGCTTACTCAAGCAGGATGAGCTAGGGGCAGATATTCTTAAAATTGCAGTGATGCCGCAAAACAAACAGGATGTATTTACCCTGATGAATGCGACCTTAAATGTCAGTCAACAGTCCAAAAAGCCATTACTCACCATGTCGATGGGCAAACTCGGGACGATTTCCCGCATCGCCACTGCAAATATGGGAGGGAGTTTTAGCTTTGGCATGATCGGTGAAGCATCTGCACCGGGTCAGATCGACGTCACGCAACTGAAACAGTTTTTAAAAACGGTTCAACCGACACAATAACTCAAAAAGGATTTTAGACATGAAAACAACTTATGTACGTTTAAGTACTTTAGCCATCGCTATGGCCGTTTCAGGTTGGGCATCAGCAGAAACTTATATTGTTGATCGTTATCAGGATGATGCTGATAAAGGTTCTTTGCGCTGGGCAATTGAGCAAGCCAACAGCAAGCCGACAGAAGCCAGCGAGATTCTGATCCAGGCAGTAGGCAAAGCGCCTTATTCCATTAAGGTCAACAGTCCATTACCTGAGATCAAAGCGCCTGTAAAAATCATTGGGACGCAATGGGCAAAAACAGGTGAGTTTATTGCAGTTGATGGATCGAATTATATTAAAGGAACTGGTGTTGAAGCCTGTCCTGGTGCAGTTGAAGGGCAATTCGGGACCAATGTTCGGACTACGACTTTACCGGGCATCGTATTACGCGACATCAATGGGGTCACCATCCAAGGCTTGGAAATTCGTCATTTTTGTATTGGTATCTTGATGAATCGTGCCAGTAATAACTTGATTCAAAACAACCGAATTATGCATAACTACGGCGGTGCGGGGGTGATGCTAACAGGTGATGACGGCAAAGGTAATCCAACAGCGACCACCACCAATAACAACAAAGTATTGAACAACTATTTTCAGGACAATGGCGATGGCCTTGAACTGACTCGTGGCGCAGCGTTTAACTTAGTCGCCAATAACCACTTTATTTCTACAGCAGCAAATCCTGAACCATCACAAGGGATTGAAATTCTGTGGGGTAATGACAATGCGGTTGTCGGCAATAAATTTGAAAACTATTCAGATGGGCTACAGATCAACTGGGGCAAGCGCAATTATATTGCCTATAACGAACTGACCAATAACTCCAATGGTTTTAACTTGACAGGTGATGGCAATATTTTTGATAGCAATAAAGTGCATGGTAATCGGGTGGGGATTGCGCTCCGTTCTGAAAAAGATGCCAATGCACACATTACCCTGACCAAAAACTTAATCTGGAATAACGGCAAAGACATTAAACGTTGTGAGGCGGGGGGAAGTTGCGTACCGAATCAACGTGTCGGCGCGATTATCTTTGATATTCCAGGTTTAGAGCATGCACATTTTGTCGGTTCACGCGGACATGGGGTCAAGATTGATCCTGCCAATTTGCAAAAAACCTGCAACAAACCAGATGAGCAAGGCTGTAATGCACAACCGAACCAGAATATTCAGGCACCAAAATTAACTTTGTCTAAAGGACAAATTGCAGTTGAAGTCAAAGGTCAGCCGAACCAGCGTTATCAAGTCGAGTTTTTTGGCAACACATCGGCAAATTCAAATGAGGCAGAGCTTTATTTAGGTTCAGCGGTTGCTGCAACCAATGTACAAGGAACTGCAACGCTAACTTGGAAACCAACAACGCAAGTTGCTTCAGTGACAGCAACGATCACTGACCGTGTAGGTGCGACATCTGAGCTCAGTTCAGCTGTAAAACTGAAATAAACGGCAAGGAGGCCGAATATGAAGTCGAATGCATTATTGCTTAAAATGAGCTGTCTGGCAGTGGCTGTATGTGCTGCTCAATCTAGCTTTGCAGATCAAGCTTGGTCACAGGATCGCCAATGGTTACTTGGTGACTGGAATGGTCAGCGTCAGAAACTGGAAAAAGAAGGCTATAAATTTACGGCCTCGATCATGAGTCAAGCTGCGACCAATCTGGATGGTGGCTATAACGATGACAATGTTTTTAAAAATGCTGCACAACTGTCGCTAGGTGCCAATTTTGACTTAGAGAAAATTGCAGGCTGGAAAGATACCAGAGCCAGCCTTTTAATCACAAAACGCGATGGTAATGCGCTGACGCTGGATCGGATTAAAGATCCTCGTTCTAGTGCGCTAGGTAATTCACAGGAAATCTATGGTCGCGGCAAAATCTGGCGCCTGAGTCAGGCATGGGTGAAAAAGGGCTTCGTTGATAATACGGTGCAGTTCAAGATTGGCCGTATGGGCATGTCTGAAGATTTTAATGGCTCACAATGTGAATTCCAGAATTTATTATTGTGTGGCGGACAGCTTGGGAAGTCGATTGGTTCAATCTGGTACAACTTACCTGTTGGATTATGGGGCGCCAATGTTAAATATCAATTCGCACCTGAATGGGCGTTAGGTGTCGGTGTCTATGAAGTCAATCCAGACAATATTAAAACTGATCGCAATCGTGATGGTTTTAATCTGGATATGGATCATGTCAAAGGCGCAACCATTCCAGTCGAATTGGCATGGCGACCAAAACTTGCTGCCTTCAATGGCTTATCAGGCGAATATAAAGTCGGGGCACTGTATTCAACTGCTGAAGCAAATGATATTGCAACCGTGGGCAAGGTACATGATGGTAAACATAGTTTCTGGCTCAATGCACAACAACAACTCAGCCAAAAAGGTGACGATCCGAAACGTGGTTTGTACGTCAGTTTCAATGCCGTAGTTAATGATAAAGCCACTACAGCAGTCAACAGTACCCAGCAACTGGCACTTTGGTACAAAGGACCTTTTGATCGTCGTCCAAATGACTCAATTGGTTTTGGTATTGCCAATTACCTCGTAAATGATCGTTATAAAGATCGTCAGATTGAAATTAACCAGAGTCGTGGTTATGACCAATACGATGCGCTTGCTGCAGGTTATGTACCCGTACAGCGTGATGAGCTCAATGTTGAGCTGAATTATACCTATCAGTGGTCACCTGCGGTCATGTTAAGACCGAACCTGCAATATATTCATCAACCTGCGGGTGTTAAAGAGGTTGATGATGCATGGGTTGCGGGCCTGAGCATGCGTGTGAATTTCTAATACAGGAGTATGACAGATGTCTGAATCTTCAAGCTCACATACCATACTGAAAATATGGTGCTTTATTTTGGCCTTAGTTTTGCTGCTGACAGGACTGTTTTTTACAGTCGGTGGCGTAAAGCTGGCGACCTTAGGCGGATCATGGTATTTCGTGATCTCGGGTGTACTCACACTCATCTCTGCTGTTTTTATTTTTAAGAAAAAAGCATTGGGCGTATGGTTATTCAGTCTGGTTTTTGCAGGAACGATCATCTGGTCATTGATTGATGCAGGTTGGGAGTTCTGGCCTTTATTTTCAAGACTGATGTTTCCAGCAGGCTTATTTGCCGCGCTGATGTTTACTTTACCTGCCATCCGTCGTTATCAATTTCAACCGAGCACAGATTTACCTGCTTATGGTCTAGGTATATTGACGGTTATTGGTATGGTGATTGGTCTCTATCAGATGTTCCAACCTCATCCAACCGTGACGGCTTCTGGTGAGGTATTACCACTGATTCCTGTAAAAACCGATATGAAGCAGACCAACTGGGCGCATTATGGTCAGGATTCAGGAGGGAGCCGTTTTGCTGCACTGGATCAGATCACAAGGGACAATGTACATCAATTAAAAGAGGTTTGGCGTTTTCGGACGGGTGATTTCACCACAGGTTCGGGAAATGGTGCAGAAGATCAAATGACGCCGCTACAAGTGGGCAATAAGATTTTCCTATGTACTCCGCATAATAATATTTTCGCGTTGGAAGCAGACTCAGGTAAACAACTCTGGAAAGCCGAAGTCAACTCGAAGTCAGATGCATGGGAGCGATGTAGAGGGGTTGCTTATTTTGATTCTACCCAAGCCTTGGTTCAGCCGACTCTGGCTGGAGCGACACAGGTAAAAGCGGTGGCAAATAATACTTCATGCTTACGTCGAGTCTATACCAATACACCGGACGGTCGCTTAATTGCAGTCAATGCAGACACGGGCGAACGTTGTAAAGACTTTGGTGTGGAAGGTACGGTTGACCTACTCAAAGGTTTAGGTGAGGGCACAACAGCACCACGTTTTGAGGTGACTTCTGCGCCAACTATTGCGGGTACGGTAATTGTGGTGGGTAGCCGTATTGCCGATAACTTTGCTGCCGATATGCCGGGTGGTGTAATTCGTGCATACAATGTCATTACAGGTGAATTACGTTGGGCTTTTGATCCACGCAATCCAGATCCAAACCATGTGTTAAAAGAAGGTGAAACCTATAAGCGCAGTTCTGCCAATTCTTGGGCAGCCATGTCTTATGATCCGCAGATGAATACAGTATTCTTACCAATGGGTAGCTCATCTGTCGATGTGTGGGGCGGTAATCGTCAACCATTGGACCACAAATACAACTCATCTGTTCTGGCTTTGGATGCAACCACAGGCAAGGAAAAGTGGGTCTATCAGACCGTTCATAATGACCTATGGGATTTTGACTTACCAATGCAACCAAGCTTGGTGGATTTCCCAATGCAAGATGGCAGCAATAAACCCGCTGTGGTGATTGGTACCAAATCAGGCCAGTTCTTTGTATTAGATCGAGTAACGGGCCAACCACTCACCAAAGTGATTGAGCAGCCAGTTAAACCTGCCGATATCAAAGGTGAGCAATACAGCCCAACTCAACCACGTTCGGTGGAAATGCCGCAAATTGGCAATCAAACCTTAACTGAATCGGATATGTGGGGTGCTACGCCATTTGACCAGTTGATGTGCCGAATTAACTTTAAATCAATGCGCTATGAAGGTTTATTTACTGCACCTGGTACCGATAAGTCTTTGAGCTTCCCAGGTTCGTTGGGCGGTATGAACTGGGGTAGTATCGCCTTTGATCCAAGTCATCAATATATGTTCGTCAATGACATGCGTTTAGGACTGTGGATTCAATTGATTGAACAAACGCCAGAAGACTTGGCTGTTCAAGCCAATGGCGGAGAGAAAGTCAATACAGGTATGGGTGCAGTACCAATGAAAGGCACACCTTATAAAGTTAACAAAGATCGCTTCTGGTCGAAGTTGAATATCCCATGCCAAAAACCACCCTATGGCACCATGACCGCAATTGATATGAAAACCCGCCAAATTGCATGGCAGGTACCAATGGGAACCGTGCAAGATACTGGCCCAATGGGTATCAAAATGGGGCTTAAAGCACCGATTGGAATGCCAACCATTGGTGGACCAATGGCAACACAAGGTGGGGTGGTATTCTTTGCTGCAACTCAGGATTATTACTTGCGCGCATTGGATTCATCTTCTGGTAAGGAACTGTGGAAAGCGCGCTTACCTGTAGGTAGCCAAGCGACACCGATCAGCTATGTATCTCCGAAAAATGGCAAGCAGTATGTGCTGATTACCGCGGGCGGTGCACGTCAATCGCCTGATCATGGTGATTATGTAATTGCGTATAGTTTGAACTAAACTTTTTTAATCTCTATCAAAAAACGGCAATCCTTAGTGATTGCCGTTTTTTATTTCAATCGAATAAAAGGCTATCTTGATGATATTTGTGGCCTAGGGAGTAACAATTGGCATATTCATTGCTTAATTTATGCTATCTGGTCAGACCAGTCTGACAATGCGATAAATTGGAGCAGCTATGCAACTTGAAACATTCAATCAATTAGGCACTGTAGAGGCAAGTCAAGTCTTACAGAGCTGTGTGCATATCCCTACTTGGATGTCTGAATTGCTACAGCAACGTCCTTATCTATCTATAGAACAGTTTTATCAGACTGCTACTGAGCAAGCGCAAACTTGGCAATGGCCTGAAATCTCAGCTGCCTTGGCGCAACATCCACGTATTGGCGAGAAAAAAGCGGCAGCGGTTTTGTCAGAAAAAGAACAGCAATTTTCTCAACGTGAACAAGCTCAAGTTGAAACGGATGCCGTGCTGCAACTGGCACTTTATCAGGGCAATTTAGATTATGAGCACAAATTTGGGCATATCTATCTGATTCGTGCAGCAGGTCGTTCAGGGCAACAGATACTGTCTGAGCTGCAACGCAGACTCAAAAACACAGCAGAACAAGAGCAAGCCGAAGTAAAACAACAGTTGGCGGAAATTGCCTTGATTCGTTTAAAACAGGAGATTCAATAATGGCGGGTATTAGCACACATATTTTAGATGCATCACTTGGTCAGCCAGCTCGTCAGGTATTGGTGAAATTACGTCAGGAAATCAATCATCAATATATTTTGCTGGATGAACAGTTCACAGATGCAGATGGCCGTATTCCTGCATTTAAAATCGACTCATTCATCCAAGCCAATTATCAATTGATTTTTGAAGTGGGGGATTATTTTCAGGCTTTGAACACAGACAGTTTTTATCCAAGCGTCTGTATCGATTTCAAGGTCGTGGATACGCAACAGCACTATCACGTACCTTTATTAATCAGTCCTTTTTCCTACTCAACTTATCGCGGCAGCTAAACATAACTTAACAATGTGGACATCATGAACTTAATTTGAGGAATTAACCCATGCAGCAAGACAATATACGTTCAGAATCAGAAACAAATACATCCGCAGAACATCAATATTTAGGCATGAATAAAAATCTGATGTATGGATTGCAGCATGTCTTGACCATGTATGGGGGCATTATCGCACCACCTTTAATTATCGGGGCCGCAGCAGGATTGCAAGCTTCTGAAATTGGATTGTTGGTTGCAGCCGCGCTATTTGTCGGAGGAATTGCTACGGTCTTGCAAACCATTGGCTTTAAACACTTTGGGGCTAAACTACCGATTGTACAGGGGGTATCATTTGCAGGTGTTGCGACCATTCTGGCTATTGTGAGCACGGGTGGAGGATTAGCATCTGCCTTTGGTGCTGTAATCGTCGCCTCTTTAATTGGTTTATTGCTGACGCCATTTTTCGCAAAAATTATTCGCTTTTTTCCACCCGTCGTAACCGGTTGTGTGATTACCATGATTGGTATTTCATTGCTGCCTGTAGCGATCCGCTGGATTATGGGAGGTAATCCCAAAGCTGAGAACTGGGGTGATCCGGCTAATGTCGGTCTGGCGGTGATGACGCTGGCGATTGTGATTATTTTTAGTATGTTGCGTAGCCAGATTCTACGTCGGCTCGCAATTCTGGCGGCAATCATTCTAGGGACTGTGCTTGCTTATATTGCTGGATTTGCCGATTTCTCCAAAGTTACATCAGGTTCCATTTTTGCCTTACCTAGCTTCTTCCATTTCGGTTCTCCTGTATTTGAGTTTTCTGCCATTCTTTCCATGACAATTGTGACCTTGGTGATCATGACGGAAACCACCGCCGATATTATTGCGATTGGTGAAATTGTTGGAACTAAAGTTGATTCGAAACGTATTGGTGATGGTTTGCGCGCGGATATGTTATCGAGTGCGATTTCTCCGATCTTTGGTTCATTTATGCAAACGGCTTTTGCTCAAAATGTCGGGCTGGTTGCCATTACAGGGGTGAAAAGCCGTTTTGTGGTGGCGACTGCGGGGGGAATTTTAATCATCTTGGGATTATTGCCAATCGTGGGACGTCTAGTTGCTTCAATCCCAATGCCAGTACTAGGTGGGGCAGGCATTGTACTGTTTGGTACAGTTGCTGCAAGTGGTATCCGTACTTTAGCCAAAGTGGATTATAACGACCATAAAAATTTGATCATCGTGGCGACTTCACTGGCAATTGGCATGATCCCAATTGTGAATCAGGAGTTTTATGCACAATTTCCAGTGTGGGTAAAAACCTTGTTGCATTCAGGCATTAGCTCGGCGTGTATCACTGCAATTTTACTCAATATCATTTTCAATCATTTGCCATTTAACAAGAAATCTGTGGATGTTGCGACTTTGCCATTAAATTCAGGGCATTGATCAATATCGATTTAGAGGTGGATCTCTAATACAACCATTTTTTTAATCAACAAAAATTTAAAAGTCGCTTATTCATTTATGAATAGGTCTAGGGGAGTTTTTGTCTTGAAAAAGCTAAAAACAGGATTTTACAGACCTAAAGCGATTTTTAGATCTAACTTTCGGGGAAATACTCATGAGAAATCTTAAATTAAATGCATTAACATTGACCATCGCGATGACCGCTGCAATGCAAGCATGGGCGGCAGATACCAGCTTAAATGGGCTGTTTAATTTGCAACAGGACTGTCAGACTCGCAATGATTCAGTTGCAATGATATCTACAGCATTGAGTTGTGGCAGCGTGCATGGTGCAGTGAAATCAGCCTATTATTCTTTGAATAATGGCTATTTTGTCAATAATTTAAACCAAGATACAGCTGTGATCGGTGGCTATATCAAATATGAGACCGCTCCTTTTTATGGGGTACAGGCCGCTGTTGGTTATGATATTCAGCGTCGTTTAGACGAGAAGAACAAAAATGATGAAGTTTCTGAATTAAAAGAAGATCGTGATGGTTTAGCAGAAGCTTATTTGACATGGAAAAATGATTTGGCTCGGGTGACGGTGGGTAATCAGCGTTTAAATTTACCTTTTATGGGAGACTACGCAGACCGCCGTGTACTGATGTTTTTATATCAAGCCGCAGATGTGCAGATCGGCAACCAATATGATTTCCTACGTTTGACTAAGGTTAATAAATATAAAAGTTATGCTGAAGATGAGTTTACTAAAAGCTCACGCCAAAATTCAAAAGTCGAAACGGATGGCGTTTGGTCAATTGGTGTAGGAAAACGTTTTGAGTTAGACGCGAATAAAACCCTCAAGACACAACTCTGGTATCAAGACTATGATGACTATCTACGCTTGATTTATACCCAAGCGGACCTTGGATTTTCACAACTGAAATATGCTCCTGAATTTTCACTACAATATATGTCTGGTAAGGATCAGGGTAAAGCATTTGCTGGTGAGATCAACAGTCAGGTTTGGGGTGTACAGGCTACTTTTAAAGTATTGCCTGCCGCTAGTTTGAAGGTCGCCTATAACTATATTAAGCCAGACCAGAACAGCTATTTAAATGGTGCCTTATTAATGCCGTATGCTAGTCAAACCTCATCTGGTGAAATCTTTGCACAACCCTTTTTTACCAGTACCCAGGATTTAGGTGCGGGCAATGCTTTGATGTTGTCCTTAGAGGGTAAACTAACAGATCAAGTGATTGCTGGGGCACGTTATTCATTTATGGATTTAAAAGAGACCGAGAGTACCGCTAGCCGTAATCAATCAGAATATATGCTATTCGGTATTTATAATTTCACAGGTGCTTTAAAAGGTTTCAGTGTCAGTAATTTTGCTGGGATTCAGACTTCGCCACGCTATGACAAGAATTTTTTACAAAACCGTTTTGCGTTGAGTTATAAGTTTTAATTGATTGAGCGATTGTAGCTAATGCATACCTCACAAGAGGTGTGCATTTTTTTATGATCAAAAAGCTAAAAAAAGCCCCCTTGATTGGGGGGAGTTAAAAAGATAAATACTTAATCCAGTGGATTACCAATAATATTGCTAATAATCCCTTGCATGATATGTGAGCCTTGTTCCTGATATAGTGATTGATACCATTCTTGAGTCACTTCTGGATCTTTCATATGAGTGATATCACAACGTTTACGTGCTCTGAGTACCATTTCTTTGGTTCGATCATTCCGTTTGTTTTGGTAGCGTGTTAAGGCATCATCTAAACCGAAGGTATTGATTTGCAGGGCACGGGCAAGGTAAATCGCATCTTCCATCGCTTGGCAGCCGCCTTGTCCAATATCGGGTGTGGTGCTGTGAGCTGCATCACCTAACAATACCACTCGTCCTCTATAGAAATCCATAAAAGGTTCAATATCATGGATTTCAACACGATTGGTTTTTTGTTGATCTAAACAGTCTATGAGTCTTTGTACAGGCTGACACCAACCCTGAAAATGTGCTTTTAGCTCTTGTTTATAATATTCACGATCATTTGTCAGTCCTGCAGCTAATGGCACATCGAAGAAAAAATAAAAACGATTTTGTGCAACAGGCATCAGTGAAACACGTTTGCCTTCACCAATATACGTGGTCCATTGCAGAGCAGGGGCAATATTTTCATCTACCTCGACCAGTCCGTTCCAATTGACATAGCCTGCATAGCGGCGTTCGACTTGATAGCCAAGTACAAATTGTCGAGTGAGAGAGTGCGTACCATCTGCACCAATTAGTAGATCGGCTGTGGTTTGCGAGCCATCCTGAAAATGGACCGTGACATCTTCTTGATGAGTTTCTATTGCGGTCATTTTCATGCCCAGTTTGATATCTTCCAAACCAAATTGTTGCATTAACAATTGCTGCAAATCCGCTCGGGCAATAGGATAGGCACGTTGTCCAACTTCTTTATATAAAGGTGTTAAACTAAATTGGGTCATGGTTTGTTGGCTTAGTCCGTCAATATAAGCCAAAGATTCCATTTGCCCACCTAAAGCTTGAATTTGATCGGTTAATCCGAGATAATTTAGGCACTTGACGCCATTTGACCAAAGTGAAATCGCAGCCCCAACAGGTAATATTTCGGCTGCCTGTTCGTAAATCGTGACCTGATGACCAAATTTTTTTAAAGCGATACCAGCAGTCAAACCGCCCATACCTGCACCTACAATCGCAATATTCATCGTTCAGACCCTAAATATATAA